>JAFLTB010000001.1:0-38707 GCA_022510605.1 Lachnospiraceae bacterium
TGATGAAATTGGCGTAGACTATACGCCGGATTACTATCTGGTGACATTGGATGGAGAGCTTGTAAAAAAACTAGAGGGAACCGATGTAAAATATACAGGCCACCATCCCGGGGAGGAGAAATGGTTTGAATAGAATACATAAATGTGCAATAATTCACTCTGGATGGTAAAAAATCATTGCCAGTTCATAAATAAAGTGCTACGATTTAGACAGGTTAGAGTTATTGATGAAGGGACTATGTTTTATCGAAGGGAGAGAGTAGAAATGCAATTTTTATTTCAAATACTTAGCAGCAGTGAGGGGATGTTTTTATATGAAATCATTTCCCTTTGTATAGGGTTAATTCTTATAATTGATGTGAAGACAAAGCAGATATGGTATACGGTTTCCGTTTATGGTATTTGTTTTGCTAATGGATTTCTCTGGGGCTCCATGATATTATTTCAAATATTTTATAACAAAGTTTCCTTCCTGGGAGGGGGGTTACTTGGTATTCTTTTGACGTTGTCTCTATGTATATTCAGAAAAAATATTGAAAAATACCTGATTTGTTTTTGGTGCCTTGTAAAAGCATTTTTGATTTTAGGAAATTATTCCCTGGAACATTACAGCGAAGGGCAGGAGGAGAGGATATTTGCATTAGCTTTTACCGCTTCAATAATAATTGCTGTGGTTTTGTTAGCAGCTGCATGTATACATAAACTACGCAGGAAAGAATGGGTGGATGTAAATAAATTTTATAAGTTTTTCGGTTTGTTTTATGGCTCCTTCTTAGTCACCGGCTGTATGTATGAATTTATATACGATGTGGCAACCCGGGAAACCAAATTTTTATATTACAAAACCGACTACATAAATTTTTATAAAGCATTATTAAAAATTGATTGGACAGAAGATGGTACAGGGATATTTTTTGGAGGTATTTGTTTTGTTCTTATAATGGTGGGATTGATACGGCAATGGAAGATAAAAAGCAAGGAATATGATGGAACTGTAACAGGCAGTTGAAATGGTGAACTTTGAATAAGTGGTAAAATAACGGGAGAGAGGAGCTTGTAAACGATGAAAAAAGTAATCTTTATAATTATGCTTATAAATGTTTTTTGTTTGTGTGTGGGATGCGGTATACAAAATGAAGCGGGAGAACAAGAGGATGAAAATATCATAACAAGTGATAGTGAGAACAGTAATGAATCCACTGAGCCGGTTAGTTTTCGCATGAAGGATTCAAAGCAGAACATGATTATAGCAACAAAAAAAGAGTTGACAGAGTTTACGGTAGAAAAAGACGATGAATTTACCCGGATTAACAACAATAGCATAAATGGTTCTTTTTTCCACCCATATAAAGATGGTTATTTCTATGCTGTAGATTTTCTGGAAAAAGGGACGGACGGCCCCAATGCTGTGATGTGCTATGATAATGGCAAAGGAAAACTTACGAAACAGAAGGAAATGTTAGGTATAGTACAGGTTTTGGATGATACAATATATTATCTGGACGAGAACGGTCATCTAAAACGTAAGAGAAATGAAGAGGACATCGTTTTAGATTCTCTGGATTTGGATACCGGAAATTGGTCTACCTTGTTTTTTACAGAGGACTATATATATTTTGTGGAAGAGGATGAGGAAAGTGAAAAGTCTTATATCTACAAAGTAGATTATGAGGGAAAAGAAAGGCAGAAAATATATGAATTTGATATAAATATTGATCAGATATACATTTATAAAAATAAGCTTTGGTTTGCATTTTACGAGTTTGATGATGTGGATAAAAATAGACTGGGGGTATTAGATTTAGTTGAAAACACAATCAATGTTTATAAGAATATTCATATAGACAACGATACTACAGGGAATAGTATTTTGGCCGTGAACAATGGATATATTTATTTGAATTCGTCTGGATTAAAAAGGCTGGATGTTCAGAACAATTTACTGGAAAAAGTATATAAAAAGAATGTGGGAGGAGTAAATTTTACCGAGGACTGCATGTTGTTTTTTACAGAAAAAAATTTATTCAGGATAAATTCGGATGGTGTAAAGAACATCAGGACACTTACAGGAAAGACAGAAGGATTTGGTGGTATTCGGGTGGAGAAAGATAAGCTATATATCTATTCCTATGCAGGGGCCTTTTACGATAATATTAGTCAAATTGACATTGAAGGAAATATCATAAAGGAGATAAAGGGATGGCAGTCCGCCAATTGAAAATACGTTTGAAGAATAATCTGCATAACGAATAAGAAATTGGGGCATACTTTCTTGACAAGTATCCCAGTTCTGACTATAATACCTTAAAAAGGAGGATATAGACATGATGAAAGAAGTGACGAAGGATATGTTGATTGGAAATATTTTGCAGGAGGATGCCACAATTGCTCCGATTTTGATGGCTTCCGGCATGCACTGCATCGGCTGTCCGGCTTCTCAGGGAGAGAGCCTGGAGGAGGCGGCCATGGTTCATGGTATGGACTGTGATGATCTGGTTTCCAAAATCAATGAGTATCTGGCTGCTAAAAATGCTTAATAACATCTAGAACAAGGAGCGCCATGCCTTATCAGGTGCTTTATGTAAAGAAGCCCCTCTGCGGCGACGATGAAGTCTACCGACAGAGGGGCTTGTTTCTCAGTCGCCTCTTTTTTATAATTGTGCCAGCTGGGCAAGAGCTTTATCCCGGATAATAATCTGGAAATGCTCATTGAAATAATCCTGCGTGGCGTAGGTAACCATTTCTTCCTTACCAAACTCGGAAATTACAGAGCAGGTGGAGCGAAATGTGTTTTTGGTGCCGCCGCGGTTTAATAAAAGATAGTACCGATTGCCAGTTTCATCCTTCCAAACGGAATTTTTTCCGGTATAGGACGGCGGAATAAGATGGGCAACTTTGATAATCGGATTCAGGGAAACAAAGGAAAATACCTTAATCCGTTCATTAATATCTTCCGTCTTTTTCTTCTTGGAAGCTTTCTTTTTCCGTTTATTCTGAAGAGCCTCACTGAGAGGAATAAATTCACGGGAATCCGCCTGATCCTCTCTTGCCTCGGCCTCTTCTATCAACTCATGGAGCTGCTCAAAGCAGTTTACAATCTCAGGGGAATCCAGTACAGAGGTTTCTGCATCCTCCTCATCTTCCTCTTCATCGTAATCGAAATCCTCATCCTCCTCCAGGTCCTCATCCTGAAGTCCAAAATGCGAGAATTTCTCGTCAAACTCTTCCTGGTTTTCAACCTTGGTAATTACCAGTACAATGGATTCCCTTGAGGTGGGAATCGCTTCTATCATTAAAGGAATATCATCCGCGTCAAAGCCAAAGTCGATGTTCGCTTGCTCCATCATATCACGAAATAGTTCCTTAGCTTTTTCAGAGCCATAGGCCAACTCGCTGATTTTCAGATGGCGTTCCATCAAATCATGTTTATTCAGGGTACACCGAATCTGGTTTTCACTAATTCGTTCTATCTTCACAAGCACACTCCCTTTCTTTTAAGTATTTGTATCAAAAGTATAAGTTATATTGCCGTTAAAGTCAACCTGTTAAGCAAAAAAAATCACTGGAAATATTTTTAATGGAAAATTTTTCGTCTAAATGGTATGGATTTTCGTCTGAATGACACTTGCCTATACGAGGTACACCGCAGTATAATACAGGTGAAGGTAAAAGCGCCAGGTAGGGAGGAGGTGTATAACCGGGAAAAAGGCGAAGCGTATAATACAAGTATATACAGAACAAAAATAAAGGTTAATAATTTCCGTTGTTCTATTTCTATATTCAGTATAGTTACATATCGTAAAAAAATTCAAAGATTTTATAAAAAATGGCTCTTTTACCGGAATTGGCCGCAGGAGGTATTACATCACGGGGTACACCTTCTTGCCTTCTTGTAGACAAAGGGCTGCTGTAAAGTGGGATGCCTGTTGTCTGGGCCGTAAATGAAATGGAGTATCGTATGCAGAAAAACCAATGGATATTGGAAGAATTTGCGCATGCAAAAAAATGTGGGATAGCCATCGACGTGGAAGGAGTTTCCTATGTCAATAAAAAGCCGGAAGAATTGCTGAAGGTTATGCAGAGGGGCTCCTACATGCTGGACTACGAGGGCGACGCACTGGGTCAGATTGTGGCACTTCACATTGACAAAGTGGGGCCATCGGAGGAACCGTCTTACAAATCATTGCGATGCACAAAAAAATAGGTCGGAAAAAGGCGCACGGGAGTCTGGGGATTCCCGTGTGTTTTTGTAACTGTATCTGGTATTGGAGCCGTCTGGAAATTTTTCTTGCATTCCTGAGAAAAATGTGTTACACTGGATTTCCTTTGTATAAGCCGCATTCTTCTGGCAAAATCCAGGGGAATACTACCGACTTGGCAAGATATGAAAATATAACTACCAGGAGGAAGGTGCCATAGGACGACATGCAGTGGGGAATCCCAAAGGATAGTTCTAAAGCGTGCACCGACAAAGAAAATGATTGAAGTAAAGAACATCTGCAAAAGCTACAAAGTAGCGAGACGGGATGCAGGCTTTCGTGCGGCCTGCAAAAGTTTATTCCACAGAGAGTACGAGATGATTCAGGCGTTAGACAACATCAGCTTTTCCATTCAGGAGGGCGAGATGGTGGGCTATATCGGCCCCAATGGCGCCGGAAAAAGTTCTACCATTAAGATTCTAAGCGGAATTCTTACGCCAGACAGTGGAGAGTGCGTCATCAATGGGCGCATTCCCTGGAAAAACCGGGTTTCCCATGTGAAAGAAATCGGCGTTGTATTCGGACAGCGCTCACAGCTTTGGTGGGATGTGCCGGTGGCGGACTCCTTTGAACTCCTAAAGGACATCTATGCCATTCCCGAACCGGTGTACCATAAAAACAGAGAGGAACTGATAACTCTGCTGGGACTTTCAGAGATGATAAAAACACCGGCCAGACAGCTGTCGCTGGGGCAGCGGATGCGGTGTGAAATTGCCGCTTCTCTGTTACATAATCCCCGGATTCTGTTCCTGGACGAGCCAACCATTGGTCTGGATGCCGTGTCCAAGCTGGCGATACGGGAGTTCATTCTGGAGAGAAACAAAACCCACAAAACAACAGTAATTCTCACAACCCATGATATGCAGGACATCGAGGCGCTGACAAAACGGGTGATTCTCATTGGCAAAGGCCGCATTCTTATGGATGGCGGTCTGGAGCTGCTGCATAAAAAGGATGCGAGCATTGACGAGACAGTGGCGGAGCTCTACCGCTCCTATGACATCGAATAGGAGGTGGGGACATGAAAAAATACTGGTCTTTCTTCCGGCTTCGTTTTGCCATGGGACTGCAGTACCGGGCTGCCGCTTTGGCAGGAATAATAACACAGTTTATGTGGGGCTTTATGGAGCTTATGATTTACACCGCCTTTTACCGGACGGATGCTTCTGCTTTCCCTATGACGATGCAGAGCACGGCCTCCTATATCTGGCTCCAGCAATCCTTTTTATTCCTGTTTATGACATGGCGGATGGAAAATGAAATTTTCGATGCCATAATAAACGGCAATGTGGCGTATGAACTCTGCCGACCCACGGATATTTATGACATGTGGTTTGCCAGGTCGGTTGCCAACCGCCTTTCCGGCGTATGCCTGCGGTGTCTGCCGATTCTTCTGCTGGCAGTATTTTTGCCAGCGCCTTATGGACTTTCTGTCCCGGCGGGAGCAGGTGCCGCCATTGGTTTTATCCTGTCCATGATACTGGCCATTCTGGTGACAATCTCCATCTGTATGCTGGTATATATAGCCACCTTTTTTACCATGTCTCCAAAGGGCTTGCAGGTATTTTGCGTAACACTGATTGATTTTGCATCGGGAAGTGTAATTCCTCTGCCTTTCTTCCCGGATGGGCTGCGCCAGGTGATGGAAGTTCTTCCCTTTGGCTCCATGCAGAATGTCCCCTTCCGGGTTTACAGCGGGGACATCGCCGGCGGCGAGCTGGTGCGGGCCATTGGCGTGCAGTTCATCTGGGTGGTGGTGCTGATACTGCTTGGGAAATTTTTATGCCGGGTGGCTCTGCGCCGGGTACAGCTTCAAGGAGGTTGATGGGATGAAAGGATTACGTCTGTACGGACATTATGTGTCCATTCATGTGAAAAGTGCCATGCAGTATAAAATGTCATTTTTTCTTACCGCATTGGGGCAGTTTTTAGTGTCCTTCAGTGTGTTTTTGGGAATCTATTTTATGTTTCAGCGCTTCCCGTCGGTGGAGGGCTTTACCTATGAGGAGTCACTGCTTTGTTTTGGGATTGTACTGCTGCAGTTTTCTCTGGCAGAGATGGCAGTACGGGGCTTTGACCAGTTTTCCTCCATGGTGCGCACCGGGGAGTTTGACCGGGTACTGGTTCGGCCAAGAGGTCTTGTCCTGCAAGTGCTGGGTAGCAAATTTGAAATGACAAGGATTGGGCGTATCGTGCAGGGGATTGTGATGTTTGGCTACAGTCTGGCGGTTGCGGACATCCCGCTGACTCCCGCCAGAATTGTCACCCTGATTTTTATGATAATTGGCGGTGTGGCATTGTTTAGCGGTCTCTTTTTGATATATGCGGCCCTGTGCTTTTTTACCCTGGAGGGGCTGGAATTTATGAATGTGTTTACCGATGGTGGAAGGGAATTTGGCCGTTATCCCATTGGCATATACGGCAAACGGATGCTGCAGTTTTGTACCTTCATTATTCCCTACGCACTGGTACAGTATTATCCCTTTTTGTATCTCATAGGCCGGACGGAAAATACCGGTTATGTATTTTTGCCCCTGGCCGCTGTATTGTTCCTGATACCAGGGTATCTGTTATGGCGGCTCGGGGTACGCCACTATAAATCCACCGGCTCCTGAGATTTTAATTTGAGTGAGGGTCTTGGGGTTCTGGATTTTGTTAATAAATTATATATTTGTGTAAAAAGGACTTGCCGCTAAAAGCGGCAATGTCAATATGCGCCAGAATCGCTTTGGGAAAACTCGTTTTCCCAGGGCGATTCTTGTGCATATTCACTCATCACTTTCCGTGATGAGTGCTTTTTACACATAGAGTTAAAAATCCGAAAACTCAAAGAGCGCGGTGCATTCTAAAAACAGTGCATCTCCTCCCATTCGAGCGAACATTAAACGCGAAGCGTTTCGGTTCGACTCGATGGGAGGGGATGGCACTGCTACAAATCCTGCTTATACATTTTTTTATCAAATTCCGGGTTAAAGTAATAAAAGTTTTGGGAATCCATTTTGGATTTTGTCATTTCCAGTGCTTCGCCAAACCGCTGGAAGTGAACAATTTCCCTTGCCCGCAAAAATTTCAGGGGCGCCCGTACATCCGGGTCGTCAATGACCCGCAGAAGATTTTCGTATACGGTACGGGCTTTTTGCTCTGCCGCTAAATCTTCAAACAAATCGGCCATGGCGTCACCCTTGGACTGGAACTCAAGGGAAGTAAAGGGAACGCCGGCTGCCGCCTGGGGCCAGAGACCGGTGGTGTGGTCAATATAGTAGGCGTCAAAACCAGCGGTTTTTGCCTGCTCCGGTGTCAGGTCCTTGGTCAGCTGATAGACCATAGCGCAGATAATCTCCATATGGTTAATTTCCTCGGTGCCAATGTCGGTTAAAAGACCACCGACTTTTTTTACCGGCATGGAATACCGCTGGGCCAGATACCGCATGGAGGCGGAAAGCTCACCGTCGGGACCGCCGTACTGGCTGATAATCAGCGAGGCGGTTTTCGGACAGGTTTTTTTGATTTTTACAGGGAACTGCAATCGTTTTTCATAACTCCACATTAGATTTTTCCTCCTTCCCATGGCATCGGACCTTCGCCCCAGCCATATTC
The DNA here is from genome assembly GCA_022510605.1 of Lachnospiraceae bacterium. Lineage (GTDB taxonomy): Bacteria > Bacillota > Clostridia > Lachnospirales > Lachnospiraceae > Eubacterium_F. The sequence continues at coordinate 7,857 of JAFLTB010000001.1, forward strand.
ATTTGTTTCAGGAGTGCCGGTAATCATGGAAATCTGTGTCAGCGGATTGTACTTTTTGGCGTACTCCGCCAGTAAATCCAGCCGTTTTTCCAGTAGTTCCTTAAAGAGAGGCAGACCCTTTGGACAGGTAGGATGGGTATCCAGATAGAGGGTCAGGTCGTTGATGGCAAAGCTGATGGTGGAAATTTCTGACATCAGGGCCTCCCGGTCTGCCTGCTCTTTATCAAGGGCGGAAAATTCTGTTTTCAGGGAACTTTTAATGTCCTCTGCACCATGAAATTCCAGATTTAGACAGGGGAATATGGTTCCCTCTGTCAAGGCTGTCTCAAAGTCATAGGGCTCGCACCATTCCTGCATGGGAACAGAAGCCATGGCCAGAGTTTCAGAACAGCCGCATGAGTTGTCGGAAGGGCTCATACTATCATCTCCTTATCTTTTTGTTTTTGTAATTTGCTGCAATATTATTTTTTGTCGATTTGGGAATAATATTCTGACAAGATATTTCCATGATGCAAGCGCTTTTGACATCCACATCATTTCCATTACAAATTATTAGAGCTTCCCAAATTTTACATAATATATTAAAATAGATTTTGCAACATTTTTTGTGTTATAATCGTTTTATCTATAGAAAAAACAAAAGGAGTGTAGTGTGCAAATCACGCAGACGCTCCGGGATGGAGGTTCGTATGAAAAAATTATTGACATTATTAACACTGGGAGCTTGTATGTTTCTCTTTGGTACAGTCCATGCGGTGGCGGCAGAGAGCGATGGTGTGAAAATTAATACCAATACGTTTCCGGATGAATTTCTGCAAACCTATGTATTGGAAAATTTTGACACGAACAAGGATGGAATTTTGCAGCAGGAAGAAGCAGAAACAGTAACGGCTCTTACGCTCTGGAAATTCAAGAACAAAGATGAGCAGGGCGATGGAGAAGGGCCGGTAGAGTATCACTATTATACAGAAGACGAATTTACATTTGACTTCAAAGGATTGGAAAACTTTAGCAATTTATCAAATCTTACGATTCGGCTGCATGGCGGTTCGACGGAAGGGGATGTGGAATATCCGGTTAAGGTCAGCCATTTGAGCAACTTATACCAGCTTAAAAATCTGAAGACGCTGGAAATCAACAAGGCGGACTTAAAGAGTTTTGACTGCTCGAAATTTCCAAAACTGGAGAAATTAACCCTTACTGACTTTAGTGAGCTTAAAAAACTGGTTTTCAAGGGAAACAAAAAGTTGAAGAAGCTGGAACTTTGGGACCTGCCAAAGATGGACACATTAGATGTATCTTCTTTAGGAGGCCTGACTTCTCTGACATTGCGGTCAGTAGACGTCAAGACAATTCAGTTTGGAAAGAAGAACAGCAGTATAAAATCATTGTATGCAGGCAGCAGTTCTACCGCCAGGTATTGCACGAAGCTGAACTCTCTGGATTTGAGCAAACTGACGGGATTAAAAAAACTCTATGTCACCAATATGAAAAATTTAAAGAAACTGGATGTATCCCGCAACAGGAATCTTCAATCCATTTATTTGGAAAGGTGTAACAAGATTGCAGAAGTAGCACCAACAAAGAACAAAAAACTGACAGAAGTGGATATATGGAATTGCAAGAACCTCAAAACCCTCAACCTGAGTGCCAACAATAAATTGAACTGGCTGAGACTGGATGGCATGGAAGTGAAGAGCATTCAGCTGAGCAGGAAAAACAAGTTGTCTTTTTTCCGTTATGCCAACGCTAAGTTAAAGAAATTTGATGTAAAGAATATTAATGCCGGGACGCTGACGGATTTGCAGTTATATGGCAACAAACTGAAAAAAGTAGATGTACGGAAATATAAAAAACTTGAGAATCTGGAAGTGGATAAGGGCGTCAAGGTAATCGGCCGGAAAAACTGAGTCTCCAACACCAGAGGGAAAAAGCGGAAGTCCCAAAATGTATTAAAATTTGACATTGGTTTTTATATTATGTATAATAGAACAGTCGATACATAACGAATGTTATGTATAAATATTTATAAGGAGGACAAATATGAAAACCAAAACAATGCAAAGAGGAATGAAACTTGTTTTTTCCCTGATTATGGTATTTGCCCTTACTGTCACGATGACAGCAGCGGCTCCATCGGTTTCTCAGGCGAAAAAAAGCAGCAAAACGGCGAAAAAGGCCAAAAAGCTGAAAATGAAAAAGAAAAAGGTTACGATTACCGTGGGACAAAAAAAGACGCTGAAGCTGACAGTCTCGCCTAAAAAGGCAGCAGTCAAATGGTCTTCCGACAAAAAGAAGATTGCTTCTGTCTCCAAAAAAGGTGTAGTAACAGGAAAGAAAGCAGGAAAGGCTACGATTACTGCAAAGTCCGGAAAGAAAAAGGCTACCTGCAAGGTAACGGTAAAGGATAAAACGGCGGCACCGACACCATCGGCGCCACAATCTGTGAAATACAATCTTTCTTCTGTTCAGGTGCTGGGCAGCAGAAGTCTGCGTGTCACCCTGGATCGTGCCTATGCCCTGACGGTATCCGATTTTGTGGTCAAGGTAAAGCAGGATGGAAAAGGCGCTTACAATAAAACCTTGAAGGTTGCCAGTGCAACAAACTCCGGAAACCGGATTTATGAACTGGCACTTGATACAGAGGAGTCCTCAAATGAAATCAACAGCAATACCTGGGTCTCCGTTACGATAAGCAAACTCAATGGAGTAGCCTCCGGAGAAGTTTTTTATTATGGCGTGAACGCATCTCCGGGAAATATTTATATAGCCGGTACGGTAGATGAAGAAAGCAGCACGAACGTATGGTTTGATGAGTGGGCAAGAGGATATTGCACCTATCAGGTGTCGGGACTGCCAGCCGGCTATAAAACCGTTGAGTATTCATGGGGACTTAAAATTATAGGAGCTTCCAAAACACCATTAAATGGTGCCTGTACCACCATTACTGCTAAGGATGAACTGGGCAAAAGTTTTACCAGACAGGTATATTTTTACATCGGAAGCAGCAGCCAGCTTGTAACATATGCCACAAAGGAAAACAAAACCGTACTTTCCGGGGATGGAGAGGATGAGAGTATTAATACATTTACACATGGAGGGACCGGAGAATATACTTATAGTCTGACATCCCCGAATAACGAGTCTCTGTATATCTATACGGAAGATGGGACAATTAGGGTAAAAGATGACATTGCTCCGGGCAACTACCAGATACAATATCGTGTTACGGATTCTGAAAATCACAGTGTAGATGGTACCTTTACGCTGAAGGTTCTGCGTGCAGTAAAAATTTCCGGTTCAGTGCGCGCAGCGGATGGTACTGCCATGACTATTAGCCCGCGTTTTCAATTAGAGAATGACGCTGCAAATGAGTATTATAATGAAGTTTTTTATGGCTATTTTAGTCAGGCGGGGGTATATGAAGCCTATGTAGCACCTTCCAGTCAGTATATGGCGTATTTCCCTCTTGGAGATGAGAGGCAGTATTTCTATGGTATTTCGGTAGAAACGACGGATAAGACTTTGGATTTTTCACTCCCTCTCTATAAGATTACCCTGTCTGCCGAAGGAGCAAATTTGTCCGAGGAATACTGGTTTGACAAATTCGGCAATGAAGTCGGCGAGGGCTCTGTTTTATATCTGAAGAAGGGGAACTATAGTATTTCAAACAGTACCGGCTGGCGGACTCCATTCTATGAGAGAAGTGCTTCCTTTACGGTTAGCAAAAGCGGCGAAGTGACCCTGACATCCACGCCTAAGGTGCCGATTGCCGGTTCCCTGAATGTTGGCACCACAACTGTTACTCTGGAGGCAGATACCGAGACATGGTATACCTTTACCCCGCCATCGGATGACAATTACACCTTTACATCATCGGATATAGATGCTTATGTGAGTGCGGGGATATATGAGAGTGGGGATATGAATTGGGAGATGCAGAGCGCAGAGAATGATTATTCTGACAGTGCGGTCCCACTTACTTTTACCAGATGGGGTATGAGCGATTGGACTTATTTTATAAAATTCAATTGTTCCGAGAACAAAACCTTTACTATTACCGTGAAGAAAGAAGAGTCGGATGATTTTATGGGATAAGAAAAGTCCTGACAAAAGGAGGGAACCTCGACCGGTTGGCGGGGTTCCCTTTTTATCTTGTGGGAGACGCATCGTCTCCTCGGAAAAATAAAGAAATAGAAAAGTAATTTGACGGCATAGAGGAAACTATATATAATAACAGTAAGATTTCGATAACAAAGTAGAAAAAACAGCATTATAAATGATATTCAGAGAAGGGAAACAATATGCCGCCTAAAGTTCGTGTGTCCAAAGATAAAATAATCGAAAAAGCGGTGGGGATTGTACAAAATAAGGGGCTGGAAGGATTAAATGCCCGAAGTCTTGCGAAGGAGCTGAATTGTTCTGTTCAACCGGTCTTCCGTGCCTTTTCTTCCATGGAGGAGCTAAAAGAAGCAGTTTTTAGAAAAATAGCGGAATATTATCAAAACTATTTACGGGAGTCTATTTCTTTAGAGGATGGACTGGTAGGACTGGAAATGGCGTATATTCGCTTTGCCAGAGAGGAAAAACATTTTTTTCGGCTTTTGTATATGTCGGAGCGACAGGGTATAAAGGAAATGGGAGAATTTACTTCCGTGGGAATTAATAAAGAAATTATAGATGCCATGGCGGCCATGACAGGACTAACGCAGGAAAAGGCAACAAAGCTTTATCTGGGCGTCCTTTATACTGCTCATGGAATTGCCTCCATGCTGGCTACCAATTCCTATGATTTTCAGGATGAGGAAATCCGGGAAATTATGGAAAATGTATTTGACGGTTTGTGTATGAAGTTAAAAAAGGACTGAATTGGTATCGTTATGCTAGCACGATGGCGCCATCGTGCTAAATGATACAGTAAAAGGAAAGAGATTTCATCATTCAGAAGGTTGGAGTAAAGATTCAGGAAAAAATCATTGACAGAAAGAAATACCCTGTGCTACAATGTTAGGCAAAGCGATGAAGGAAACGAATGCTTATGCAGTGACCTCACGACAGGGAGAGACGCCGCCGACTGAAAGCGTCTTGCGGAAGCGGTAAGCAGGAGAACATTCCGGAGCTGACAGACTGAATCTTTTGTAGGCCTGTCCGGTGAACACCGTTATATGTGAAATGAGAGGAGATACAAAGGGGTATCTCAACGCGGGTGGTACCGCGGGTTTATTATTATATTTTATATGGAATTTTCCCGTCCCAGGATAAGCAGGAATGCTTTTTCTGGGACGTTCTGCGTTCAGCGGCACCCGCCGTGGTGATTTGCGCCGAAGGCACAAAGAATTGACTTGTCGTGACGACGGAGGCTTACCGCCATGACAAAGGAAATGGAGGAATCGATATGGATTTTTTGACAGGAAAGACAGAGAAGAAAACACTTGGCATTACAGACCTTCTGGCAGGGGATTATGAGGGGAAAGAGGTTTCCCTGCGTGGAGCCATCCACAGGATTCGGGATATGGGAGAGGTGGCCTTTATTATTCTGCGGAAAAGAGAAGGACTGGTGCAGACGGTATATGAAGAGGGGGCTGTGGCGCTGGCGTTAAAGGAACTGTGCGAAGAGGCAGCCGTAGAGGTGTGCGGTACCGTAGTAAAGGAGGAGCGGGCGCCTCATGGGTTTGAAATACGGTTACAGGAAGTCAAAATTCTTTCCCGCCCTTCCGAGCCCATGCCCATTGCCATAAACAAATGGAAGATGAATACCTCCCTGGAGACCAAACTGGATTTGCGTCCGCTGTCTCTGCGCAACGTAAGGGAGCGTGCGAAATTCCGCATTCAGGAGGGCATTGTCCGGAGCTTCCGTGATTTTCTTCATGAAAATGGTTTTACGGAAATCCATACCCCAAAAATTGGAGCCAGAGGCGCCGAAGGCGGCGCCAACCTGTTTCGGCTGGAGTATTTTCACAAGCACGCCGTGCTGGCACAGAGCCCGCAGTTTTACAAGCAGATGATGGTGGGAGTATTTGACCGGGTGTTTGAGGCGGCTCCGGTATTCCGGGCCGAGAAGCACAATACGAAACGCCACCTGAACGAATATACCTCGCTGGATTTTGAGATGGGTTATATTGACAGTTTTCAGGACGTTATGGAAATGGAGACAGGATTTTTGCAGTACATGATAAAGCTTTTGGAACAGGAATATGCGGGAGAACGGGAGATGTTAGGCGTGACCCTGCCGAAGGCGGAGCAAATCCCCCAGGTTCGTTTTGATGAGGCTAAGGAACTGGTGGCGGAAAAGTACAACCGGAAAATCCGTAACCCCCACGATTTGGAACCGGAGGAGGAAGCGCTGATTGGGCAGTACTTTAAGGAGGAGATGGATGCGGATTTCGTATTTGTCACCCACTACCCATCGAAGAAACGACCCTTTTATGCTATGGATGACCCGGCGGATGAATCCGTCACCTTAAGCTTTGACTTACTGTTTCATGGACTGGAAATTACCACAGGCGGCCAGCGTATCCACGATTACCAGACCCTGGTGAATAAACTGGAGGCCCGGGGAATGAATGATGAGGGAATGGAGCAGTATATGATGATTTTCAAACACGGCATGCCGCCTCATGGCGGACTGGGAATCGGCTTGGAGCGTCTGACGATGAAACTGTTAGGCGAGGAAAACGTTCGGGAGACCACATTGTTCCCAAGAGATTTAAGCCGTCTGGAACCGTAAGAGCAAAAAAGAAAGGGAGGCAGAAAACATGGCAAACATAATATCGGATGAAACCATCGAGTACGTAGGTATTTTAGCAAAACTGGAGTTGTCTGACGAAGAAAAGGAGCAGGCCAAAAAAGATATGGGCAGCATGCTGGACTATATTGATAAGTTAAACGAACTGGATACGGAGGGTGTGGAACCGATGTCCCATGTGTTCCCGGTAAATAATGTGTTCCGGGAAGATGAGGTGACAAACGGGGACGACAGGGAGAATATGCTGGCAAACGCCCCGCAGAAAAAAGAGGGAACTTATATGGTGCCAAAAACATTTGCGTAATGTAAAGGTATGCGCTGGAATGGAGGATGACAATGAGTTGGATGAGTTTGACTGCCGTAGAGCTGGGAAAGAAGATTCAGGCCGGTGAAGTGACGGCTATGGATGCGGCAAAAGAAGCACTGGAAAAAATAAAGGAAGTGGATGGCAGCCTTCACAGCTATGTGACGGTATTAGAGGAGGAGGCTGTTATGGCAAGGGCTAAAGAGGTGCAAAAGCAGATTGAAGAGGGCGCTCTCACCGGTCCCTTGGCGGGTGTGCCGGTGGCAATCAAGGATAACCTTTGCACCGAGGGGATTCTTACGACCTGCAGTTCCAAAATTCTGGAAAATTTTAAGCCTACCTTTTCCGCAGAGGCGGTAAAAAATCTGGAGCAGGCGGGAGCGGTTATGATAGGTAAGACCAACATGGATGAATTTGCCATGGGAAGCACCACAGAGACCTCGGCCTATGGAATAACCAGAAACCCCCATAACACAGAGCATGTACCGGGCGGCTCCTCGGGCGGCTCCTGTGCCGCTGTGGCGGCAGAGGAATGTGCCTTTGCCCTGGGCTCCGACACCGGAGGCTCTATCCGCCAGCCAAGTTCTTTCTGTGGCGTGACGGGGATGAAGCCTACCTACGGCACCGTGTCCCGGTATGGACTGATTGCCTATGGCTCCTCCTTAGACCAGATTGGCCCCATAGCGAAAGATGTCACAGACTGCGCTACGATTCTCGAGATTATTTCCTCCTACGATAAAAAGGACAGCACCTCTGTAAAGCGGGAGGACACGGATTTTACCTCGGCGTTAGTGAAGGATGTGAAGGGAATGAGAATTGGTATTCCGAAGGACTATTTTGGCGAAGGACTGGACAGCCAGGTAAAGGATGCTATCCTAAAGGCGGCGAAAGTATTGGAAAGCCAGGGGGCGATTCTGGAGGAGTTTGATTTAAGCCTGGTGGAATATGCGATTCCGGCTTATTATGTCATTGCTTCAGCAGAGGCAAGCTCCAATCTGTCCCGGTTTGACGGAGTGAAATACGGATACCGGACAGAGGACTACGAAGAACTGCACAGCATGTATAAGAAAACCCGTTCCGATGGCTTTGGCCCGGAGGTAAAACGCCGGATTATGCTGGGCTCCTTCGTACTGAGCAGCGGCTACTATGATGCCTATTATCTAAAAGCCCTGCGGACAAAGGCACTGATTAAGAAAGCCTTTGACAAGGCCTTCGAGAAATACGATGTGATTCTGTCTCCGGCGGCGCCTACCACAGCTCCTAAAATAGGGGACAGTTTAAGCGACCCGATTAAGATGTATCTGGGTGATATTTATACCATATCCGTCAATCTGGCGGGTCTGCCCGGCATCAGCGTTCCCTGCGGGGTGGATGACAGAGGACTGCCGATTGGCATGCAGCTGATTGGCGACTGCTTCAGGGAAAAAGAAATTATCCGTGCTGCCTATACCTATGAGCAGAACCGGGGAAAGGAGGGCAAATAAGATGAGCAAACAATACGAAACCGTCATTGGACTTGAAGTCCATGTGGAACTGGCAACAAAGACCAAGATTTTCTGTGGTTGTTCTACCGCCTTTGGCGGTGCCCCGAATACCCATACCTGTCCGGTCTGCACGGGAATGCCGGGCTCTCTTCCGGTGCTGAATAAGCAGGTGGTGGAATACGCCATGGCAGTGGGACTGGCGTTAAACTGTGACATCAACCAGTATTGCAAATTTGACCGGAAAAATTATTTTTATCCCGATAATCCCCAGAACTATCAGATTTCCCAGCTGTATCTGCCTATCTGCATCAACGGCCATGTGGAGATTGACACCGCCGGAGGCAAAAAGCAGGTGGGAATCCATGAAATTCATATGGAGGAGGATGCGGGCAAGCTGGTGCATGACGAGTGGGCGGACTGCTCCCTGGTGGATTATAACCGTTCCGGTGTGCCATTGATTGAAATTGTGTCGGAGCCGGATATGCGGAGTGCCGACGAGGTCATTGCCTATCTGGAAAAACTGCGGACTACGATACAGTATCTGGAGGCTTCGGACTGCAAACTCAACGAGGGTTCCATGCGTGCCGACGTAAACCTTTCGGTAAGAGAGGTAGGAGCAGAAAAATACGGAACCCGTACCGAGATGAAGAACTTAAACTCCTTTAAAGCCATTGCCAGAGCCATTGAAAACGAGAGAGCCCGCCAGATAGAGCTTCTTGAAGATGGCGGAGAGGTGATTCAGGAGACCCGCCGCTGGGATGATAATAAGGAGTATTCCTATGCCATGCGTTCCAAAGAGGACGCCCAGGATTACCGTTACTTCCCGGACCCGGATTTGACACCGGTGGTAATAAGCGATGAGTGGATTTCCCAGATTCGGGAAAGACAGCCGGAGTTCCAGGCGGAAAAGGCAGAGCGTTATAAAAAGGAATTTGGCATACCGGATTACGATATTTCCATTATTACAGCCAGCAAAAAAATGGCAGATATTTTTGAAAAAACCGTAGCCATCTGCCACAACCCGAAAAAGGTATCCAACTGGCTCATGGTGGAAACCCTGCGTCTGTTAAAGGAAAAGGAAATGGAGCCGGAGGACATTACCTTTTCCCCGGAAAATCTTGCCAAACTAATTGAACTGACAGACAAGGGAACCATCAATTCCACAGTGGCAAAAGAAGTTTTTGAAAAAATATTTAAAGAAAATATTGACGTGGAGAAGTTTGTAGAGGATAATGGACTTGGGACTGTAAGTGATGAAGGTGCCCTGCGGGAGACCATTGAGAAGATAGTAGCAGACAACCCACAGTCAGTAGCGGACTATCAGGCGGGCAAGAAAAAGGCCATCGGCTTTTTGGTGGGACAGACCATGAAAGCAATGCAGGGAAAAGCAGACCCGGGTATGGTAAACAAAATTTTACAGGAGTTATTACAATAATGGAGGACACTTATGATTGAAATGAGACGAGAAAAACGGTGGCCGGCCAAGTTGGAGCTTGAGATTTCCTCACTGTTTAAACAGGATAACGTCAGGGTAGAGAACCTTCACGAACCGATTGAGGTTACGGATGTTTCCAAAGCGGGAATCGGCTTCCGTGCAAAGAGTGTATTGCCTATTGGATATTATTTTAATGCGAGACTGGTATTGGGAGAAAAGGATGCGCTTAACTGTGTAGTACGCATTATCCGCCAGCAGGAGCTGGAGGACGGCTATATATATGGCTGTGAAATCGTTGGTACGGCTTCTATTATGGATTATGTGATTAACGATTATGCCGCCTCGCTGGGAGAGGAATAAGAACAAACCAGACATTATTTGCCGGACTTTCCAGTCCGGCATTTTTTTTCAAAAAAAGTATTCAAAACAGGGAAAGGGTGATATAATATATGCAAAAGCGGATTATGTGGGGAGAAAGGAGGAAAAAATGGAAAGAGCAGAGTATATTCCGGATGAGCAGGTGGTAAAAAGGGCAAATGCGGCAGTAAAAATTGAACTGGAAAAAATGAGAGCCTTAGGTGTTCCAATTGTTGGCTTTGACAGGAAAACCAAGACAGTGTACCAAAAAAGCACTGACGGTACAGAGACAACACTGGCCATAAAGGGCAGAGAGGGGCGTTATAGTGAAAGGGTTGGGAAAAAAGCCTGAGATTGTTGTGTTTGCAGGGCCGAACGGATCGGGGAAAAGTACATTCACGGAGTTATTGAAACCTCCCATAGATTATATCAATGCGGATGAGATTAAGAAGCATCTAAAATGTTCGGATATGGAGGCCGCCAAATTGGCGGAACGGCAGAGAGAGGAACATTTGGAAAACATGGAGGAATTTTGTTTTGAAACAGTTATGTCAACAGAACGAAATCTTCATTTACTTCAAAGGGCAAAAGAAAAGGGATATTTTATACGCTGTTATTATATTCTGACAGCCAATCCAATAATAAATGTTTATCGTGTAAAATCCCGGGTCAAAGCAGGCGGACATGACGTTCCGGAGGATAAAGTTATAAGCCGGTATGACCGGGCGCTGGACCTTGTTAAATATGTTGTTGAGGTCAGTGATATTTGCCATATATATGATAATTCAGAGGAAATTCCATTTCGTATTTTCAAAAAAAGGAAAGATAAATATTATTATGATGAATGCGATGACTGGTTGGAAGAAGATATAGAGGCGCTGACTAATATAGGTGATTTAGAGCAAAGAAATCTGAATTTATATGAATAAAAAAGGTTCAGTAAGTCAGCTGAACCTTTTTCTATAGCAGTTTTTTCTACGCTCTCAAATCAAAATTATACCGTTTGAGGTCTCCCACTGGTGGGGCCTCTGCGGCAATAAAGTCATTGACAATATCTACGTCCTTTTCCTTCAGGGACAATTCTGAGGAAAAGGCATATCCCTGATGGTTGATGGCATCGGACAAAAGTTCCATATTCCGCTCCAGCAGTTCCTTGGTCTCTTTGCTGGCGACAAAAAACCGGGCAGAGACGGCAGAATTTTCTCTGGCAATCTGAATATCCAAAGTCCCAAGGTGCTCCATGTCCAGATGGAGCAGTACTTTTAGATGTTTGGGGTCTTTTTTTAATGCCTCCTTACGGGTCATGACATATAAATCCCCGTGGGCGTTCTGGTTCTGCAATTTCAAAGGAAGCTGGATATACTGAAACGTCTGGTTCAGGGCTTTCATAAAATCCAGGTTTTCGCTCATATCCGATGCGGTGTTAGATACCTGGGTGAACAAATTCTGCCCCAGAGTCTGCTCGCTGAAGTTAGACAGTGCTTCAAACTGGCGGGACATTTTGTCGTAAACCTTATCCAGAGCATTTTCCTGTTTGAGACTCTCTGGAGAGAGAGTCCAGCCGGATAAAAACTGGGCTTTTACAAAGGACTGGAAGGACTTGGAGCCCAAAAGGGAACCAGCCTGTGAGTCTGTCATATTGTCAAAGGCCTGCTGTACTTCCGTCAAAAATTCTCTGGCGGTAATGGTGCCGTCTGCCAATCCCTCCTGAAGGGATTCCGGGAGAGGAAAGTCAGATAAAAATTTGGCAAAGGCCTCCCTTTCTTCCGGAGGTAGAATGAATCCGGCTTGTTCAGGGATAAAAGGAGTGCGGTAATCCTCCGCCAGACCGGAGTCTGCCACCGCATTTTTCATAGCCGCATTGCCATCTGTAAGATTGGAAAAAAGCTGCTTCATGCGGGACAGGGGGCCGCCGGCGGTTTCTGCCTCTTTCGCCGTCTCTGCCATAGCGTCGGCCAGGGCTTCTCCCTCTGCGCCTGTCGTCTCTTTTCCGGCAATAATGTCATCTTCCGCTGCACCTTCGGTACTTCCTGACAGGGGATTACCCTCTGCATCATAGGCAATGGCGCCGGCTTCTCCGGAAGCCTCCCCGGCGTTCTGCAGCAGGGTGGCTTCTTCCGGAGAAAGTCCGCCCTCCAAGGCCATGGCCAGAAGCTGGGAGCCCACTCCCTTTGCCAGGCGGGGCACCTGATTGCCAATAGAGGCGAGCATATCGTTAATGGAGTCCGTAAGAGAATCCATTTTATACAACAATTGATGAGACTGGTTTTGATAATTCTCAAACTGCCGTACCGATTCCGGCGTCATAGGCAGATTCAGCCGCCGCATGGTAATGACCGCATTGACGTCTGCTTCCGGGAACTGGGCGCAGAGCCGGATGGAGGAGAGAATGCTTTCTCTGCTGATGGACTGCTGGTTTTGCAAAAGACTGCGCACCACATCCAGATTTCGCGGTGTCTTTGGCAGACCGGCCTCCTCCAGAGCCTGTTCAATCGTATCCTCCATATCCAGGAGATAGGCATCCGTCAGTGTTTTCATAAAAATGGTATTGTTGTCCAGGCTGGTAATCTGGAAGGCCGCTTTCTGGCCAATGGAATACTGGCTGGCATCGGGCAGTTTGCCGGTAAAGGAGGAGCCGTCTTCCATGGACAGTGTAATTTCCGAACCGTGTATATCGCTGATAACACCCTTTAAGGTCTGGCCCTCCCGCAGCTGGAGCATAGAATTGCCAGAGCGGTAAGCCCGGGAACGCGGCGTAACAGCCGAGGAAGAACCTCTGGTATTGTTTTGAACGGTATTGCTGATAATTGCCATGACGGCCTCCTCCTTTCAAAATATTCGTTGTGAATAATACAATTATATGATAAAATCAAATGTAACGCAATAGAGGAGGTTGGATTTTTATGAAACCGTTTATGGATGAAGATTTTTTATTACAGTCGGAAGTGGCAAAGAAGCTGTATCATGAGTATGCAGAACAGGTTCCCGTGCTGGATTACCACTGCCATCTGGTGCCCCAGGAGATTGCCGGGGACATTCATTTTAAGAATATGACAGAGCTGTGGCTGGGGGCCGACCACTATAAATGGCGTGTCATGCGCTCTCACGGAGTAGAGGAAAAATACATAACGGGTGATGCCTCCGACGAAGAAAAATTTCATGCCTTTGCCAGAGCCCTGCCAAAGTGCATTGGCAATCCCATGTATCACTGGTGCCATCTGGAATTACAGCGGTATTTCGGAATTTATGAGACCCTGAGCGAGAAAAACTGGAAGGAAATTTATGACACCTGCAATGCCATACTGCAGAAGCCGGAAATGTCGGCTAAAAATCTTATTAAGATGTCAAATGTGACGCTGGTGTGCACCACCGACGACCCGGTGGACGATTTGCACTATCATGAGCAGATAGCAGCAGATAAGGACTTTGGGGTTCAGGTGCTTCCGGCATGGCGGCCGGATTTGGCCATGTGCCCGGAAAAGGAAGAATTTGTAGAATATATGAAAAAACTGTCCGCTGTCAGCGGTGTGGAAATTGTGGATTTTTCCACCTTGAAAAAAGCGCTGGCAAACCGTCTGGATTATTTTGCGGAGCGAGGCTGCTGCATTTCTGACCACGGGCTGGACTATGCGGAGTTTCGTCCGGTCGGTGAAGAAAAAATGGAAGAGCTGACAAAGAGAAGCCTGGCGGGAGAGAGCCTTTCCCTTGAGGAACTGCTTCAGTTTAAGACCATGGTAATGCTGTTTTTGGGAGCGGAGTACAAAAAGAGAAACTGGGCTATGCAGCTGCACTACGGCGCCAAACGGGAAAATAATGAACTGGTGTATCAGAGTGCCGGGGCCAATGCCGGAATCGACTGCATTAACCCGAAAGGCTTTGTAGCAGATGTGGCAGATTTCATGAACGCCCTGAATAAGGACGGAAATCTTCCCCGCACCATTATTTATTCCTTAAATCCTACGGATAATGCCCTGATTGGCACAATGATTGGATGCTTCCAGGGAGATGGCATCCGGGGCAAAATCCAGCAGGGAGCTGCCTGGTGGTTCAACGACCACAAGTACGGTATGGAGGAGCACATGAAGTCCTTGGGCTCTCTAAGCCTTCTTGGTAACTTCATCGGGATGCTGACAGATTCCCGCAGCTTTATTTCCTATCCACGCCATGAGTATTTCCGCCGGATTTTGTGTAACTTTATCGGCGGTCTTGTGGAAAACGGAGAGTACCCGGAGGACTATGAACTGTTAGGGGAGCTGGTAAAGGATATTTCATATTACAACGCAGTAAATTATTTTGGATTTCAGTTATAGAAAAATACCAGGAGGGAAGTATGTTTGAACTTGTAAAAGACGGGAGAGCGGCAGGTATTTATGTGGATGCGGCATCTGCAGATTACGCCGGGCTGTCCCGTGTGGCTGAAAAAATTAAAGAAGACATTGAACTGGTGACGGGGAGTGCTCCGGTGTTAGAGGAGCGGCTGACCGACGGCTTCCAGATTGTAGCAGGCACCCTGGGCAGTTCTCCGGTTGTGGCTCAAATGGTGGCAGAGGGGCAGCTGGACGTGTCCGCCCTTGAGGGAAAGCGGGAAAGTTATGCCCTGCGTCTGGCCGGGAACAAGCTGGTAGTAGTGGGTACAGAGACTGTGGCAACCCTTCACGGATTGTATCATATCTCCGAGAAAATCGGGGTGTCACCCTGGGTATACTGGGCAGACGCCAGACCGGGCAGGCAGGAGGAAATTGTTTTCGACGAGAGCATTGTATTTACCTCCAAGGAGCCATCGGTAAAATTCCGCGGATTTTTCATGAACGATGAGTGGCCGTCTCTGGGGCATTTTGCCATGAATACCTTTGGGGACTTTAACGCTAAATTTTATGATAAAGTATTTGATTTGCTTTTGCGCCTGAAGGGAAATTATTTCTGGCCGGCCATGTGGTCTGCCTCCTTCAGCCTGGATGGCGGCGATGGCGATGCGTTAGCCAATGTCAAGCTGGCTACGGAGTTGGGAATTACCATTGGATATTCCCATCATGAACCAATGATGCGCTCCAGTGAGGAGTGGGACAAGGTAAAAACCGACACCAACAATGTGGGGTATGGAAAGGACTGGAACTATTACACCAATGGCCAGGGGCTTTACCGTTACTGGGAGGATGGTGTAGAGCGGAATAAAAAATATAAACACATGATTACCATTGGCATGAGGGGCGAGAGGGATACCACCATGCTGCCGGAGGGTTCCTCTATTCAGGAAAATGTGGAACTGCTCCGCCAGATTATTACAGACCAGAAACGGATTATCCGGGAAAAGGGCTGTGAGGACATGCCAAAGATGCTGGCGCTGTATAAGGAAGTAGAGGCATATTACTATGGCGGCGATGGCGTGGAGGGATTAAAGGATTGGGAAGGATTAGAGGATACCACCCTGCTTCTTGCCGATGACAACTTTGGAAATGTCCGCACCCTGCCCACGAAGAAGAACCGGAACCGCAAAGCAGGCTGGGGTCTGTACTATCATTTTGACTATCACGGAGCGCCGGTTTCCTATGAGTGGGTAAATTCCACACCGCTTCCCAAGGTGTGGGAGCAGTTGACCATGGCTTATGAATACGGAATCCGGGATTTGTGGATTGTCAATGTAGGAGACATTCGTCCACAGGAACTTCCGCTGTCCTTTTACATGGCGTTAGCCTATGATTATGAAAGTATGGGCATCGGCCACCGCAACCAGACCGATGCGTTTTTGGAAAAATGGGTGACACAGCAGTTTGGCGGTTATCTTGAGGACGAGGAGGTCTGCCAGGAGATAGCGGCGGTATTAAAGGCCTACACCCGGATGCACGGTAACCGTCGGCCGGAGGCAACCCATCCGGACACCTATCATGTAACCCATTACAGGGAAGTGGATAACATGATTCATCTGTGCCGGAAGATTAAGAGAATGGCAGATGATATCGACGATAAAATTCCAGAGGAATGCCGGGACGCCTTTTTTGGCCTGGTATATTATCCGGCGGTGGCGGGAGCCAATGTCCAGCTGATGAATCTCTATGCAGCCAAAAATAAATTCTATGCGGAGAATGGCGTTTCTGCAGCGGCGGATTATGCTAAAAAAGTAGAGCAGTGTATTGCTTACGATAAAGAACTGACCGATTATTATAATGAGACAATGGCCGGTGGGAAATGGAAGGGCATGATGATGTCTGCCCATGTCTGCTTTGAGCACTGGAATGACGAGGACTGGCACTACCCGGAGGTGGCGGAGGTTACGCCGGAAGCAGGGGACAAACTGCTGGTGCTGGCGGAAAACGCAGACTCCTTTGTGGGTGAAGGGACCGTTTCTCTGCCGGAATTTACCAACGTAGGAAAAGAGACCTGGCGCATACAGGTGGCAAATGCGGGAACAGGGGCCCTGGAGGCAGAAGTTTCCTGTGACAGCCCTGCCGTAAAAATCGAGGAACTGCCGGGAGCCGTGAATTCCATCCGGGTATATTATGTCAGCATGGACTGGAGCCGGATAACCTCGGACAGCGAGTTTGTTATCCGGGTGGCCGGGGCAGGCAGCGAGGTGGCTGTGAAAGCGAAAGCCGTCCGGGTAGATATTGATGCCTTATCGCCGATGACCTTTGTGGAACGGGATGGAGTGACAGCCATGGAGGCAGGTCACTATGCCGCAGACTGGGAGCAGGACGGCTATCAGTGGTGCCACCTGGAGGAATACGGCAAAACCGTATCGTCTCTGAAAATTTACCCGTTAGACCATAATTTTGATGATATCGGAATTGCCCCGGCAGTGGAATACCGGGTATTCATCCGGGAGGGGGGAGACTATACGCTCCGGGTAATTACGGCCCCTACCAATAATCTGGAGGATGGGCGCAACATGCGCTATGCCGTTTCCTTTGACGGAAGTAAGCCGGAGCCGGTTAAGACTATTCCGGATGAACATTATAATATCGGCGCCGGGCACTGGCATGCAAGAGACTGGGCGGAGGGCGTCCTGAACAACTGCCACTATGGCGAGAGCCGTGTATCACTGGCGCCGGGTACACATAGCATAACTATTTACGGTGTAGAGGCCGGCCTGGTATTGCAGAAGCTGGTACTGTATAAAGGAGAACTGCCGGACTCCTATTTTGGGCCGACGGAAAATGGCTTTGTGAAATAGGAACAATAAAAATTGAAAATGGCTACAGGGCATGATATAGGCGGAAGTTTATATCATGCCTTTTTGTGTAATAATAAAAAAGTTATTTCCTGGAAAATATTTTTCAAAAACTATTGACAATACCGCTTCAAGGTGGTATCTTTATTTTAGCCAGTAATTAGCACTCGATTTTGATGAGTGCTAACAACAAAGGAAGTGATGGTTTGGAGTTAAATGAGCGCAAGCAGAAAATTTTGGAGGCGATTATCCGAAATTATATGGAGACAGGCGAGCCGGTTGGTTCCAGAACAGTTTCCAAATATACCGATTTGAATTTGAGTTCGGCGACGATTCGCAATGAGATGTCCGATTTGGAGGAGATGGGTTATATTTTACAACCCCATACGTCGGCGGGACGGATTCCGTCCGATAAGGCGTACCGCCTGTATGTGGACACGATGTTAGAGAGCAAGGACCAGGAAGTAGAGGAGATGAAGGAACTTCTGGTTGAGAAGGCCGACAAGATTGATTTGCTCTTAAAGCAGGTGGCGAAGCTTCTGGCGCAGAATACCAATTACACTTCCATGGTTACGAAGCCAAAGTATGAACATAAGAAAATAAAATTCATACAGTTAAATCAGATTGCAGAGCACCAGCTTCTGGTGCTGATTGTCCTGGATAACAACCATGTGAATAACAAATTTATTGATTTAATGGATGATATAGAAGAAGGGGCGCTGGCCCAGTTAAACTTTATGATTAACGCCGCCTTAAACGGCCTTGATTTCACGGAAATCAACATGGCGATTATGCAGCAGATTAAGGAAAAGGCGGGAGAATATGGAGATTTGGCCGCCAGTATTTTAGATTGTGTTTCTGAGGTAATGACGGAAGAGGATGATTCAGAGATTTTCACTTCCGGCGCCACCAACATTTTGAAATATCCGGAGCTGACGGACAAGGAGAGAATGACAGAACTTCTCTCCACCTTTGAGGAAAAGCAAATGTTAGCGGCCTGGGCCAATGACAAAACGGCGGATGAAAATCAGGAACACGCCATACAGGTTTATATTGGAGAGGAATCTCCGGTGGAGACCATGAAGGACTGCTCCGTTGTGACAGCAACGTATCAGATAAAGGAAGGTGTCTATGGAAAGATAGGCATCGTGGGGCCAAAACGAATGGATTATGAAAAGGTAGTTGGCACATTGGAAAACTGTATGCAGCAGTTGGATGATATATTTAAGAAAAAAACCTGATAGACAGTATCAGGGCAGAAAGGTGGAATGAAAGGTGGAAGAAGTAAAAAACGAGCCGATTCCAGAGGAGAAGACAACCGGTGAGCAGGAGCCGGAGAAGCAGAAAGCAGAAAAGCAAAAGCCGGAGACTGCAGAGGCTGACGACAAAAAGGCCGGCACGGAGACGCCGGAGGAGAAGGCTTCAGCGGAAGACTCCAAAGAGAAGAAGAAAAAGCCGGCGGGAACAAAGAAAAAGAAAGATAAGAGAGACGAAAAAATTGAAGAACTGAATGACCGGCTGATGAGGAATCTGGCAGAGTTTGAAAATTTCCGCACCCGTTCTGAAAAAGAAAAAAATGCCATGTTTGAAATTGGGGCGAAATCGGTGTTAGAGAAAATTCTTCCGGTAGTGGATAATCTGGAAAGAGGCTTTGACGCACTTTCCGAGGAGGAAAAAGAGACGCCCTTTGCCAAGGGAATCGAGGCGGTTTACAAGCAGTTACTGACAGCCTTAGAGGAAATCGGTGTAACGCCTATTGAAGCGGTGGGTCAGGAATTTGACCCGAATCTGCACAATGCGGTAATGCACGATGAGGATGACTCCGAAGAGAGCAACAAGGTCATTGAAGAATTTCAAAAGGGTTATCTGTATAAAGACAGCGTAGTGCGGCACAGTATGGTTAAGGTATTAAATTAGATAGAGAATGAGAGCCGGTAAGGCAGAAAGCGAGGAAAAAATCATGAGTAAAATTATTGGTATTGACTTAGGTACGACAAACAGTTGTGTGGCAGTGATGGAGGGCGGTAAGCCGGTAGTCATCGCCAACGCAGAGGGAGCAAGAACAACACCGTCCGTAGTGGCTTTTACAAAGAACGGTGAGAGACTGATTGGTGAGCCGGCAAAGCGCCAGGCAGTTACCAACGCTGACAAGACTATTTCTTCCATTAAGCGCCATATGGGTACGGATTACCGTGCGGCCATTGACGACAAGAAATACTCCCCACAGGAGATTTCCGCTATGATTCTGCAGAAACTGAAAGGGGATGCAGAGAGTTATCTGGGCGGCGAGAAGGTGACAGAGGCCGTCATTACTGTACCGGCCTACTTCAACGACTCCCAGCGCCAGGCTACCAAGGATGCCGGTAAGATTGCCGGACTGGATGTAAAGCGTATCATCAACGAGCCGACAGCGGCAGCCCTGGCTTATGGACTGGATAACGAAGGCGAGCAGAAAATCATGGTATATGACCTGGGAGGCGGTACCTTCGATGTCTCCATTATTGAAATTGGTGACGGCGTTATTGAGGTGCTTTCCACCTCTGGCGATAACCGCTTAGGCGGCGATGACTTTGACAACAAGGTCTGCGATTATATGGTAGAGGAATTTAAGAATACAGAGGGCGTGGACCTCTCCGGCGACAAGATGGCGATGCAGCGTCTGAAGGAAGCCGCAGAGAAAGCGAAGAAGGAATTGTCCTCAGCTACTACCACCAACATCAATCTGCCATTTATTACCGCCACCGCAGAGGGACCAAAGCATTTTGACATGAACTTAACCCGTGCAAAATTTGATGAACTCACAGCGGATTTGGTAGAGAGAACCGCAACACCGGTTCAGAACGCCTTAAAGGATGCGGGCATTTCTGCTTCCGAGCTTGGCAAGGTGCTTTTAGTCGGTGGTTCTACCCGTATTCCGGCAGTACAGGATAAAGTAAAGCAGTTGACCGGCCATGAGCCGAACAAATCCCTGAATCCGGATGAGTGTGTGGCTCTGGGAGCTTCCATTCAGGGAGGTAAGCTGGCAGGAGATTCCGGCGCCGGCGACATTCTTCTTCTGGACGTTACCCCATTGTCCCTGGCCATTGAGACCATGGGCGGTGTGGCTACCAGACTGATTGAGAGAAACACCACCATTCCGACAAAGAAGAGCCAGATTTTCTCCACTGCAGCTGACAACCAGACTGCCGTTGACATCAACGTAGTACAGGGAGAAAGACAGTTTGCCAAGGATAATAAATCTCTCGGCCAGTTCCGCTTAGACGGTATTCCACCGGCCATGAGAGGCGTACCACAGATTGAAGTTACCTTTGACATTGACGCCAATGGTATTGTAAATGTATCTGCCAAGGACTTGGGAACAGGAAAAGAGCAGCATATTACCATCACCGCAGGCTCCAACTTAAATGATGATGAAATTGACAAAGCAGTAAAAGAGGCTGCTGAATTTGAGGCGCAGGATAAAAAGCGCAAGGAGGGTATCGACGCCCGTAATGAAGCGGACAGTATGGTATTCCAGACAGAAAAGGCATTGAACGATGTGGGAGATGGCGTGGATGCCGCTGAGAAGGAAAAGGTACAGGCGGAAATCGACAAGGTAAAGGCCATCCTGGAGAGAACCACACCGGAGAACATGTCCGATGCCGATGTGGATGAACTGAAAGCCGCCAAGGAAACCTTAATGACAAGTGCCCAGCAGGTATTTGCCAAGGTTTACGAGCAGGCACAGCAAAACGCCGGAGCGCAGGGTGCAGGACCTGACATGGGCGGTGCGGCTGGTGCCGATGCGGGCCCGCAGGATAACAGTGGAGACGACGTAGTAGACGGAGATTTCCGCGAACTGTAATTGTAAATGGAATGATGCTGGTGTCAAAAGCCCCATTTGGCTCCAGCATCAGGAAATAAAATTATGAGTGGATAAAGTACAGATGTAACCGCTGGGAGTTTGCCCATAGGCGGTTACATCTGTACTTGTCCGCATACGGGAATGCAAACGGAGCGCCGGGAATCTGAGAAACAGGCGGCGCCCCGAAAAGGAGGAGAGGTTATGGCAGATAAGAGAGACTACTATGAGGTATTAGGCGTTGACCGAAACGCCGATGATGCCGCATTAAAAAAGGCCTACCGCGTATTGGCCAAAAAGTATCATCCCGATACGAATCCGGGAGACGCCGAAGCCGAGAAAAAATTCAAGGAGGCCTCGGAGGCCTATGCGGTACTCAGCGACCCGGATAAAAGGCGCCAGTATGACCAGTTCGGACATGCGGCCTTTGAAGGGGGTGCCGGCGGCGGTGGCTTTTCCAATATGGATATGGATGATATTTTCGGCAGTTTTGGGGATATATTTGGAGATTTATTTGGAGGCGGCTTTGGAAGCCGTCGCCGAAGCGACCCCAACGCACCGCAGAGGGGAGCAAACCTTCGCACCCAGGTGAGAGTTACCTTTGAGGAGGCCTGCTTTGGTACGGAGAAGGAAATCGAGATTCCCTCCAAAGTGGAGTGTAAGACCTGTGGTGGAAGCGGAGCCAAGCCGGGAACCAATCCTGTGACCTGCGGTCAGTGTGGCGGTAAAGGTCAGGTAGTGCGTACCCAGCAGTCTCTGTTTGGCATGGTTCAGAATGTCACCACTTGTCCAGCCTGTGGCGGTAAGGGTACCATTATCAAGGAAAAGTGCCCGGACTGTCACGGCGACGGTTATACCAGCAAGAGGGAGAAACTGCAGGTAACCATACCGGCGGGTATCGACCACGGTCAGAGTGTGCGTCTGCGGGGTAAGGGCGAACCGGGAAAAAATGGAGGCTCCCGTGGTGATTTGCTGGTGGAGGTTTATGTGGAACAGCATAAGGAATTCCAGCGGCATGATTACGATATTTATTCCACTGTACACATTTCCTACCCGAGAGCGGCTTTGGGCGGCGACGTAATCATCCCTACCATTGACGGCGACGTGGCCTACAATGTCAAAGCCGGAACCCAGACCGGTACCCGTGTGCGTCTGCGGGGCAAGGGAGTACCTTCTCTGCGCAATAAGAAAATGCGCGGTAACCACTATGTGGATTTGGTTGTGGAGGTGCCAACCAGCCTGTCCAGAGAGCAGAAGAAGCTGTTGGAGCAGTTGGAGGAGACACTGGAAAAGAAGGAAAAGAAGAAAAAGCACTGAGGCAGGTTGACAAATTAAACTTTTTTCTGTACAATAAAGTTTACAATGTAAACACAAAAGGGCTGTTTTACAAAAGGTCATAGTAAAGGAGCAGGAATGTAATGAAAAAAGAGAAAAGTTTAAGTGCAATGAAAAAAAGAAATAGCATGGCAGCCCTCTGGCTTCTTATTCTTATGCTGACGGCTGTCATGATATCGGGAGCGGATTCCCAGGCGGCCGGAAAAGGATGGAAAAAGGCGTACCGTTCTTTTTTGAAGGACTGGAAACAGGTGGAAAATTATGTGGAGCTGGGATACGTGAAGCGGTATTTTGGCAAGAATTATAAATTCAAACGCTATTTTGTATGTGACGTGGACAGGGATGGAACTCCGGAATTGTTTTTATACAATGCCAAAATGAATGGTCTGTCTGCTGTTCTCACTTATAAAAATGGAAAGATAACCGGCCTGGGCTATGATATGGTTACCTCCATCAATAAAAAGCAAAAGGCTTTGGTAGTGCATGGGCACTGGCATGGCGCTGGAGGAACCGGGGGAGAAGCCTACGATGGTAATGAATACGCCGTCTACAAAATTAAGAAAAAGAAGGGGGAGTGGATGCTGGCCTATGGTTATTATTTTGACCGCTGGCCCAACCGCTATACTTTCAGTAATGGCAAGGACGATTGGCGTGAGAGGAAGCTGACGAATAAACAGGCAGAGAAATTGTATAATTCTCTGTATGAAAAGTATGTGTCAACCTCTGTGTCGATTAAGAAGTTCAAAAAATATAAGTTTACGGATAAGAGGGGATTGAATCCTCAGTAGGAATAAAACCAGGCCTTCTGTTTATACTAACAAAAAAACAGGAGGCTTTTTTCATGGAACACAAATTTCGAATTAACACCATACGAGGAAGGGAGATTCTGGATTCCCGGGGCAATCCCACCATAGAAGTGGAGGCAACGCTGTGTGGTGGCGCTAAGGGGCGTGCGTCAGTGCCTTCCGGTGCGTCAACCGGGGCTTTTGAGGCCGTGGAATTACGGGATACAGAACTGCAGCGCTACAGCGGTAAGGGTGTAAAGAGAGCAGTGGAGCACGTCAATGAGATACTGAGTTTTATCCTGGAGGGGAGAGATGCCTTGAACCAGGTGGAGATAGATACGCTGATGATTCGGGAGGATGGGACGAAAAACAAGTCCCGGCTGGGAGCCAATGCGATTCTCGGCGCCTCCATGGCGGTGGCAAAAGCGGCGGCAGAGGCTGCAGGAATCCCCCTTTATCAGTATCTGGGCGGCGCCAATGGCCGGATACTGCCGGTGCCGATGATGAACATTATCAATGGAGGGAAGCATGCCGACAGCAGTCTGACAATACAGGAATTTATGATTATGCCAATAGGGGCAAAGTCCTTTCACAGCGCCCTGGAGTGGAGCGCCGGTGTGTTCCATACGTTGAAAAAACTTTTAAAGGAGGACGGTCATGCCACCTCGGTGGGAGATGAGGGCGGTTTTGCGCCCAATCTGGCGGGAGATGAGGATGCCCTGCGTTACATTGTGAAAGCTATTGAGACAGCGGGATACCGGCCGGGCGAGGACTTTGTTATTGCCATGGATGGAGCCAGCACCGAGATGTATGAGGAGGCCATCAAGGCGGGGCGGACAGGAGAGTATCTGTTCTGGAAATCCGGCAAGTACAAGACAGTAGAGGAAATGATTGACTTTTGGGAAAAATTGTGTAACACTTATCCTATATATTCCATTGAGGACGGTCTGGCAGAGGAAGACTGGGAAGGCTGGCAGCAGTTGACCGCCCGTCTGGGAGACAGAATCCAGTTGGTGGGAGACGATTTGTTTGTCACCAATACGGAGCGAATCCAGAAGGGAATGGAATTGAATGTTTCCAATGCGGTTCTTATTAAGCCGAACCAGATTGGTACGGTTACTGAGACCTTAGAAGCTATCCGGCTCACAAAGAATAACCGCTGGCATTCCATTGTCAGTCATCGTTCCGGTGAGACGGAGGATACCACCATTGCGGATATTGCCGTGGGGCTGAATGCCGGACAGATTAAGACCGGAGCGCCGTCCAGGACAGACCGGGTGGCGAAATATAATCAGCTTCTGCGTATTGAGGAGCAATTGGGAAGCAGTGCGGTATATGGACGGAATTATTCGTTGTATTAACGTAATATACGCATTGTGGGGAGTATAAAAATGTGATAGGATAATATAGGTAAATTTGTATTATTTTGGGGGAACTAAAATGTTACTTTTTTTAGCGATGCTGGAGAATGAGGGAGATTCCGAAAAATTTACGAAACTCTACCAGCAATACAAAGGTTTAGCCTTCTGGGTGGCAAATCAGGTTTTAATGGATGACTATTTGTCTGAAGATGCAGTTCAGGAGGCTTTTACCCGAATTGCCAGAAATTTTTCTAAACTTTTTCTAAAAGATGACATTTTCTGCAACAAAACGAAAAGTTTCATCGTTATAGTAGTTGAAAGGATAGCAATTGACATTTATCGGAAGCATAAGCGGCAGCAGGAAAACGAAATTTATTCTGAAAAGTGGGAAGAGACTCTGTTTGCATTGGGAGATATGGTCCCCAAGAAGGAAAACTACGTACATAATGCAATCCAGAGTCTGCCCAGGATGTATAGTGAAGTCTTGGTTCTTCACTATGTCAACGACATGAAAGGCCGTGAGATTGCTAAAATTCTCGGTATGAATGAAAATACAGTACGAACCCGCATAGCCAGAGGGAAGCAGCAGCTGGAAATACTGTTGTCTGACTGGCTGGTACGGGAGCATGAGAAGAAGGAGGATGAGGACTGATGGAACGGGAATACATCAGGAAGGTACTGGAAGACTACGCAGATTATCGTATGGACACAGCATATTCGCCCGATAAGGAAGAGACAGAGGCACATGAATTTTCCAAAAAGCATGAGAAGAAAATGAAAAAACTCATCTGGAGTGAGAAATATTTTGGCACCCATATTACCCTGGGCAATGTGGTAAGGCGTGTGGCGGTTTTCGCTGCCGTCATTCTGTCGCTGGCGGCGGCAAATACGGTCAGCGCCAAGGTGTTTGGGTTCAATCCGTGGAAGACATTTGTTACCAAGATAGGTGCTGAATGGGAGACAGTAACTTATCGGGGGGCAGAAAACCAGAGGGCCAATTATAAAAAGAGACTCCATGAAGTCCCGGCCTATGTGCCGGAGGGCTATCAGGTAACCTATTCTGAGGAAACAGAGGTGAGTTCCAATGTGGCTTGGGAACAGGGTGAGAGCAAGGTGGCGTACAGTTCCATACAGATTGAGGATGGAATGGTGAGACAGCTCAGCCAGGAGCTTGTCAAGAAGGAGGATTTGGTTATTGGAGGCTATGCAGCCGTCTTATACGAAATAGAGGGCGAATGGGTTCTGATATGGGATGATGCCGAACGAGGGAATGATTTGTCGGGAACTGGCATATCCATAGAGGAATTGACAAAAATGGCCGAAAGTATATATGAAGAAAATTAAAAACAGGTAAATTCCGGCAACATATCCCTTCTTTTATACGTTTAGGAGTATGAAAGGAGGTGAGAGACAGAATGAAGAGGGTCATTACATATCTGCTGGTGTTGTCCCTGCTGCTGGTGCCAGGGGCAAAGACGGCACAGGCGGCTCTGGGGAAAGACCAATCGGTATCGCTTACCATTAACGGCAGTAAAACCGCAAGTATTTCTGTATCTGCCAAGGGGACAGCCTCGGTGACGCAGATACATATTACCAGTTACCTGCAGAGGTACAAAGACGGTAAGTGGACAACCATTACCTCATGGAGCAAAACGGTATATAGCAATACGTCAAGCTTTTCAAAAACCCATTCCCTTTCTGTTTCGGGAAAGTACCGCGTGCAGGCCATTATAAAATACACCGGAAACTCTACCACTGAGTCGCATACCATTAATTCGACTACCAAAACCTGTTAAGAAAAGGCGAGGGCACAGACGACGAAGCCATTGATATACATAACAATAGAACAAGTAAGAAATTCCTCCCATTTATTGGGGGCACAATGCAACAGAATTACCCGGTTGTGTGTCCTATAATAGATGGGAGGTTTTTTTGGTGGAAAAAATTTTTTATAAAAAAATAAATTTTTTTGCAACATTTTCTTCCCCTCAATCGTTTTATTGATGTAAGGGCCCAAAATAAAACAGAAAATGAAAAAAAGAATGGGGGTTTTTCCATGAAAAAACAGTGTATCATTATGGCGGCGGCGTTGATGCTGACCGTTGGAGCGGTATGTGGGGCCGGGGAGAAGGAAGCAAAGGCGGCTACGGTTGCCATTAACAAAAAGAACTTTCCAGATCAGGTGTTCCGTGAGCTGGTGAGAGTCAATTACGACAAGAACAAGGATAAGAAATTATCCGACGGGGAAATTAAAAATGCCAGAAAGTTTGGCTCCAGTTCCTGCAAAAACACGGTAAAGATTAAGCCGTCCAAGTATGCGAAGTACCAGAAGAAATACGTGAAGGATATCAAGTCCTTCAAGGGAATCGGCAAGCTTACCAATCTTCAGAAGTTTGTGGCCAATGAAACAACAGTAAAAACCATAGATTTGAAAAAGAATAAAAATCTGGTTTATCTGGAGATGACCGATGGCAAGCTGCAGAAGCTGAACCTGAACAAAAACCTGAAACTGAAATATGTATATTTAGAGTACAACCAGTTGACATCCCTGACGATGAACAAGTGCAAGAAACTGATTGACGTAGATTTGACAGGGCATATGGTAAAGAAGTTGAAAATTTTCCATAACAAAAAGACAAACGTTATAGGAGAGGACTACTACCAGCCATATAGCGCAACGAAAATCAAGGAGTCTTTCAATTTCCTGAATGATGGGGGCGCACTGGATGTCAATGGCAATTACTGCATCTATGAATGGAATGAAGATTATTCCGGTTGTGTGAAGAAGACGCTGACCGGCACTTCCATGACCAGCAATGCAATTAACTTAAATTCTGACACCATATATAAGGCAAAGGCTATGCAGAACATTACGGCACAGTGGCAGGATGCCCAGGGCAACTTCTACTTTGTGGCAGATAAGGATGGCGACATGGTGGCAAAAACCGTAAACTATCTTTACAAGGTAAACCCTCAGGGAGCCATTGAGCAGGAGATTGTACTCAATGACCAGATAAGCTTTTCTGAGAGCTACAACAACCGCTACAACCTGTATTTCATGAATCAGAAAAATGGTGTGGCAGCATTGAAAATGACCACAGGAAGCAATGTTTACGGTGTAATGTATTTCGATATGAATACCATGAAGGTAAGCAGACAGGTGGAATGCGATTTTGAGCCATATGCCACCGAAGGGGATACGGTAGTGGGAAGCAAATCCTATGATGTAGTAGTCAGCAAAATTCCGGCCGGCCGGGAGGCGGAACTGGAAAATGGCGAAAAGATTGAGGTTTGCCAGCTTTCGGCAACCCATCGGATTAGCATTCCAATCCGTGAGGATTTCAGTGCATACTCCATCGGAGTAAAAAATAACTATGTATATCTCATCAGCAGCAAGGGATTTTTCAGGGCAAAACTAACAGCCAAGTCCTTTACACAGTTGTATGGCATCGGAAAGATTTCCGGCATGCAGGATTCGGAAACTACCTACCAGATGACCATGAACAGCGAGAAGGAAATTGTTCTGTTATTTGCAGATAAAAAAGAGGGAAAAGTGTCACACCGTCTGGTTCAGTGTAAAATCTGACAGACCGGGAATGGGAGAAGAAAGTGTTAAAAGAAGCGGCTCACGGGGAGAGCCGCTTCTTGGGGGTTTGGGGAAAAAGCTGACGAGAGCGGCAATTATAATTAACTGACTCAAGCTTCTAACTAACTCAAACTTGGCACATTGATTTTATACAAGTAGACCACCGGCTAGGCCGGTGGTCTTGATTATATACATCACAAAAATTTTCTCTGTTGATTAAATAAACCAAAATTTCTGTTTTTCCTGCTCCTGCTCTTGTTGCTTTTTTTGCAGCATGAACTGATAGGACTGTAAAAGTCTCTGCTTGTTCAGTTCAGACGTAACTTCTGCAATATCTGCGTCCTCAAGATTGCTCACTGCAAAAGTGTGATTGATAGAAGCCTGTGAGTTATAGGAAATCGCATAGTCCAAAGCGTTGCTCTGAGCACCGATTGCACTGCGGTTGCCAGATACTTTTGCCAGTGCATCGTCAATCGTCTGAAGAGAAAAGTCTCCCGTCACATCAAAATCCTGGATGCCAAGTGCCTCCAATGTGGCAGCTCCGATATCCAATGTTAATCCCTGACCTTCATTCGCTCCGGATTGGATATGAACATCCCCACAGGAACCGTCCAGGAGTTTTTTTGTGTTAAATTCAGTATTGTTGGCAATATCTGAAATCCCCTGTTTGAGTTGGTCGATTTCATCCTGAATCATCCGAAGGTCTTTATCCGAAAGAATAGCAGAATTTGATGCTTGAACGGCAAGTTCGCGTATTCTCTGCAGGTTATCTGCAATACCGCTCATGGCCCCATCTGCCACATTCAAAAGGGATTTTCCGTCCTCGGCATTCCGACGGCCTTGGTCAAGACCATTTATCTGAGCATTCTCTTTCTCGGCGATTGCTTTCTCGGCAGCACCATCTGCTGCACTTTGCAACTTACTGCCACTGGCAATTTGGCTTTCCAGACTGCTACCATAAGGATTACCGCCGGATACTCCTGTAATACCACTCATTCCGTATTCCTCCTTTCTATGAGAACAAAATTCTTTTTATATAGTTATAATCATAATACCACAATTTTCCTAAAATAGGAAGAGGAAAATTTCTTGAGCACGGGTTTCTTACCGTGCTTTGTTTTACGGTGTTCGGGGACGATTTATATGCGCCAGTCTATCGTCTGATATTCTTGAACTCCGAAGTTACGGTCTCGGATAGCGTTTCTTAAGCTTGTAAGTGCCATTATAATCACCGCCCTTGGTGATAACAATTTTCTTCTTATAAACCCGGATTTTCATCTTTCCTTCCGGCGACGAATATTGGGAGGCAGACAATACATAATATTCCCCGGATCCTATCTTCTTTCGATATTCCCCGGCAAAGTAAATATTTTTGCTCTTTGCCTCTGCGGGCCTTACAGAAAGTCCCCCTATAAATTCCGGCCTTGATACTGGATTGTCACTACATTAACTATTTTGGCTTTCTCATTTATGCGGAAAATAGCAATATAGTTATCGATCAACAATTGTCGATAACCTTGCCCGGCAAATTTCCCTTCGTTGCGTTTTTGGTGCGACTGTGGAAATGTGTCTAGTTTTAAAATCGCTTTTTTGATTCTGTTAACCTGTCCTTTTGCATTTTCAGGAGCCAATTTTTCCTTTGCAATATATTCGTAAATGCGGTCAATTCCCGCATTGCCCTGGGATTGAATTTAACCTTGTATTTAACCAAAATATTTTTTCTCCAATTCTGCAAAAACAATCTCTGCGTCAATGGCTTCTGCTCCATTTGCAACTTCCTGCTCGGATTCGTAGATGGCCTGATCAATGCGGTTTATTTTTGCAAATTTATCGTATAATTCACTACTCATTACAACCAGATCGCTATAACCATTTTTGGTAATAAAAATAGGCTCCTGTTCCTTGTGAGCGATATCAGAAATTTTGGTTGTATTGCGTAGCTCTTTTATAGGCATTATAATCGGCATGTTGCTCAACTCCTTTCTGCGACACAATTATAGCATAATTATGTATGACTTACAAAAGCCATTTTGACTACGATGAAGTATTTTAAAATGAATGGAGCAAATCCACCACGTGTGATATCATAATATATAAAGGGCAGACAGTCGTATAGATAGTGTGGCTCTATTCAAAAAATCAGGCAGAGGAAAGAGAGGGAAAAGGCATGGAACACGATATAATCGAGGTGGATGAATGAAAACGACCAGCGGCTTTTTATGTATAAAAAACCACTCCAAAATAAACATAACAAAATTCCAATATTAGCAAATCGCCATTTTTTATTAGCAGACAAATCAGAAAATAACATTTCCTTATTAGCAGAAACTAAATAAAATGTCAGACAAAAAACAAATCGTTGTTCTGGCAAAAACACGCTAAAACAACGATTTTTTAATAATGAAGCAATGCCAGTCTTGCGGGGCAACCCCGTCCCCGCAAGCCCGCGTGCT
>JAFLTB010000001.1:38807-79358 GCA_022510605.1 Lachnospiraceae bacterium
AAGCAATGCCAGTCTTGCGGGGCAACCCCATCCCCGCAAGCCCGCGTGCTTCGCACTATAAAATTCAAAAACAGGAAAAAGTTTTGAGTAAACTCAACTTTTTCCTGTTTTCAAATTTTGCATTGCTTCATTATTCGCGAGTACTCCCAGTAGGAATCGAACCTACAACTAGCCCTTAGGAGGGGCTTGTTATATCCATTTAACTATGAGAGCCAGGTGTCCGGCCTTCCGGCCGGACGAAAGTTACATTACAAATACTTTTTCAGTGTTTCTGCCTTATCCAGTTTTTCCCAAGGCAAATCCAAATCATTACGGCCAAAGTGTCCGTAAGCGGCAGTCTGGCTATAGATTGGCTGGCGCAGATTTAACATCTGGATAATGCCGGCCGGACGTAAATCAAAGTTTTCATTGATAATGTCTACCAGTTTTTCTTCTGGAATTTTGCCAGTGCCAAAGGTGTCAATGCGCACAGAGGTCGGCGAAGCCACGCCGATGGCATAGGACAACTGGATTTCTGCCCTGTCGCAAAGTCCGGCAGCCACAATGTTTTTAGCCACATAGCGGGCGGCATAAGCGGCGGAGCGGTCAACCTTTGTCGGGTCTTTACCGGAGAAAGCACCGCCGCCATGGCGGGCCCATCCACCGTATGTATCCACAATGATTTTCCGGCCAGTGAGGCCGCTGTCCCCGTTGGGACCGCCAATGACAAAACGGCCGGTGGGGTTAATAAAAAATTTTGTATCGGAGTCAATCAATTCCGCTGGTAACACAGCATTGATGACATGTTGGCGGATATCCTTTTGAATCTGCTCCCAGGAAATATCTTCGCTGTGCTGGGAGGATATGACTACGGCATCCAGACGAAGCGGTTTGCCGGCAGCGTCATATTCCACTGTTACCTGGGACTTACCATCCGGCCGTAGGTAAGGGAGGGTGCCGTCCTTCCGTACCCTGGATAACTGTCTGGTCAGTTTGTGTGCCAGGTAGACCGGATAGGGCATGTAGTCATCAGTTTCATTTGTGGCATATCCGAACATCATTCCCTGGTCGCCGGCGCCAATGGCGTCAATCTGAGAATCGGTAAGTCTGGATTCCAGAGCTTTGTCAACACCCTGGGCGATGTCTGCAGACTGTTTGTCCAGGGTCACTCTGACTTCACAGAGTTTTCCATCAAAGCCTTTATTGGCATCATCATAGCCGATATTACAAATGGTATTGCGGACAATCTTTTCTATATCGACTTGGGCATGAGAGCTAATTTCACCCATGACTAAGACAAAATCTGTGGTAATGGCCGTCTCGCAAGCAACCCGGCTCATCGGGTCTTGTGCCAGCATGGCATCCAGTACTGCATCAGAAATCTGGTCGCATATTTTATCCGGATGCCCTTCTGTCACAGATTCAGAAGTAAATAGTATTTTTCCCATGGTATTCCTCCATTCTTATAGTAACAACAGTTATATTCTACTATATCAAATTTCAGCCGTCAAGGAGAGAAGGCAGGGAAACTGCTACTTTCTCCGGTTAGCAAAGGTGGTTAGTGCAAAGCCCATAGCGGAGAGGCAGGCAAGTATCAGTGCCAGAATACTCCGGGAGTAGGTATGGTCTCCTGTATCCGGGAAATTGGAGTTGCCGGCATTCGGATTGTTGACATCTGCATTGCGTCGGTCGGTCGGAATACCATCATCATCCAGCATAGTGGTTGGGTCCACAGTTGCTTTCGGCTTTTTCGCTGCTTTTGGTTTTTTCGTTGTTTTCGGCTTTTTCGTTGCCTTCGGCTTCTTGGTTGGCGATGCTGTCTTTGTTGGTGCACTGGTGTCAATCAGTGGTGGCTCCTCTGTTGGAAGTGGTGCCAGCGGAGTGGCCGTTGGTGTTGCTGATGGAGCCGGTGCTGGTGTGGGTGTTGGTGTAGGTGCTGGCTCTGCTGCATCCTTTTCGTAAGTATCGCTAAAATCTATCTGGGTTGCCGCATTGCTGTTCACCGTGACATGGATACTGTCTCCATTAGTTTTTCCGCCGCTGTTTAACTGGTAGGTTACACTTTTTAAGGTATATCCATGGATGTCCTTTACTGTTTCCGTTACGATGTAGTCTCCAATGAATTTATCCAAAGTAAGAGTGTATCGACCGGTGGCAGGCTCGTAACTAAAATCCTTTAAGGTATAAGTAGTAATTGAACCGGAAGTCATGCTCTTTACCGTAAATTCCAAAGTGTTTTCGGCCTCTTCTTTTGTTACCGGGCCTTCAATGGTTTTGGTAAGGACTAACTGGCCTTTTTCTGTAATGGTGGATTTTTCATTTTCATATTCCAGCGTCCCGCCATTTGTCAGGACGCGTCCCTCAATACCTGGCGGAAGTGTCTGCTGTGCAGCGCCGGTAATAATCAGATAAAGCGGCTCGGTGTTAAGGACATAGCCCTCTTTCGCTGCCGTCTCATACAGGGCATAGCAGATATCATAGGCAGCCCTTATCGTAAGCTTGCCCTCGCTGTCTACCGTCAGGTCTTCGGCGATGGTAGCTCCTTCTATCATCCGGCCCAGAGTGTCATCATAGCGACATTCTACCAGTTTGAAAGTAGAGCCATCTAACGACTCATGGACGCCGTTATTGTTCCAGTATTTTTGCAGTGTAAATGCGGCCTGATTGGCACTGGCTCCCGCTCTCGGCGTGAAAGCCTGCTTATCAAAGGAGAAAGAGCTTTCTGTCTTGTTACTGCTAAATCCACTCAGGGAAAATGTGTTGGAAGAGTTTTCCTCAGTCAACCAATCATTTAGTGTCGGGTCTTTAAAGGTAGGAAGGTTGACCCTGGCGCTGTAGGTGATTTTCAGGTAGGCAGCGTCTGGCAGGGTAAAGGTAAGGGAATTATTTTCCTCGGAATACGTATAGGACCAATCACTATCCTTTTCCAGTTCTTCCCAGTTTTCCTCCCGGCTGTTTTCACTTGGGACATTTTTGTATACCTGGATGCTGTCCAGGTTATAGGACAGGGCAGACCCCAGCTTGTCAATGGCTTCCAGTTTGCCATTGTTGGAAAAGGCAATGGCATTTGGATTCACATTGATGGTATAATTTGCATCCGGAGCCGTATCCTGAGTGTATTCTGCGGTTTTCGTAATTACATCCTTTGGCCCCATGGATGTAGTGGTAGAGAAATCACCAATCTCGGCATCCTTGTAGTGACCCACCACGGAGTTTTTGAAGTTCTTTTTCTCACCCTGACTGGTAAACTCTACCTGGTCTTTTACATCTGCGGTGTACTGAATTAAAAGACATGGTGGAATCTCCTTCGGGGTCGGGGTGTATGTCTCACTTTGGAGGGCTTCGACGAGGTTCTGTGTGACAGGAATGGTAAAGGTGACAACCCGGTCATCTGCTCCGGATGTGGAAGGAGTCACCTTGAAGAACTCATCCTCCGGCCATACGTCGTAAAAAGTATATTCGTCATATCGTACTTTTACACCGATTTTCAGTGAATCCGTATCCAGCACCATCCCCTCCGGCAGAGTATCTGTCAGGGTAATGGAGGTGTTCGCTGTCAGCTCTTCCATCTTGGCTGTGTCCACGGTAATGGTATAGCGGATGCTGTTTTTGTTGCTATCAATGCTACCTGCTTTCTCCAGAGCGTTTTCCTTTTCCCAGGTGTCACTGTCCGTGTAACTGGTTTCCCTGCCATTTTCGGTATAGGTAAGTTTCGCTGTGTTTTCGTACATTTTTCCATTTAAATGCTCATCGTTTATCTGGGTGCTGTAAGTAATGGTAATGGTTTCCCCTGCATGGGTGGAAATATACTCATCGTTAAACACGAGGGTAAATGAATTTGGGTTCCAGGTTTCCGTTTGGCAGGCTGTAATAATGCTGGTGTCCTTTGGCTCGCCATTTTCCACGGCCAAAACAGAACCGCCATTGCCAGCCTGCACATATATTTTCAAAATCGGCGAATGGTTGTTGCTTTTCCAGGAATCGGTATTATCTGATAGTTTTACATTAGTGATTCCGCTCGGAATTTTGTCCAGTGTCACCTTCCAGGAAAGGGTTTTAGAATCTTCATCATAGGATGCCCATTTCTTTGTGAGCCAGTTCCTGCCAGGTGTTTTGGTAGTACCCTGTCCGGTATACTCATAGCCTTCCGGGGTGGTGACGGTGACATTGTTTTTTAATTCAATCTGGCCGCTGCTGGAGGCCGTCTGGCTATCTAATGTCATTTCATAGGTATAAGTATAGGTATCGTCTGTTCCCGCTACCTTTTGGAAATTTTTCAAATCAATTGGCCGGGCACTGGTATCGGTCACTCCATTCAGTGCCTGGTCTACGATGGATTTTAAAATTTCCTCTAATTTCTTTTCCGGATGCTCCTTGTCATACAGACCGTTTAATTTAATGGTAATTGTCCAAGAGACCTTAGTGCCGTCTTCGCTGACTTTTCCCTCCTTTTTTACGGTTGGAGGAGTAAACTTCGCCTTGGCACTGGAGGAGTCGTCACCGGACTCGTTCTGATTATCTGTCCAGCTGGCGGTAATGGTATTTTGATAATTTTTTGCAGATTTTGGATTTTTGATGTCAGCATCCACCTTTACTGTATACTCAAATTCCAGTTCCTGATGCTGGGAGCCGTCTAAAGTAAGTCCTTCGAGTGCGGCGTTCAGGGCAGCAATGTTATCAAAGGTGGCTCCCGCTGCAATAGAAGGGATGCTGCTTTTGGTTATGGTAATTTTGGAAGGCTCTGAAAGTCCAATATTATTGCTGTCCCCCTTTTGGTTGCCAAAAAAATCGTCCAGGGAAACATTCGTTACGTTACTGTTATAGGCATTCAGGTGAACTTTGAATTTCTGGTAAAGATTCTGGCCGTCCTGGTAGACATCTCCTACAGCGGATTTGCTAAGCCAGATACCGCTCTTTCCCAATCCGGCATCGTATCTGACCTGGCGTTCCACGGCGGAGTCACCCTCGCCGACCTTAACCGTAATATCCTTTCCATCCTGCTCCTTGCCAATCTCGGAAGAAATCGTGCTTTTCAGATAGACATATCCGGTACGGGTACTCAGGGCCAGAAAACGTGGATTGGTGATGTGTATAATCAGCTTGCCGTTCTGAATCTGAAAGGTTCCTACGTCAATGGAAGTACCATCGGCCAGATTACCAGTAATGGGGGATTCCGGGTAATCGGGAAAGGAAAGATTGGTAACCAGGCTGTCCAAATCCAGTTCAAAGGTGTCGGTTTCCCTGTCGGTATTGCCGAGAGCCCAGTTCATGTAAATGCTGAGTTCATCGTTTTTGCTTACCAGCGTGCCATCCTCTAACGGCTGGTTGTTCAGATATATTTTATAGTTACTGGTGGTAATGGCCCCATTGGCCGCATACACAGGAAATAAATCCAGAGTGCTGAAAAGCACTGCCAGCAGAAAAACGCAGATGGCAGCAGGGATCCATTTTGTCTTTATTTTGCTCACCTTCATAGTTCCAGCTCCTTCCATATTTTATAAAAAATCTAAATTAATGTTATAGTTATATAATTATACTACAAAATGCAGAAATTTGGAATAGAAAAGTTATTTAAATCTACGGTTTTTTTGATTTAATTAATTCTATATGTAAAAAATTTTAAAAAACTTTACAAAAAATTCCCACAAAAGGAAAAAATAATGATATAATAATAAAAAGATTAAGAAAAAGTAAATGAAAAATAAAAGAAAGTCGAGTTTTGCCATGCGGGAAAAAGTCAGAAAAAGCCTTAGGCGGCGTGTCTGCTTCCGTACCGTTCAGAGAATAGAGGATGCGGATAACGATGCGGATGCCCGGCTCAGGGAAGTGATTGCCAATATAACCCATGATCTGAAGACGCCACTGGCTTCTATAAAGGGGTATTCTCAGGGAATCCTGGACGGAGTTGCCGGGACACCGGAGCAGATTAAGAAGTATGTGAATACCATACGAAGCAAGGCCAATGATATGACGGAACTGGTGGATGAGTTATCCTTTTTTGCCCAGATTTACCAGAAGGATATTCGGTACAATTTTCAGAGTGTAGAGGCCAATGAGTATCTCAGTGAATGTGTCAGTGCCCTGTCGCTGGATTTGGAAACCATGAACATCGGTCTGGTGTACCGCTATGAAGCGGACAGAAATCTGCGGATTTATATTGACAGAGAGAGAATGAAGAGGGTGATTCATAATATTATGGGAAATGCTTCCAAATATATACATACGGACACGGGAATTGTCTTTGTCCGGAGTCAGGAGGCAGAGGGAGAGTTGATTGTTCAGATTTCCGATAATGGTGTTGGTATTGAGAAGGGGGAACTGCCACACATCTTTGAGCGGTTTTATCGCACGGATAGTTCCAGAAATTCCAAGACAGGGGGCAGTGGGCTGGGACTTGCCATTGCGAAAAAGATTGTGGAGGATCATAACGGAAAAATATGGGCAGAAAGTGAAGTGGGGAGAGGAACCCGGATTTCATTTTCCCTGCCAAAGTTTGTGGAGGAAAGCAGTAACATATATTAGCATGAAGAAGGGAGCGGATTATGAAAAAAATACTGATTGTTGAGGACGAACGGGCTATTGCGGAGTTGGAAAAAGACTATCTGGAGTTGAGCAGCTTTGAAGTTACCATTGTAGAGGACGGGATTAAGGGAGAGAAGGCGGCCATGACAGGCGAGTATGATCTGCTTATTCTGGATGTTATGCTGCCGGGAAAGGACGGCTTTGAAATCTGCCGCAAATTCCGGGAGAAATATCTGATGCCAGTGATTATGGTGTCCGCAAAGAAAGAGGATATTGACAAGATTCGCGGCCTGGGCCTGGGAGCAGACGACTATATGACAAAGCCCTTCAGTCCCAGTGAGCTGGTGGCCAGGGTGAAGGCCCACTTGAACCGCTATGATGTGCTGACCCGCCAGCCGAGACCCCAGGAAAAGAACAATGAAGTGATCCGCGGCGGCGATTTGGAGATAGACAGGACAGCCAGGCGGGTATTTGTCCAGGGCGAGGAAAAGACCTTTACCTCGAAGGAATTTGATTTGCTGTACTTTCTGGCAAAGAATCCCAACCATGTATTTTCCAAGGAGGAGTTATTTCACAGGATATGGGGATTTAACACGATGGGAGATATTGCTACAGTGACCGTCCACATCAAAAAAATTCGTGAAAAAATTGAGCGGGACACCTCCAATCCGGAGTATATTGAGACTATCTGGGGTGTTGGATATCGGTTCAAAATGCCGGAATAAAAAAACAGAATATGAGCACATTAAAAATAGCGAACCATGAAAAGCGGCTCGCTATTTTTTTCATGATGATAAAGCAGGGAGGAAGGAACATGAGGACAAGATACATCATTCTCGGATTGACAGCGCTGGCATTATTTCTTGTTTTTCGTTTCCTTCTCCCCCTTGTGCTTCCTTTTGTGCTGGCCTATTTTTTTGCTAAAACGGTGGCGCCGATCATTCATTTTTTGACGGCAAAACTGAAATGGAAAAAGAGGGTCAGCGTCATTATGGTGGTGTGTATCACAGTGTTTGCTGTCAGTGGATTTCTTTTTTACATTACCAGTATGGTAATCGGCCAGGCGATACTGCTGCTGCAGAAAATTCCCGTGTATCAGCAGTTTATCAGTGAGGCGGTGGAACAAATCTGCTGCCAGTGCGACCAGATGCTGGAATTGAGGGTAGGCACCAGTTATCAGTATATCGAGGCTCAGACAGAAAATCTGTACCACAATCTGGAGCAGGAAGTGATTCCCTGGCTGTATTCCTGTGCCGCGGAGATTTTCCGTTTTATCGCCCAGATAGGAGCGGGGCTTTTCATTTTTTTTGTTTCCACACTTTTAATTTTGCTGGATGACTCCTTTCCCCGGATACACAAAAAAATGAGACCCATTGCAAAGAAACTAAAATATGCAGGTTTTGCTTATATTAAGGCCCAGGGAATTATTTTGTTTATCGTAGCGGTGGTGATTTCTCTGGGGCTGTTCCTGATGGGGAATGACTATGCCGTGCTGTTTGGGATTGGCATTGCGATATTTGATGCATTTCCCATTGTGGGGAGCGGAGTTGTACTGGTACCCTGGGCTATTTTGGAAATGATTGGGGGCCACTTTTATCAGGCGGCCATTCTGCTCACGGTTTTCGTCGTCTCTGCTTTTTTAAGAGAAATTCTGGAGCCCAGGCTTTTTGGAAAAGAAATTGGCATGAAACCGTTATTTGTGTTGATTTCTGTGTATGTGGGTGTAGCCCTGTTCCAGATAGGGGGAATCATTCTGGGACCAGTGGCACTGACAATACTGAAAGTGGTGAATGAAGTGCTTCTCCAGCAGGAAAAAGCCGCCCAGGAAAAAGAAAAATCTGATGTGCAGGGAAGCTCATCGGAGTAGGTTCTGTTATTTGGAAATCCATTGGCTCATGCCGGAGCCGTGGTTGTCAAAGGGACGTTTATGAAATCCCAGTTTTTGGTAAAAGGGCTCCTTGTTCAGAGCAGACATTAAATTTACCATAATTGTCTCGCCCTCTTCCACCTGATGCTCTAACCAGTCAAGGACATTTTCGATAATCTGCCTTCCAAGTCCCTGGGACTGGTACGAAGGGCGCACAATAACATCGCAGATAAAGTACACGTAGCCGCCGTCTCCGACTACCCGTGCCATTCCTGCCGGGGTGTCTCCGTCCATGGCAACCAGGATATACAGGGAATTGTCTAAAGCCGTCCTGGCCCGCCGGGGGAGAATCTGGATAAAATCCACGCTGGCCCGTAAATCATTATATTCTTCAATTGAAATTTCATGGGTAAAGGTCATGGTATGTTTCATCGGCGCCAGCCTTTCAGCAATTTTCTAAACAAACTGGTTGGTTATTTCATCGTACTGGTAATCAACGGAGGAAAGGGTGGAACGCAGCTCCTCTTCATTGATTTCATAGGTAAGACAAAACTCCTCCAGTGTTGCAAAATGGTCCCGTAATTTTGTGTTTACGTAACTAACTAAAATAATAGGGTCATGCGGTATGTCCAAAAAAGCACCTCCATAATATTGAAAACTAAAATCATTTTACATAAAAAGGGGGTTTATTGTCAAGCCTATCCTATAGGAAACAAATTTCTGAGGCTTAAGGAGGTACTTATGGCTGAGAAATCCATATTTTCAGGAAATTTTGAACAAAATAAAGAGTACATTGATAATCTGCTTAACATAGATAAGAGCTTCGATGTACTGTACCGGGTGGTGACAGTTGGTGGTAAGAAGGCTTGTTTTTACTTTATTGATGGTTTCTGTAAAGACGAAGTTATGGAGAAGATATTAGAATTTCTCTATGTTATTGAACCAAAGGAAATGCCGGAAACGGCTCATGAATTTCTCAAGGAAAAACTGCCCTACGGGGAGATAGATCTGGTAAAGACGGAAAATGATTTTCTCCAGAGAATGCTTTCCGGCGTGCCGATGCTGTTGGTGGAGGGTTACACGGAAGCCCTGGCTATGGATTTTCGTACCTATCCGGCCCGGAGTGTGGATGAGCCGGAAAAGGATAAGGTAATGCGCGGCTCCCGGGATGGTTTTGTGGAGACTGTGGTATTCAATACGGCGCTGATTCGCCGCCGCATACGTTCCACGGATTTGGTAATGGAGATGCACACCGTGGGAAAGAGCTCCCGGACAGATGTGGTCATCGCCTATATGGGAAACCGGGTGGAGAAAAAAATGTTAGAGGATATTCGTCAGAGGATTGACGCCATTCAGATTGATGCACTCTCCATGAACCAGCAGAGCCTGGCAGAGTGTCTCTATCAGCACAAGTGGTACAATCCTTTCCCGAAATTCAAATTTACAGAGCGCCCGGACACTACGGCGGCCAGCATTCTGGAGGGGAGCATTGCCATTCTTGTAGACAATTCCCCCGCCGCTATGGTTCTTCCCACATCGGTATTTGACATTGTGGAGGATGCGGATGATTACTATTTTCCGCCGGTTACCGGCACGTATCTGCGGTTATCGAGAATCATAATCAATGCCTTTGCGGTATTTTTAACCCCGCTGTTTCTTCTGTTGATTATGAACCCCCAATGGGTGCCGGAAAGCCTGGCATTCATCCAGATTAAAGAACCTGTCCACGTTCCGGTTTTTCTCCAGTTACTGCTTCTGGAATTTGCCATTGACGGGTTAAAGCTGGCCTCCCTGAATACCCCCAGCATGCTGAGCACCCCTCTCAGTGTGGTGGCGGGCATTGTTCTGGGGGACTACACTGTCAGCTCCGGCTGGTTCAATGCAGAAATCATGCTCTATATGGCCTTTGTGGCAGTGGCAAACTATACCCAGGTCAGCTTTGAACTTGGCTATGCCCTGAAATTTATGCGGCTTATGCTCCTCTGCCTGACAGCGGCCTTTGACGTCTGGGGCTTTGTGGGCGGCCTTGCTCTGGTGGTTATCTTTATCGTAACAAACCGCACCATGAGCGGAAAAAGTTATATCTACCCGATTATTCCTTTCAATGCCAGACAGTTTTTGCGCCGGTTCTGCCGGGTAAGCCTGCCAAGGTCGGAGGAGCAGTAGGCGACATTTTTCATCTTATAGTAAAGTTCTCTTGTGCAGATGGGGCGCGTTTCTCAGCCGCCCCTTTTTCATGGCGTCTCCCGGCAAATTGAAAGTTATTGTCATAATTGAAAATTTTTATTCCATATGATATACTTTTTTATTATGTATCTGGATGATATATAGTTTATCAGTCAAGGGAGGGTTATAAATGAAAAAAAAGGGAGTTCAATTATTAGCAGGTATTATGGCCTGTGCTCTGCTTGTGGGGAGTATGCCGGCAGGTACAGCGGAGGCCGCCAATGTGCCGAAGCTGAAATCAAAAAAACTTACGATTACAAAAGGGAAATCCAAAACCATTAAGGTAAAAGGCAAGCGAATCAAGTCGAAGAAATTTAAGACAAGTAAAAAATCCATTGCTACCGTGTCAAAGAAGGGCAAGGTAAAAGCCAAAAAGGTTGGGACGTGTAAAATCAAGATTACAGTGAAGTACCGCAAGACAAAAAAAGCAAAGAAATTGTCTACTAAAAAACTGACCTGTAAAGTCAAAGTAGTAGAACAGGAAATGTTCCGGCCAAGTTCCCTGGCGATATCGGATAATTTTGCCAAACAGGCAGCGGACACTTCCGTTAAATTGACACGGATTAATGCGGAAAAACCTGTGCAGGACAAGGGAAATGTACTGATTTCACCGGAATCGGTTCTCACCGCCATGGCTATGGTTATTAACGGAGCTGGTGGGGATACTTTAACAGAATTGCAGAAAGCTCTGTATGGTGACATCAATGTGGCAGATTTTAACAAGAATATGTCTGCCTACAATGATTATCTGGTATTATCTAAGGATGTGCAGTTCCATATGGCGAACTCCATCTGGATTAAGGATAAGAAAGAGGAAGTTACGATAAAGAAGAGTTTTCTGGATACCAATGAAAAATATTATCATTCACAGGCCTATACAGAGCCGTTTAATGCGGATACGGTAGGAAAGATAAATAAGTGGGTCAAGGAAAATACGAAGAATATGATACCGAGTATCATAAGCAATATTCCTGAAGATACCAGGATGTATCTCATCAATGCCCTGGCCTTTGAGGGCCGCTGGAATACACAGTACAGCAGTTATCAGGTGCAGAAAGATACCTTTACCGATGCGAATGGTACAAAGCAGACCGTCAATATGTTAAACAGCACAGAGTACTCCTATTTGAAGGATGAAAAGGCCACCGGTGTAATGAAAAACTATGAAGGCGGAACCTATGCCTTTGTGGGAATTTTGCCAAACGAGGGAGTGTCGGTATCCGATTACCTTAAGGTTATGACCGGCGAGTCCTTTGTGAAGCTTCTGGGGTCAGAGGAACACCAGCGGGTACTGACAAAGATACCGGAGTTTTCCTATGATTATACAACCAATATGGTGGAGACCATGAAAGCCATGGGTATTGAAAAAGCATTTACCAATGGGGCGGATTTCAGTAATATGGGAACGACAAAGGAAGGCATTCTTAAAATAGATGATATACTGCATAAGACGCATATCGAGCTGGACCGTTATGGGACGAAGGCGGCGGCTGTTACAAGCATTAGCATGAAAGCTGGTTCCGCAGCACCGTCGGAAGATAAACCGAAAGAAGTCTATCTGAACCGCCCATTTATCTATGCGATTGTGGAGACCAGTAAAAATCTCCCAATCTTTATGGGCGTAGTGAACAGCGTTAAATAATATTTCGGCATAAAAAGTCAGATTTTTTGCAAAATTTCAGCAATTTCTTCTTTATAAGGAGGCGTCGATTTTTTCGGATTATCAGTATCCTTAATATACGGCGTCTCCAGAATTTTTGGCACCTGTTCAAAACGGGAATCGCGGATAATCTGCATCAGTGCTTCCGCGCCGATGGCCCCTTTGCCAAAATTCTCATGGCGGTCTTTGTGGGCGCCCTGTTCATTTTTGCTGTCATTGATATGGAAGGCGGCGATTTGGTTCAGACCGATGATGCGGTCAAACTCTGCCATCACAGAATCGTAATCATGGACAATGTCGTAACCCGCATCGTGGACATGACAGGTATCAAAGCAGACCCGAAGCTTTTCCGGGTACTGACAGCCATCGTAAATAGCTTTTAGCTCCTCAAAGCACCGGCCGATTTCACTTCCCTTTCCGGCCATGGTTTCCAGTGCGATTTTCACCGGGGTATCGGCATTCAGGACTTCATTAAGTCCCTTGACAATCTGTGAGATACCGGCTTCCACGCCGGCTCCCACATGCGAGCCGGGATGAAGCACCAGTATTTCTGCCCCCATAGCCGCCGTGCGCTCGATTTCTTTGGCAAGAAATTCGGTGGCAAGCTCATAGGTCTCCGGTTTTATCGTATTTGCCAGATTGATAATATAAGGAGCATGGACAATAAAATTCGCCATGCCATGTTCTTTCATAAGTTCCCGTGCTACGTCAATATTCAATTCCGATATTTCCTTGCGGCGCGTATTCTGTGGTGCGCCGGTATATACCATGAAGGTGTTGGCGCCATAGGAGATGGCCTCCTTCACCGAGTTTACCAACATTTCTTTTCCGCTCATTCCCACATGGGATCCGATTAACAGCATAGGGTTCTCCTCCCAAAAGTTATTTAGCACTGTGCACTGGCACGTTGCTCTTATAGTGTAACGGATTTTTGAAAAAAAGACAATAAATAAAAACCGGGCATTTTGCTTGACATCTTCAGACATTTTACCTACAATAAGAACTAATCGGAAAATTAAGGGAAATCGGGCATTTCGATACCCTTTGTCGTATTGGAGGTATATAATATCATGAGTAAAAAACCCTACTATTTGACAACAGCGATTGCTTACACGTCCGGTAAGCCACATATTGGTAATACCTATGAAATCGTGCTGGCAG
Organism: Lachnospiraceae bacterium; assembly: GCA_022510605.1. Classification (GTDB taxonomy): domain Bacteria; phylum Bacillota; class Clostridia; order Lachnospirales; family Lachnospiraceae; genus Eubacterium_F. The sequence continues at coordinate 52,223 of JAFLTB010000001.1, forward strand.
ATGCCATCGTGCGCTACAAGAGATTTCAGGGATATGATGTCCGTTTCCAGACAGGTACGGATGAGCACGGACAGAAAATCGAACTGAAGGCAGAGGAAGCCGGCATTACCCCCAAACAGTTTGTGGATGATGTGTCCACCGAGATTAAGAGAATCTGGGATCTCATGAACACGTCTTATGATAAATTTATCCGCACAACGGATGCGGACCACGAAGCGCAGGTTCAGAAAATGTTCAAAAAGCTCTACGAGCAGGGCGATATTTACAAAGGGTTTTATGAGGGTATGTACTGTACTCCCTGTGAGTCATTTTTCACATCCTCCCAGCTTGTGGACGGCAAGTGTCCGGACTGCGGACGCGAGTGCCAGCCGGCAAAGGAGGAGGCCTATTTTCTGAAACTTAGCAAATATCAGGACCGTCTGATGAAGCACATTGAAGAGCATCCGGATTTTATCCAGCCGGAGTCCCGCAAGAACGAAATGGTGAATAACTTCTTAAAGCCGGGCCTGCAGGACTTATGTGTGTCGCGTACAAGCTTTACCTGGGGCATTCCCGTTGATTTTGACCCGGGACATATTGTATACGTGTGGCTGGATGCGTTGAGCAACTATATTACGGGTCTCGGTTTCGATACGGAGGGGAACCATGGGGAACTGTATGAGAGATTCTGGCCGGCAGACCTGCATCTGATTGGCAAGGATATTCTTCGTTTCCATACGATATATTGGCCGATTATGCTGATGGCATTAGGGCTGCCTCTGCCGAAGCAGGTATTTGGACATCCGTGGTTATTGCAGGGGGACGGCAAGATGAGCAAGAGCAAGGGCAATGTCATTTATGCCGATGACCTGGCAGATATTTTTGGTGTGGATGCGGTTCGTTACTTTGTGCTGCATGAGATGCCATTTGAAAACGACGGTGTAGTGAGCTGGGAGCTTATGGTAGAGCGCATGAACTCAGACCTTGCCAATGTACTTGGCAACCTTGTAAACCGTACCATTTCCATGAGCAATAAATATCTTGGCGGCGTATTGGAGGATAAAGGTGTTACAGAACCGGTGGATGATGATCTGAAGGAAAAAGTGCTGGCTGTGCCAAAGACCGTCAGTGAGAAGATGGACAAATTGCGTGTGGCAGATGCCATCACGGAGATTTTTGGCCTCTTCAAACGCTGCAACAAATATATTGATGAAACAGAACCCTGGATTCTTGGTAAGGATGAGGCAAAGAAAGACCGCCTTTCCACTGTGCTCTACAATCTGGTTGAGAGTATTACCATCGGCGCCAGCTTACTGGAGGCATTTATGCCGGAGACCACCGAAAAGATTCTGACACAGTTAAATACCACGAAGCGCACCGAGGAGGAGATGGATGCCTTCGGCAAATATGTATCGGGTACTAAGGTGACAGATACGCCGGAAATTCTCTTTATGCGTCTGGATTCAAAGGAGGTTCTTGCAAAAGCGGAGGAAATCAAAGAGAAACAGATTGCAGAGGCGAAGGCCTCCGGCGAGTTTGTAGAAGAGAATGAGGATGTCATGGATGTTGAAGCAAAGCCGGAGATATCCTTTGACGACTTTATGAAGATGCAATTTCAGGTGGGTGAGATTCTTTCCTGTGAGGCAGTGGAAAAATCGAAGAAGCTTCTGTGCAGCCAGGTGCGTGTGGGCAGCCAGGTAAAGCAGATTGTATCGGGTATTCGTAAATACTATACACCGGAGGAAATGGTCGGCAAGAAAGTAATGGTTCTTGTCAACCTGAAGCCGGCGAAGCTTGCCGGAGTTCTATCGGAGGGCATGCTTCTGTGCGCAGAAGATGCAGAGGGCAATTTAAGCCTGATGACTCCTGAGAAACCGATGCCGGCAGGGGCTGAAATCTGTTAAGGGAATGGCGAGGAACAATGAAGAACAATCGGATTTTTGATACCCACAGCCATTACGACGACGAGGCCTTTGACAGAGACCGGGAAGAACTTCTGACGGGTCTGGCCGGAAAGGGAGTGAGGTGGCTTGTCAATGTAGGGGCCGATATGGAGACCAGCAGACAGGCCCTTGGGCTGGCAGAGCAGTATGAATTTATTTATGCCGCTTTGGGGGTGCATCCCAGCGAGGTGGAGGGACTGACAGAGACGGACATGGACTGGATTCGGGAGAACTGCCGCCGGGAAAAAGTAGTGGCGGTGGGAGAAATCGGCCTGGACTATCACTGGCCCACTCCGGAGCCGGAGGTGCAGCGACAATGGTTTATCCGGCAGATTGGACTGGCTAGGGAAGTACATCTGCCGATTATTGTCCACAGCCGGGATGCGGCGGCGGAGACCATGGAAATCATAAAAAAGGAAAAGGCCCATGAGTGCGGCGGCGTCATCCACTGCTATTCCTATTCCCCGGAGATGGCGAAAGAATATGTGGACATGGGATTTTATATCGGCATTGGCGGTGTAGTGACCTTCAAAAACGCAAAGAAGCTGGTGCGCACGGTGGAGGAAATTCCCATGGAGCGCATAGTACTGGAAACGGACTGCCCTTATATGGCGCCGGAGCCAAACAGAGGACGGCGCAATGATTCCTCTCAGTTGATTCATGTGGCAGAGAAAATTGGAGAGCTGAGGGGGATGGAAGCACAGGAGGTTATCCGCATTACTGCCGAAAATGCAAAGGCCTTATACCGGCTGGCATAAGCAGCCAGAGAGAGAGGAATGGAATTTGGCAAGACTGGGAAATCCGCAGGAAACCATACGGGTTCTGCAAAAGCATGATTTTCATTTTCAAAAAAAATTCGGACAAAATTTTCTCATTGACCCACGGGTATTAGATAAAATTGTAGAGGCGGCCCAGGTGGGAGGAGAGGACTTTGTGCTGGAGATTGGGCCGGGAATTGGAACCATGACCCAGTGTCTTGGAGAGCACGCCCGCCAGGTGCTGGCGGTGGAGATTGACAAAAATCTGATTCCCATATTACAGGAGACGCTGGCGGGCTATGACAATGTGGAGATTCGCCAGGGCGATATTTTGAAGCAGGACATTCAGGCCATTGCCGACCGGTATAACGGGGGAAGACCTATCAAAGTAGTGGCAAATCTGCCCTACTATATCACCACCCCTATTATTATGAGTTTGTTTGAGAGCCGTGTCCCCCTTGCCAATGTAACGGTGATGGTGCAGAAGGAAGTGGCGGAACGGATGAAGGCCCTGCCGGGAACAAAGGAGTGCGGCGCTTTGTCCCTGGCGGTTCAGTATTATGCAAAGCCCTATCTGGCGGCCAATGTCCCACCCAACTGTTTTATGCCAAGACCCAGGGTAGGAAGCGCCGTGATTCGTCTGGACTGCCTTGCGCAGACGCCGGTGGAGGTAGAGGACGAGAGGCTGATGTTCCGGCTGATTCGCGCCTCCTTTAACCAAAGGCGCAAAACTCTGCAAAATGGTCTGTCTAACAGCGGGGAACTGGATTTTTCCAAAGAAGAAATCCGGCAGGCCATAGAGAACACCGGATTACCGTCTGTGGTGCGGGGAGAGACTCTGGGACTGAAAGAGTTTGCCGCACTGGCGGATGAACTGGTAAAGGTACGCCGGTAGTGAAAAATATAAAGAATAAAAAATGAAATAAGAAAGTTGGAAAGGATGGATATAACCATGAGTGATGAGATAAAGATGGAAAGCATGGCGGATTTTGAAGAGGAGATTAACGCTTCATTCCGCCGGTTTAATGCAGGAGATAAAGTGACAGGGACTGTAGTCAGTGTGGAGGAGGAAGAAGTGATTCTGGATTTGCACTCCTATTCCCAGGGTGTGATTCCGGCAGGGGAGTACAGCGACGACCCGGCCTTTCATGCCATGGATGAAATCCGCACCGGAGATACGCTGACCGCCGTTGTCATAGACGGTGATGATGGACAGGGCCGGGTACTTTTGTCACTGAAAGAGGCGAAAGAAGATGAGGCCTGGCAGAAAATGGTGCAGGCACTGGAGGCTCGAACCGTATTTACGGTGAAGGTGCTGACCAGTGTCAATGCCGGCGTGGTTGCCTTTCTGGAGGGAATCCGGGGCTTTATTCCCGCTTCCCAGCTGGCACTTGAGTATGTGGAGGATGTGGATTCCTTTGTGGGGGAGAAACTGGATGTGATTGTCATTACGGCAGAGCCGGAGAAAAAACGTCTGGTACTTTCGGCAAAGGAAGTGGCAAAGGAGCGGGCCGCCAGAGAGCAGGAGGCCAGGTTGAACGCTTTGCAAAAGGGCTTTATCACCGAGGGAGTCATTGAGCGTATTGAATCCTATGGCTGCTTTGTCAATATTGGAGACGGGCTGACGGGGTTAGTACACATTTCCCAGATTTGCAATAAATTTTTAAAGTCCCCGAATGAGGTAGTGAAGCTGGGGCAGAAGGTAAAGGTGAAGGTGCTGGCAGTGGAGGAAGGGAAAATCCGTCTGAGCATGAAGGAGGCAGAGGATATTGCGCCGGAGGTAGAGGTGGAGGAAGAGGTCTCCATGGAGTATCATGATGAGGAGGCCACCACTTCACTGGCAGGACTGCTGGCGGGAATTAAAATTGACGAGTAATAAAATTGATGGGCAGCAGGATTGACGGGCAGTAAAATTGACGAGCAGCCTCTCTATTCAGGCTCCGGGCCTGCGCATAACTGGTTTTTGCCGGCATAAACTGGTAATAAGAAAAGTTTTCCAGATGCGCCGGAACGTTTTGGCAAAGGCGCCCTGGGATGGAGGGAAAATATGAAGAAACATTTACTGGCAGGAGGACTGTGCCTTTGCTTACTGCTGATGCTGACCGGCTGCAAAACCGCAGTGGAGCAGGAGACCAAAGGAGCGGATTGGGAGTATACTGTAGTACCTACGGCGGACTGTCCGAAGGATTTTCTGGAGGAAATTGAAAAAAAGAAAATCAATGCGTTTCAGATGACCTATGACGATGGCGAATATCTGTATCTGGCCGTAGGGTATGGGGAGCAGGAGACCGGCGGCTACAGCATCAAAGTGCAGGGATTGTACGAGAAGGGTGAGGGGCTGTGCATGGAGACCAGCCTGGTTGGCCCGGAAGAAGATGCCGTTGTAAGGAACCAGGCAAGCTTTCCGTATATTGTAATTAAAACGGAAAAAACAGATAAAAAAGTAGAATTTTTATAAAAAATATTAATGTTTTATAATTAAAATATCTTTTTCGGAAAAGTTTCGAAAAAAGTTTTGAGAAGGGTTGTATTTAAGAAGTAAATGTACTATAATGACACTACTATGACGATAAAGGAGGAGTAGCGTAGTGAAACAACTGATATCCAGAATTAAGCATATCGGTATAATTCTGGTCTGGGACTTAATTACAGCAATAGCGCTTTTCTTTCTGCTTTTTATTGTTGTGAGTGGACTTGAGACAGAGGTGATGAAGGCAATTGCCGTGATTGTCACTTGCTGTTTTGTTTTTCTCATGATGTTTATGAAGTATCAATTGTTATATAAGCAGTATGGCCGGGACGACGTTACCGGGGGAAAGAATAAAAAGGAATTTGAAAGAATTGCCAGAGATTTGCTCCGGGGGGATGGGCAGTATGTTATGGTGTATGCCAATGTGGACCGGTTCAAGCTGATTAATGAAGCCTATGGAAATTCAGTGGGAGATATGATTCTGCGGGAGATTCAGACGGTTATTGATGAAGAACTGCGATGGGATGAGGTGTCAGGCCGTATTATGGCGGACAATTTTGGCATTTTGATGCGGTTTCATTCCATAGAAAAGCTGGAGCAGAGTCTGAGCCGTATCAGCAAGCGGTTGTCAGGATTATCGGATGAAGACGGCAACGAATACGGCATTATCTTATATTTTGGCATCTGCGTTATTGAGGATAATGAGGCGGAGGTCAGCGCATTGTTGGAGCATGCGAATCTGGCCCGGAAAAAGATTGCCCCGTCCCATCTGGTGCCAATGGGTATTTATGATGAGAAGGACAGAGAGCGCCTGAGCCGTGACAAGGAACTGGAAATGAAGATGCACCAGGCATTAGAACATGGCGACTTTATTCCATATCTTCAGCCTAAATATGAATTACAGGGCGAGACCGTTGCGGGAGCAGAGGCGTTAGTCCGCTGGGTTGATCCGGAGGAGGGAATGATATATCCCAACGAATTTATTCCTTTGTTTGAAAAGAACGGTTTTGTAGTGGAGATTGATTTGTATATGTTTGAGCAGGTATGCAAACTGGTAGAGAAGTGGGTGAAAGAAGGCCAGAAGCTGATTCCTATATCCGTCAATCTGTCCCGAAGCCATTTTGAGATTGCGAATTTCTTTGACAAATATGAGCAATTACTGAAAAAGTACAATATTCCACCAAAGGCCATTGAGATTGAGTTGACGGAATCCCTGTTCTACAATGATATGTCGTCTTTGAATACACTGGTAAATAAAATTCATCAGGCGGGACTTTCCTGCTCCATTGATGACTTTGGAAGCGGTTATTCTTCACTGAATATGCTGAAGGATGTCAAGGTGGATGCTCTCAAGCTGGACCGTGTATTCTTTGCCAGCGGCGAGGATGATAAACGGGGTAAGGATGTTATCCAGAGTGTCATTCGTCTGGCGCAGGCATTGGATTTGCGTACAATATCAGAGGGCGTGGAGAAAAGGAACCAGGTAGAATTTCTAAAGCAGATGCACTGCGATTTAATTCAGGGATATGTGTTCGCCAAGCCAATGCCTATCCAGGAATTTGAGTGTTTAGCGTTTGGTGCAAAATAATGGTACTCCGATTATGAAGGCTAATCCGTATCGGATGGTTAGATTATTAGAGATACAGTCGTTTGTGATTGCGATACCGGTTTCTGCGGTACATAATTTCGTGAAATAGTATTACCTCGATGATGTCTCGGAGAAGATTGTCTTCTTCGGGATAGGTGTCGGGGTATTTTTTTCTAAAATCCGACAGAATACCCGCTGCCATAATTTGCAAATAGGCCTTGTCGGGGTAGACGTCAAACATCATACTGCCCTCGTACTCCATCTGGTCGCACTGCTCTTCTACAAATTCGCTGATTTGCTGTGGGATTTTTGGGTATAAATATTTAAGATACGAGTTATCGGCCTCCATTTCCCAGAGTTTGGCGCTGCCAAGCGCCGGTGGCAGAGTGGGAACCGCAGGCTGTTCAAAAGTAAAAAGAAAGTCAGGATTGTCGTAGTTATCCATAAAAAGCTCCCGGTGTTTTTATTTATTAGTATATGTGGGGAGAAAAATTGTGTGTCGCTCTTGCACTTTTGCCAGAAAGCCGTTACAATAATTTTGTATGCAGGCTGGTACAGGCTTAAACAGGGTTTTAATTGGCGCCATCGTGCGAAAGAAATCAGCGAATGGGGAATGGTGATAATTATGGTGAAAAATATATATAAAGCAGTAATTTTAGTTATGGTGTTTGTTGGAGCGCTTTTTTTCTTTGGGCGGCAGATGAAGACAGACATCAGTGATACGGGCAGCAGTGTGCTCTTTGCCGAGGAAAGTTTTCCTGTGATGAAAATTGAGACACAGGGACAGGTTATCAATGCCCTGTATGGCTACAGTGCACCCATGGAGCCGGACATTGTCCGTGAATCTATCACACCGTTAGACCAGAGTAAAAAAATTACGTTGCAATTGGGGAAAGCGGCGACGTATCTGACGAAGCTGCAATACCAGATTGTGGACAAGGAGTCCGGGGAGATTTATGACACCCAGACCATCAGTGTCATTGAACCTTCGCAGAAACGGGTGGAGATTGTCTTTGACTATGGCTTCAAGACAAGTACGGAATACATTCTGGATATTCTTGGGACTTCCAGCGAAGGAAGAAAGATTCACTATTATACCCGGCTGAAATACTATATGGACGAGTCCAATTTCCAGAAAAAACTGGCCTTTGTAAAGGAATTTCATAAAAAGACCTTTGATAAGAGCAAAATGGAGGAACTGGAACGATATCTGGAAGTGAGCAGTACCAACCGGAATACCACTCTTGCCAACGTGGACATCACATCCAATTCCGATTTGGTTACCTGGGGTGGTATGTCGCCGGAAGTGATTTCCGATGAAATTATTACCATCAAGGAATATAACATGGAGACCGCCTGCGTCCAGTACAACTATTTTGCAGAGGCAAGAACATCCTCTGGGAAGGAGACCTATCACATTAAAGAATTTTACCGTGTCCGTCATGCCTCCGGGCAGAATTATCTGTTAAATTTTAAGCGGACCATGGAGGCAGAGTTTAATGTGAAGCTGGCAAGCCGGCAGACCAGCCAGCTGAAGCTTGGCATTACCAATGACAGCAGCAGTAAAATGCTGTCAAACAACAATGAAAATGTATTATACTTCGCCAGAGGCAACATTTTATACCGGTATGATATGGAGAAAAATGAAGTGCAGAGGGTCTATACAGCTTTCAGTCAGAAAGCCTCCTATTTGTACCAGGCCTATGATGAACAGGCAATCCGTCTGCTGAAGGTGGATGAAAAAGGCACGCTTTATTTCTGCGTTTACGGCTATTTTCCCCGGGGCCAGTATGAGGGTGATGTGGCGGTTATATTGTATGAATATACTGCGGAGGGAGAGCTGCGGGAGATGGTTTACATGCCGATTAATGCTACCTATCAGCAGCTGCAGGAAGATTTTGAAGAATACGGATATGTCAGTTCCCGGGGCATCTATTATTTTACGGTGGCGAATACCGTATATTCCTACAACATGACTGGAAAGCGGCTGGAAAAAATTGCAGAGAATATAAAATCCAATACGTTTATGACGATAGAAAATGCGAATTGCTATGTCTGGTCCTCCTCGCTTAGTAACGGATATGGTGAGAGCATTACAATTTATAATCTGGAAACCGACGAAAAACAAATGCTTTACCGCCCGGATAAAGCGTCCTATATCCGGCTTTTGGGCGTTATTGAGGAAAATGTAGTCTATGGGTATATGAAAAAGAAAGACATTGCCCAGACCGAGGAGGGTTCCCGGATTCTGCCATGCTATGAACTGCATATTGCAAATCCGGAGGGCAAAAATCTGAAGACCTACAGCAAGCCGGACCGGTATATTCAAAGTATTGAAGCAAAGGGGAATGTTGTAAATATGACCCTTTGCCGCAAAGTGGGAAAAAATAAATACCGGAAGGCAGGGGAGGATAGTATTCTGAATACCTCGGATTCCCAGCCGGTGAAGTTCCGATATACCTCCCGTGTAACAAGTAAATCCCTGACAGAGTGGTATATTCAGTTTCCCTCTTCCTTTGAAATGCTCGAGATTCCCAAAATGACAGAGGGGCCGTCCGAACTTATGACAAGCGGGCGCTTTGTGCGGTTAGAACAGCCGGGCATCGCCAAATACTATGTCTATGCCTTAGGAGAAATTACGACCTCCTTTGAAAATGCAAGGCAGGCTATCCGGGAAGCAGACCGGCAGATGGGAGTGGTAATCTCCAGCAACCATCAGGTAGTGTGGGAGCGAAGCGGAAGTTTCCTGCAAAATGACATTGGAGGCATTTCGGCCACAAGGTCCGGAAATGGTGTTTCCAATCTGGCGGCCTGTGCGTATATGGTATTGAAGAAAAATCATATTGATGTGAAGGCAGAGGAACTTTCCGAAGAAAATCTGCCGGTGTATAATATGCTGGCAAAATATATGACAAGACCGGTAAACCTAAAGGGATGTACGCTGGATGAGGTGCTGTACTTTGTCAGCAACAACAAGCCGGTTATTGCCATGACCGCCAATAAAAAAGCGGTGGTAATCAGTGGCTATACCACCACAGAGCTGCACATATACGATCCGGAGCAGGCGGGAATGCAGACAGTCAGCCGTTTTCGGTATGAGGAAATTTTTAAGAATGCGGGAAATCGTTTTATCAGCTACATGGAAGAGTAAAAAGGAAAAAGTGTGGAAATGGAGGAGAAAATGGAGACATTGATTCGGGAGGCCCTGGGGGCACGGAAGTACGCCTACGCTCCGTATTCCGGTTTTTTGGTGGGAGCCGCTTTGGAGTGCCGGGATGGCACGGTATATACGGGATGCAACATTGAGAATGCCTCCTACAGTCCCAGCAACTGTGCAGAGAGAACTGCTTTTTTCAAGGCAGTCAGTGAAGGCAGGCGGGATTTTTGCCGGATTGCCATTGTAGGTGGAAAAGAAGGGGAAATGACAGCCCCCGTACCCTGCGGCGTGTGTCTGCAGGTCATGTCGGAATTTTGCCAGGCGGAAAAATTTGAAATAATTCTGGCAAAGAGCGAGACGGAGTTTGAAGTGAAAAAACTGGAGGAGCTTCTGCCCTGCCGCTTTTCTTTGTAAGGGTTCGGGTGTCAAAAGGGTGAAACCAGAGGGACAGGATAGGTGAGAGCATTGGAATTACCAGCAAAATTTTGCGAAGAAATGAAACGGATTCTGGGGGAAGAGTACGAAGAGTATCTGGCTTCCATGGAGGAGCCCAGGCGGTACGGCCTCCGAATCAATACAGCGAAGATTTCCGTAGAGGAATTTGAGGCCATAGCCCCGTTTCCCCTGACTAAAATTCCCTATGTGGACAATGGCTATTATTATGATGGCAGTATACAGCCGGCAAAGCACCCTTATTATTTTGCCGGTTTATATTATTTGCAGGACCCCAGCGCCATGACGCCGGCTTCCCGGCTTCCCGTTGAAAAGGGAGACCGGGTACTGGACCTCTGTGCCGCACCCGGAGGCAAGGCCACGGAGCTGGCGGCAAAACTGGGAGGTACCGGGCTTTTGGTGGCAAACGACATCAGCAGTAAACGGGCCAAAGCTTTATTAAAAAATATAGAACTTTTTGGCGTGGAAAACAGTTTTGTGGTGACGGAATACCCGCAGAAGCTACAGGAACATTTCACGGGATTTTTTGATAAAATTCTCATTGATGCGCCCTGTTCCGGCGAGGGAATGTTTCGCAAGGAGCCGTCCATGATAAAAGCATGGGAGCAAAACGGGCCGGAGTTCTACGCAAAATTACAGGAGGACATTCTCTCCCAGGCACTGCCGCTGTTAAAGCCGGGGGGAATGCTTTTGTACTCCACCTGTACCTTTTCCCCGCTGGAGGACGAGGGAAGTGTGGCAAAGATGTTAGCCATGGATGAGAATCTGGAACTGGTACCCATGGAGGGCTATAAGGGATTTGTCCAGGGGCGGCCGGAGTTGATAGGAAGCGGGGAGGAAGCCCTGCGTCAGTGTGTCCGTATCTTTCCCCACAAATTAGAGGGAGAAGGACATTTTCTGGCATTGCTTCACAAAAAAGGAGAAGAGGCAGAGACACCGGAACCGGTTCCGGTGTCTCGGGGTGGATTAAAGGGGGAAGAAAAGAAACTCTTTGAAGAATTTGCCCGGAATGTAAACCGTGTATTTGAGCCGGGACGGCTGGAATGTAAAAATGGAATGGTGTATTATATGCCGGAAGGGCTGCAGGGGCTGCGGGGGCTGCGTTTTCTCCGAAGCGGTCTGTTCCTGGGGGAGGTGAAGAAAAACCGCTTTGAGCCAAGCCAGTCCTTTGCCATGGCACTGAAAAGGGGAGAATATAAAAACTGTCTGAATCTATCGGTGGAAGATGAGAGAGTAATCCGCTACCTGAAAGGAGAGACTCTGTCCCTGCAGGGCGGAGAATTACAGAGCAGGGATGGATGGCATCTGGTGTGTGTGGACGGCTTTCCTCTGGGCTGGGGCAAGAAAACAAAGGCAGTCCTGAAAAATAAATACCACAGTGGATGGAGACTTATGTAGATTATTACAGGGAATTTTCTTGACAAAGAATGACAATTTTAGTAGACTAAAGAAGTAATTGTAATAAAGGAATAATTGTAATAATAAAAACGAGGAGGATTTTAACAATGGAAGAAAATCAGCAGGCAAATAATAATATGGCGGTTGCCTCTCTGGTACTGGGTATTGTTTCCGTAGTGGGTCTTTGCATTCCCTATGTAAGCAGTGTTACCTGGATTTGTGCAATCGTTGGCATTGTGCTGGGTGCAAAGGCAAATAGCGTCAACAAAACCGGTATGGGTACAGCAGGAATTATTTTATCCATTATCGGAATTGTATTGGAAGTAATTGCGGTTATTGCTGTTATTGCTTTTGGGGCAGCTATTTATAGCGCATTGGCTTTGTAATAGTGGGCAAAGTATATAGTTAGTTGTTACAATTGAGAGGCGGTGATTACCGCCTCTTTTTCTATAAATGGGTGCTTTTTATGTATAAAATCAGGAAATGCTGAATCTCAAAGAGGGGTTTTCCTTGACAAAGAATGACAATTCTAGTAAAATCAAAAGGTAATATAATATTAGTATTTTTAGGAGGAAAAAATGGATAATCAAATGAACAACACACCAGGACAGTATAGTAAGGATGGGACTGCAACAGCAATTCTTGTACTGGGCATTCTCTCCATTGTTGTCTGTGCACCATGTGGAATTGTAGCACTGGTTTTGAGAGCCAATAATATGTCAGAGATTTCTCCAGAGAAGCAGGGAATGGTAAAGGCAGGGTTTATTTGCTCAATCATCGGTCTCAGTTTGTGGGTAATTGGAATTATTACATACGCTCTTACTGCGCCTGTGCTGTTTACTATCTATTAGTGCCAATGCTGCCAGAGTTCCAGAAGGAGCCGAAGCGCACCAAAGCCTAAGAACAGATAGACCAGAATCATCAGGTGGATGTTTTGGATTTTCATCCCATGAATTCGAGTAAGTATGTGAAAAGGACTTCCTTCTTTTGCAAAAGAAGGAAGTTTTTTTGTTATAAAAAATATCAGCCGCTCTGCCGTGTGGGAAAGAAGTACTGCCAGATAGAGAAAAAAGCAGTAAAAAATAAGGGGATTAAAGCGCAGACTCTGGAAAATATGTCCGCGAAGCAGAGCCTCCACCGCCCTGGTGCAGCCACATCCCGGACAGGAAAAGCCCGTAATAGAGCGAAAAAGACAGGGCGGCATAAAGCGGGAAGGATAATAAACAGGAGATTGATATAGCAGCGCAAGAAGCACAATCAGAGGCAGGAGAAGCAGACAAAAATAATAGGTGCGCTGTTCTTTTGGATATTTTTTCAGACCTGTCATTGCGTATTTCTCCTTTCCGTTTTATTTTACCTTTTCACTCTGATACAGGCGGTATACAAGAACCAGGATGGCAAAAATGTAACCAACCGTAATTCCCATGGTTATCGTCAGACTGGTTAATACACCCACCTGGCTTAGATAAATTGGCACGTAACCAATAATCTGCAAAAGGATGGCAGCCGGCAAATAGTAAAAACAGTCTTTATTTGTCAGGGCCACATAGACAAGAATTGTCAAAGCCACATTGAGCCACATGGCCAGAAACTGCAGAGTGCCATCGCTTAGAATTGAACTGGCCGGAATGGCCGCCTGAGCCGCGATGGCGGATTGCTGTGCTGCCGCTTCTTCCGCCGGGATGCCCAGCCGGGCAAAATAATCTTCCACGCCAAAGGCATTGATTAAAAGGGCCATAATGACATTGGCAATGTTGGCGATGCCGCCGTAAATCATACACTCAAAGCCGCCCTTGCCCAGTCCCAGTAGGAAAGCGTTTTCCTTGCCCGGCCGGGATTTCATGCAGTATTTCAGGGCAATATAGCTGCCGATTTGAGCCAGAAAACCGCTGAGGACAGCAGAATAGACTGCCACATATACCGGATGGTTGGCCAGATTTAGAAGGTTGCCGAGACCAAAGCCCAGCAGAAAAACCCAGTCAAGAACCGAGCGTCCCACAAACGTAAACAAAAAGGAAAAAGCTATACCAATAAAAAAAGAAGATAGCTTGACATCCTTTTTCGCCTTGTAGTAACCGAGAAAAATAAGAGGGACAATAAAGCAGAGAACAGCGCTCATAATCATGGCCTGGACTGCCCCTCCTGTAAATGCAATATCCATATTGATACACCAGCCTTCGTATTTTATTTTTGAATAACTAAATCTTCTAATGCAATAAAATTTTATCGTATGGAATATTGTAACATAAGTTTATGAAAATCACAACTACGCTTGCGGGCAGTCAGTTTTTCTTGCGAATTGGATGTTCCCATATTATAATAAATATAAATGGGCGCAAGGTATGAACAATTAGGAAATACAAGGAAGAAAAACCATGAACCTACATGACACCTTACTACAATACAGCCAGTCCGGCATGTACCCCATGCACATGCCAGGGCACAAGAGGAACAAAGAAATTTTCGAGAAAATTTCTTCAGAAATTTCCTCGGAATTTTCCTCAGAGTTTTCCTCAGAGTTCTCCCCGGAATTTTCCATGGGAAATCCCTACCTTATAGACGTTACCGAGGTAGAGGGGCTGGACAACTTGCACCATCCCACAGGGATTCTGCAGGATTTTATGGAGCAGATGCAAAAGAGGTACGGAACAGAAAAGACCTATCTTCTTGTCAATGGAAGCACCGGGGGGATTCTGTCGGCAGTGTCCGCCTGCTGTCGGCGGGGGGATACGATACTGATGGCCAGAAACTGCCACCGCTCCGTGTACCACGCTGTATATTTGCTGGGCCTGCATCCGATATATGTATTACCAGAGGAGGAGGAAGGCATTCCGCTGGAAATCCGGTCAGAGCAGGTGCGGGAGGCTCTGCGTCATGCACCGGAACAGAAAAAACCTTCCTGTGTTATTGTGACCTCCCCTACCTATGAGGGGATTGTCTCCGATATTGCAGACATTGCGAAAGCAGCGCACGAAAATAATATTCCACTGATTGTAGATGAAGCCCATGGTGCGCATTTTGCCTGGAGTGACGGAATGCCTTCTGCGGCCATGGAGCAGGGAGCAGATTTGGTGGTGGAAAGTCTTCATAAGACTCTGCCGGCTCTGACACAGACGGCCCTGCTGCATCTGTGCTCAAAGCGGATTACTCCAGAGCAGGTGGAGCGCTATCTGGCGATATATCAGACAAGCAGTCCCTCCTATGTATTGATGGCCGGGGCGGCGCAGTGTATAGATTGGCTGACCCTTTACGGGAAAGAGGCTTTTTTGCAGTATGAAAAAAGGCTGGACTGGTTCCGGGAAAAAGCGGCGGACTGGCAGACTCTTTCCCTGTGGTCCCATCCCAGGAAAGAGCCATCCAAACTGGTGATACGGACAGGGACGCAGGAAATGACGGGGGAACAGCTGGCGGACAGGCTTCGGCAGCAGGATAAAATTGAGGTGGAAATGGCGGCGGGAGATTATGTACTGGCCATGACAAGCCCCTGTGATACAGAGGAAGGATTCGAGCGGCTGTATGAGGCTCTGACCCGTATTGATAAAGAGCTGACGGAAGACAAAAGCGGAAATGCCGGAAGGAAAGAGATAGAAAAGCCTTCGGAAAAGAAATCCATTGCCAGCCAGGAAGCGCCTAAGATACGAAAGACTGCGTATGAAGCCATGAATGGCTCTTGTGAGACCGTGGAACTGGAGAAAAGTCTGGGGAAAATTTCAGCGGAGTATGCGATTGTTTATCCGCCGGGAATTCCCTTTCTCGTGCCGGGGGAAGAAATCAGCCGGAATGTAATTCAAAGGCTGCAGGAGTGCCGGAAGAAAAAACAGGAGCTTCTGGGACTTTCCAAAATCCGGGAAGGAAAGCTGCAGGTGTGCACAGAGGAAGGGGAAGAGACAGCCGGGCATCAGTCAGGAGGAGAATCCAATGGGTAGATTATATGTGTTTATGGGAAAAAGTGCATCAGGCAAGGATACTTTGTACCGCACTACCATGGAGAGACATCCAGAGCTGCAGGCAGTGGTTTCCTACACTACCCGCCCCATCCGGGCCGGGGAAAAGGAGGGCGTGGAGTATCATTTTGTGTCGGTGCGGGAGATGAAGCAGATGGAGAAAGAGGGCCGGATTGTGGAATGCCGGTGCTATCAGACGGTGAAAGGTCCCTGGTATTATTTTACTGCGGCGGATGGGCAGATTGATTTTGAAAAGGGGGATTTCTGTCTGATTTCCACTCTGGAGGGGTATGGTAAAATCCGGGATTTTTATGGCAGAGACAGGGTTGTGCCTGTATATATTGAAGTGGAAGATTTTACCAGAATGCAGCGTTCTCTGGAGAGAGAACGGCAGCAGGAGATGCCCTGCGTGGCAGAGGTCTGCCGCCGGTTTCTGGCAGATGAGGAGGATTTTTCCAGAGAAAAACTGGAGGCTGCCGGAATTGGAGCAAAAGAGCACATAAAAAACGAAACAATTTCCGAGGCGCTTTGCCAGATAGAGGGAATCCTAAAAAGTGGTAGATAAAACCTACAAAAAGTGATATGATGTTAAATAGGCACAGGTGCAAAGGAGACACTGGCGTAAAACATTTCGGAATGGAGGGAAAGCCATGGATATTCGGGTAGAACAGGCACAGCAGGTCAATCAGACGTCCCAGACGTCCCAGACCCAGGATACAGGGGAAAATTTCAAATTTACGCTGATGAGCTCCATTGAGGAGGCCGGCCTGAAAGAACGCCTTACCCTGATGATGGAAGAAATTACCATGCAGGGGAAGAAGCTGGGCAAGCGGATGGATGTGCGGGATATGAAGCATTACCGCCGGCTGATTAAGGAATTTATGAATGAAGTTGTCAACCGCTCCCACAAATTCAGCCGTGAGAATTTTCTTGACCGAAGGGGCAGACACCGTGTCTATGGTATGATTAAGAGGGTGGATGCTGCTTTAGACGAACTGGCAGGAGAGCTCATCAAGGAGGAAAAGGACGCCATTGCCATCCTGAATAAAGTAGATGAGATTCGGGGGCTGCTGTTGGATATAATCACATGATGGGAGGTACAAAAGATGTTTGCATTTTCGGAAATTGTAGGACACGAACAGATAAAAGAGCATTTACAGACGGCGATTCGGGAAGAAAAGCCGTTTCACGCATATATTTTCCAGGGGGAGGTTGGCGTAGGCAAGGAGACCCTGGCAAAAACCTTTGCCGCCGGCCTGCAATGTCAGGGAGAGGGAACCAGACCCTGCACCGAATGTATTTCCTGCCGTCAGATTGAGTCCGGTAACCAGCCGGATATTATCTGGGTGGAGAGGGAGAGAGCCAGCCTGGGAGTGGAGGAAATCCGCTCGCAGCTTTGCAATACAATGGATATTAAACCTTTTTCCAGCCCATATAAAATTTATATTGTGCCGGAGGCGGAGAAAATGACGGAGGCGGCGCAGAACGCCCTGCTCAAAACCATTGAGGAACCGCCGGAATATGGGGTAGTGATTCTTCTCACCAGCAATATCAGTGAGTTATTGCCCACCATCCAGTCCCGTTGTCTGACTTTGGAATTTCGTCCCCTGTCCATGACTACGGTAGAGGATTTTCTAAAGAGCCAGTGCCAGGTGCCGGATTATCTGGCCAGGGCCAGTGCGGCCTTTGCCCAGGGAAATCTGGGGAAAGCCATGCGGTATGCCAAATCCGAGGACTTTATTGAGCGCAAGGACAAGATTTTGTCTCTGCTCCGAAATGTGAGCCGGATGGATGTATCCGAGATGCTGACAGTGATTAAGGATTTGGGAACCAGAAAAGAAGAGGTCAGAGATTACATTGACCTGATGGCGTTGTGGTACCGGGACGTCTTAATCTTTAAGGCAACCAAGAACATTAATCAGCTGCTGTTCCAGGAGGAGTCCACCCACATTGCCAAAGAGGCGGCAGAGTGCAGCTATGAAAAAATCGAGGAGATTTTACAGGCCTTTGAGAAAGCAAAGACACGTTTAAAGGCAAATGTCAGTTTTGATGTAACGATGGAACTAATGCTTTTAACAATAAAAGATGGAAATAGATTCAGTAATTATTGGAGGTAACTATGAAGGTTATTATCGGAGTGCGTTTTCGCCAGGCGGGCAAGGTGTATTTCTTTGACCCGGGGCAAAACCAGTTAGAGAGAGGACAGCATGTTATCGTAGAGACTGCCAAGGGTGTGGAATATGGTCTTGTGGTGCTTCCCAATAGAGAGATGGCAGAGGAAAAAATTGTGGCGCCCTTAAAGGGGATTATCCGGGTAGCAACGGAAAAGGATGCCGCCACAGAGGAAAAAAACCGGGAAAAGGAAAAAGAAGCCTTTCAGATTTGTCTGGAAAAAATAGCAAAGCATGGGCTGGAAATGAAACTGATTGATGCAGAATATACCTTTGATAACAATAAACTGCTGTTTTACTTCACGGCAGACGGACGGATTGATTTTAGAGAGCTGGTAAAGGATTTGGCCAGTGTATTCCGCACCCGGATTGAACTGCGCCAGATTGGCGTCCGGGATGAAACCAAGATACGAGGCGGAATCGGTATTTGTGGACGAGCCCTGTGCTGTCACAGTTATCTGGCAGATTTTGCCCCGGTATCCATTAAGATGGCAAAGGAGCAGAACTTGTCCTTGAATCCCACCAAGATATCCGGTGTGTGCGGCCGGTTGATGTGCTGTCTGAAAAACGAAGAGGAGGCCTATGAAGAGCTGAACAGCCGGCTTCCAGGTGTGGGCACCAGAGTAAAGACGCCGGAGGGGCTTACCGGTGAGGTGCAGAGCGTCAGCGTATTAAAGCAGCGGGTGAAGGTTGTGGTGACCCTGGAAAACGATGAAAAGGAAGTCAGGGATTACCAGGTGGACGAGCTGAAGTTCCGTTCCGGAGGTCCGAAGGGAAAGATTCAGGCCAAGCACGAAAAGGAATTGAAAAAACTGGAGGATATGGAGAAACAGGAAGGAAAGTCCAAGCTGAATGAGTGATTTGATAAGAGAAGGAGAGCGGTTGGATGATTTGCAGAGGGAGGGGCTGAAGCTGATTCAGAATCCCGCCTGGTTCTGCTTTGGCATGGACGCCGTACTTCTCAGCGCTTTTACCCAGGTGGGAAAAGGCCAGGTCTGTGCCGATTTGGGCTGCGGCAATGGGGTAATTCCCATTCTTCTGGCAGGGAGAACGGAAGGAAGTCATTTTTCCGGGCTGGAGCTCCAGACAGACATTGCGGACATGGCAAGGCGCAGTGTCCAATACAATCATCTGGAAGAGAAAGTAAATATAGTGACCGGCGATATAAAGGAAGCCACTTCAATTTTTGGAGCCGCTTCCTTTGATGTTGTCACCAGTAATCCGCCCTATCTGACCCAGGCCCACGGTCTCACCAATGAAGCGGGGCACAAGGCGCTGGCCAGACACGAGTTGGCCTGCACCCTGGCGGACGTCATCGGCAGTGCAACGGGGCTTTTGAAACCCGGCGGCCATTTTTTCATGGTGCACCGCCCCTTCCGGCTGGCAGAAATTATCTGCTGCATGAAGGAGCATAAACTGGAACCGAAGCGGATGCGTCTGGTCTATCCCTTTGTAGATAAGGAGCCGAATATGGTGTTAATAGAAGGAGTCCGGGGCGGCAACCCGAGGATTACTGTGGAAAAGCCATTGATTGTATATGAGAGGGAAAATGTATACACGCCGGAGATTATGAGATTGTATGATATGTGACAGGAGGAAAGGAGGCACGCCATGGCGGGAATGCTGTATGTATGTGCGACGCCCATTGGAAATCTGGAGGATATTACCCTGCGGGTACTCCGGGTGTTAAAGGAAGTGGATGTCATTGCCGCAGAGGATACGAGGCAGACGGCGAAACTGTTGAATCATTATGAGATAAAAACGCCTCTTGTCAGTTATCATGAGCACAACAAGCGGGAGAAGACCCCGGTGCTGATAAAGCGAATGCAGGAAGGGGAGAGTATTGCCCTTGTGACGGATGCTGGCACACCGGCTATCTCGGACCCGGGAGAGGAGCTGGTAAGAGCCTGTTATGAGGCGGATATTGCTGTGACCTCTCTGCCGGGAGCGGCGGCGGTCATTACAGCGCTGACTCTCTCAGGAATGAAGGCCAGACGGTTTACCTTTGAGGGATTTCTGCCTATGGATAAAAAGGAGAGGGAGCCGGTCCTGGCAAGGCTGGCGGAGTCCACCTGTACCACCGTTTTGTATGAGGCGCCCCATCGGCTGTGCAGGACGCTGCAGGTTTTGCAGGATGCGGTGGGCGGCAAAAGGAAGCTTGCCATCTGCAAAGAACTGACAAAGCGTCATGAGACTGTCCTGCATTTTACAGTGGAGGAAGCCCTTCTTTATTTTCAGGAAAAGGAACCCAAGGGGGAATTTGTGCTTGTCCTGGAAGGAGAGGACGAGGAAAAGAAAAAGGAAAAAGAACAGAGGCAGTGGCAGGAAATGCCCCTTGCCCGTCATATGGAACTGTATCAGAATCAGGGAATGAGTAAAAAAGAAGCCATGAAGCAGGTGGCAAAGGACCGCGGGGTGTCCAAACGGGATATCTATGGCGCCCTGCTTCAAAACGAAGAGGAGGACTAGCAAAACCGAACAGGATTCCAATGGGTGTGCTATGCTAGTCGGCTTCCTCTGGCATTTGCGTTCTCAGATATTCCCGGTAACCGCCGGCAAGATTACAGGCATGATAGCCGGCGTCGGACAGAAGCTCTACCATTTCCCGGCTGAGTTCGCCGGCCTGGCAGAACACATAGATATCCTGTCCGTGGGGCAGATGATATAACTGCCGGATATTATCCAATGGAATATGAATGGCACCGGGGATGGTGCCAAATTCATACAACTGCTTTTCTCTCGTGTCAATCAGAATGGTATTTTCCCGTCCCAGGTGGTTTTTTACATAATCCTTCATATCCATTTCTTCTATCATACTTTTTTCATCTCCATCCATTAAGATATCGGTGACGTACTGCGGTCTGTCACATGCCACATCCGGTCACCTGATATTCTGCCCGATTGTCAGCGAGGGTGAGAATCGAGGGATGTTCCCCGCATACGCTGCAGTCCGGGTTACTCTTTGAAATACAGGTGGTGTGAAACTGCATACGCAATCCGTCCACATTCAGGACTTTCCCCACCAGTAAATCTCCGATTTCCAGCAGATATTTAATGGCCTCGGCAGCCTGGATGCTGCCGATGATACCAGTGACAGCGCCGAGAACTCCTGCCTGGGAGCAGGTAAGGGTTTCCTCTGCCGGGGGCACACTGCCCAAAAGACACCGCAGACATGGCCCTTTTCCGGGAACATAGGTCATGGTCTGGCCCTCAAAGCGGACGACTCCGGCATGGGAGTAGGGTTTTTTGGCCAGAACACAGGCGTCGTTGATTAAAAACTTGGATTCAAATCGGTCCGTAGCGTCAATGATAAAGTCGTACTGTCCAATGACATCCAGAATATTGTCTACGGTCATTCTTTCCGGATGCAGCTGCACGGAGACATCCGGGTTGTGTTCTTCAATGGTCTGTCTGGCCGACTGGGTTTTGTCTGTACCCACATCCTTTGTCCGGTGAAGAATCTGCCGCTGTAAATTGGAGAGTTCCACCTGGTCGTAGTCGGCGATTCCCAGAGTGCCCACGCCTGCCGCCGCCAGATATAGAAGGGAGCTGGAACCAAGGGCGCCAGCGCCGATTACCAGTACACGGGACTGCAGGAGACGCTTTTGTCCGGCCACGCCAATTTCCTTCAGCGCAAAATGCCGGGAGTATCGTTCTAACTGTTCTTCTGAAAATATCATGAAAAGGCTCTCCTTTTGCTATCTTTATTTTGGAAGGGATTCAATCGTTCCTCCCCCCACTACGGTATCGCCATCGTACAGAACCACAGCCTGTCCCTTTGTAATGGCGCGCTGGGGTTCATCAAAATCTACCCGCAGGGTGTCCTCGTCGATTTGTGTCACTGTGGCCGGCTGTTCCGGCTGCCGGTAGCGTACCTTGGCTTTTATTCTCATGGGTTCCTCTATGCGGGAAACGGAGATGAGATTGATGTCCGTTGCTATCAGGGTTTTGGAATATAAATGGGGCTCCGGCACCAGGGTTACAGTATTGTTCTCAGGATTTACCTGGCTGACATACATGGGCTCCGGAAAGGACAGACCCAGTCCCTTGCGCTGGCCCACAGTGTAGCGGATGACGCCCTTATGGTCTCCCAGTTTCTGGCCGTCCCCGTCAATAAAGTCACCCGCTGGAAAGGATTTTCCCGTATATTCTTCAATAAAATCTGCATACTTTCCGTTTTGCACAAAACAGATGTCCTGACTGTCGTGTTTTCTGGCGTTGACAAAGCGGTGGCTTTCGGCGATATTGCGCACCTCTGGTTTTGTCATGCCTCCCAACGGAAACAGGGTATGTGCCAGCTGCTCCTGGGTCATGGAGTAGAGGACATAGCTTTGGTCTTTATTATCGTCCACTGCTTTTTTCAGCAGATACCGCCCGGAAGCCTCATCGTATACAATCTGTGCATAGTGTCCGGTCACCACAAAGTCGTAGTCCAGTTCTTTGGCCCGGGAAAAGAGTTTGTCGAATTTTAAGTAGCGGTTGCAGTCAATACAGGGATTGGGGGTTCTTCCGTTTTCATAGGCTTCCACAAACCGCTGGATTACCTTTTCCTCAAACTGCTCGGAAAAATTGAAAACATAAAAAGGAATGTCCAGGGCATGGGCCACGCTCCGTGCATCCTCCACATCTGACAGAGAACAGCAGGAGTGTTCATTGGCGCTTTCCGGCTCCTCGCCATAAAAAAGTTTCATGGTGGCTCCCATACATTCATAACCTTTTTCTTTCATCAAAAAGGCGGCCACACTGGAATCCACACCGCCGCTCATGGCAATGATGGCTTTTTTTGAATTTTTACTCTCAGAAATTTTCATATATGTCCTCACAACTTCTCATGGCAAAAATGGTTCGCTGAATCAAATCACTTAATTCCCAGCCCAGCATATCGGCGCCCCGCTCAATGACCTCCCGGGAGCAGCCAGCGGCAAAGTTGGCATTTTTATATTTTTTTCTTACGGATTTCACTTCCAAATCCAATACGCTTTTGGAGGGACGCATAAGCGCCACCGCTCCAATCAGTCCGGTGAGCTCATCCACGGCATACAAAACCTTTTCCATTTCATGCTCCGGTTGAATGTCAACAGTCAGTTCGTAGCCATGGCTGGCGGTGGCGTGGATGATACGTTCATCTATACCCCGCTCCCGCATGATTTCCTGCTCCTTTATGCAGTGCTGTTCCGGGAACTGTTCGAAGTCCAAATCGTGCAGAAGTCCCACGATGCCCCAGAAGTCTTCCTCATCGGCATACCCCAGTTCCCTGGCAAAATACCGCATAACACCCTCTACTACCAGGGCGTGTTTCAGATGAAAATGCTCCTTATTATATTCGTTTAACAGTTCCCAGGCTGTATCCCTTGTCATTGCCATACCAACACTCCTTTCAAAATCGGTACAATTGCTATCATTATATAAAGCGCGCAAAATCCTGTCAAGGGAAAACCGAGCGGGTCGGAAATGCTTTTCCACACCACCGAAAAAATTTTACATAAAAATATTTGCTAATGAGGGTTGACAATGGCGAAGTACGGTGATACAATTAAACCTATCAAAAAAGTAGGTTTAATAGGGTTTGGAATTTGTAAAGGAGAATATCAATTATGAAAACATTTGAAAAAATTACGGATTTAGTCGGCGGAACCCCTCTGCTGAAATTGACAAACTATGGTGAAGAAAAAGGACTTGACGCAACGATATACGGCAAACTGGAGTATTTTAATCCAGCCGGAAGCGTGAAGGACAGAATTGCCAAAGCAATGATTGACGATGCGGAGGAAAAAGGTGCTTTGAAGCCAGGCTCTGTGATTATCGAGCCTACCAGTGGAAATACCGGCATAGGCCTTGCCGCGATTGCGGCAGCCAGAGGCTACAAAATTATCCTTACCATGCCGGAGACCATGAGTGTGGAGCGCCGCAACCTGCTGAAGGCATACGGTGCGCAGTTAGTTCTCACCGAGGGGGCTAAGGGCATGAAGGGTGCCATTGCCAAGGCACAGGAGCTGGCAGGGGAGACTCCAAACAGTTTCATTCCGAGCCAGTTTACCAATAAGGCAAACCCGGCGATTCACTACAAGACCACCGGCCCGGAGGTATGGGAAGACACCGATGGAAAAGTGGATATTTTTGTGGCTGGTGTTGGTACGGGTGGTACGGTATCCGGTACTGGCGAATACTTAAAGAGCAAGAACCCGAATGTAAAGGTGGTTGCTGTGGAGCCGGCTGGTTCTCCAGTGCTTTCCGAGGGTACACCGGGACCGCATAAGATTCAGGGTATTGGAGCCGGATTTGTACCGGACACCCTGAATACAGAAATCTATGACGAAATCATCAAAGTGGAAAATGAGGATGCTTTCGAGACGGGACGTTTGCTTGCCAAAAAGGAAGGGCTGTTAGTTGGTATTTCTTCCGGTGCAGCGGTATGGGCCGCTACGGAACTGGCAAAACGTCCGGAGAATAAGGGAAAGGTAATTGTTGCATTGCTGCCAGATACTGGTGAGCGTTATCTTTCTACCCCGATGTTTGCTGAGTAAATGATAAGTTGTAAGGGAATATAAAGATAAGAAAAACCATCCAATCGACTCGAACTGTTCCCGCTGATTGGGTGGTTTTTCTTTGTTTATATTCTGCTATACAACTTATTCCTCAATATAAATTAAGGGATTATTATAAGCGGCGCACCGAAAAACCTACGGTTTTTCGGTGTCGTTGCACTCAATTACTTAAAAAAATACGCTGGCCTGCAAGCAGTCCCCGTATTTTTTTTAAGTAATTTCGCCGCTTATATCATGTAGTCATTGACATACCGCTCTTTCTCCTGATCCAGAATATCCTGCAGTGTAATGCCGTCCAGATATTCATTGATAATCCGGTTTAGTCCCTGCCAGACGGGGAGGGTGGCACATTCTCCGCTGCGCTCACATTCAATGGGGTCCTGTTCGAGACAGGCCACCGGGGCCAGACTTCCCTCAGTGAGCCGGAGGATTTCACCTACCGTGTATTTATCAGGGGTCCGGGAAAGCTGGTATCCGCCTTGGAATCCCCGATTGGCTTTCAGAAAATCGGTTCTATTAAAAATAGGGACAATCTGCTCTAAATATTTTTTGGAAATATCCTGACGTTTGGCAATGTCTTTCAGGGCAATGAAGCCATCGTTCTGGTGCTCTGCCAGGTCCAGAAGCATCCGCAGTGCATATCGGCCTTTCGTAGAAATTTTCATTAAAATCACCTCATATCATACAAAAAATATGGAACCCTTACATAATACTAATAATAACATATATTTGATAGGCTTTCAAGGGCGGCGCTATGCCTGTGTTTTGGTATGTTCTGATTCTGCTTGTCAAAAGCGCTTGTCTTTTGCTATTAAATCTGTTACACTTAAATCAATATAGGGTCAAAATTACAATCTGATAATTCAGAAAAATACCGTTAAAAAATGAAAGAAATATGGAATTATTTTGAGTATGGAGAAAACCCGGCAATGATTACCGATACCGGGATTACGCTTACGTATAAGGAAATGGATACTTATACAGGCAAGTCATGTAAAATGGATTGCAAGCAGGAAAATTCCGCTCAATGCGTCAATGAAAGTCAATTATTGTAAACGGCCAGACGAAATAGGAAATACAGAATGGGAAAATGAGGGGGAATGAACGATTTTATCAGAAGAAATTTTAGGAGTAATAAGAGAAATAAATACAAAGGAAATAGAGGAAAATCAAGATATAGGGGAACTTAGTTTTTTGAGGACTTAGGTTTTGATTCTATTCAATTAGTGGATTTAATTATTACCCTGGAAGAAAAGTATGATATTGAACTGAGTGGTGTGTTAGAACATATGGATTGTATTAAAGATTTTATTTCATATGTGGAGCAGGTCATAACGAGGAAAGAGTGTTAGGGGGATAAACATGATTTTTTCTGAAAGGGACAAAAAATTTTTTATTCGTGTTTACAAAAATGTGGCGTTATACTCAGATAAAATAAAAGAAACGGGAGGGAGATTGCCGGATTTTGAAACAAATTGGAATCAGCTTCCCCTGATGGAAAGGGAAGATTATATTGCTGGCAGTAGTAATACGATTATGCCGGATAAAATTCCTATGATGTTATCCGGTAAACTAATGGAAGTTTTTACTTCTGGCACCAGTGGAACATGCATGAATGTATTATGGTCGGTCGAGGACTGCCGAAGAGCCTTACTATCGCTTTGGTTATATAGAAAGAGGGGGTACGGGGTATCGCCAGGAGATAAATATTGCTATTTCTATTCGGCAAGAACGATAGGACGGGAGGAAAAAGTATTTAAAATAGCCAAAAACCAGTTGGGGTTTGACAGAAATAATTTAACGGAAGAGCGGTTACTGGATATTTATAAGAAAATGTGTGATTACCAGCCTGTGTGGCTGATGTTGCAGCCAGTAATTGCGGTTCTTCTGATACATATTAAGAAAAAATACAACCTCCCAGATTTGGAAAATCTAAAATACATAGAGATGACGGGAGAAATGCTTGATAAAGGATTACGAAGTGAAATCGAGAAGGTGTTTCGTTGCAAAGTGGCGAATCAGTATGGAGCATATGAGGTGAATTCTATAGCATATGATTGTCGTAAAGGGAATCTACATTGCATGGATGAAAATGTCATGGTTGAGATTTTAGATGAAAACGGAAATTCAGTGGAAGATGGGAAGGAGGGGGATATTTATATTACCTCGCTGCAAAATAGAACCATGCCTTTTATAAGATACAAAATAGGGGACAGGGGATATATCAGTACGGATAAATGTGAATGTGGACGAAAGGGTAAAATATTGTGTCTGACACAGACAAGAACGGCAGAGTGGATTGCTGCAAAATCCGGTGATAAGATTAATCCGTATGTTCTTCTGCGCCCTATTATCAATGTAAATAAAATCTTGGATAACCCAATCTTGCAATTTCAGATTATTCAGAAGGATTTTAATTGGTTTGAGTATAAAATAGTGGCAGAGGAGGAAATGCAGCAGGAGATTTGTCAGGGCATCCTGGAAAATATCTGTGAAAAAAGACTGGCGGGAAGCAGGATGGAAATTCTTTTTTATGACCATATTTTGCCAGACAAGGACACAGGAAAGCTGGTATGGTTTAAAAATGAACTGGAAACTTAATTATGAATTGGAAATGGATGAAAATAGTAAGGAGATGGATTATGAAAAAGAGAATTGCTTTTTTGTTATTTGTAGCATTGGGGATTGGCTGTATACTTGCCACTGGAAACCAATCAGAGGCAAAGAAAC
>JAFLTB010000010.1 GCA_022510605.1 Lachnospiraceae bacterium
CAGCCCTGGCATTTTTCTGCGTCAATGAAAGCGATATTATTTTCAACCTTCACCGCATCAAATTCACACTGCTTTGCACAGAGTCCACAACCGATACAGCCGGCCTTACATACACTCATAACCTCCTTGCCCTTGTCCTTGGAATTACACTGGACAGCGTAGGAAGCCTCGTATGGAATCAGGCTGATTACGTTGTTTGGACAGGTGGAAGCACATTTTCCACAAGCCACACAGAGTTCTTTATCTACTACGGCAATACCATCCTGAATGGACAGTGCGCCGAACTGACAGGCCTCCACACAGGAGCCCAGTCCCAGACAGCCATGGGCACAGGCCTTATCACCCCGGCCCGGTACCATAACGGCACGGCGGCAATCCATCTCGCCTACATAGTTATATTTATTGGAGGCCGTGTCACAGGTTCCGGCACATTTGACATAAGCTGTCATGCGGGTAGCCGCACCAGCCTCCACGCCGAGAATTGCTCCAATCTGGTCTGCCACAGCAGCGCCTCCCACAGGACATCCGTTTACTTCCGCATCTCCTGCCACAATAGCCTCTGCCAGACCGTCACAGCCTGGGAAGCCACAGCCGCCGCAGTTGTTACCCGGCAGACAGTCCCGCACCTGCGTTACTCTCTCATCCACCTCTACAGCAAAAAATTTGCTGGCAATTCCAAGAAGAAGTCCAATGAGGATACCAAGCACGGCAAGGAGTACCACCGAGAATATAATTGTATTTACCATTTCGATTTCCTCCTTTCCTTAGAAGCTGACACCGCCGAAGCCACAGAACGCAATCGCCATCAATCCTGCTGTAATCAGCACAATTGGGGTGCCTTTAAATGCCTCCGGAATGTTGCTGTTTTCCAGTTTCTCACGAATACCGGCCATCAGGCAGATAGCCAGGAAAAATCCTATGGAAGCACCGATACCATTTACGGTACTTGCCAGAATGCTGTAATCGTTCTGCACGCTCAGAAGAGCCACACCCAGCACGGCACAGTTGGTAGTAATCAATGGCAGATACACACCCAGGGATTTATACAGGGCCGGCATCATTTTTTTCAATACCATTTCCACAAACTGAACCAGCGCCGCAATCACCAGAATGAATACAATGGTATTCAAATATTCCAAATCATTTGGCTTTAACAGCAGATTATACAGGGTACTGGTGCAGAGGGAGGCAATCGTAATAACGAAGAGTACGGCGCCGCCCATGCCAGCAGCGGTCTCTACCTTTTTGGATACACCCAGGAAAGGACAGATTCCCAAAAACTGGCTCAAAACAAAGTTATTTACCAACGCAGCGGTAAAAAGAATTGTAAATAATGTCATTCTGCTTCATCCTCCTTTCTGCTCTCCGGCGTCTGTCCGCAGTCCTCTACATTGCTGGCACAGGCGGCACAGTTGCCGTCGCAGGAGTTGTCACCCTTATTGGTAGCGCTCGGAAGGCTGAGCCGGTTCTGAATCGCCGTCAGGCCAGCCAGTACGAAGAAAGCACCCGGCGCCATAACAAAGATAGCGATGTGGAACGTATCCGGAATAAAGGTAAATCCAAATACGGAACCACTTCCCAGAATCTCACGGAAAATACCAATCAGTGTCAGACCTATAGTAAATCCAAGACCCATTCCAATTCCGTCAAAGGCGGAAGGCAGTACCGGGTTTTTGGAGGCATAGGACTCCGCCCGGCCAAGGATGATACAGTTTACCACAATCAGCGGAATGTATACACCCAGCGCATCATATAAAAATGGAATATATGCCTGTAACACCAGCTGCACAATGGTTACGAAGGATGCCACGACCACGATAAAGGCCGGTATACGCACCTTGTCAGGAATGATTTTGCGCAGGGCAGAAATCAGCATATTGGATAAAATCAGTACCACCGTAGTGGAAAGCCCCATGCCCAGTCCGTTTATGGCCGATGACGTAACCGCCAGTGTCGGACACATACCAAGCATCATGATAAAGGTAGGGTTTTCCTTTATGATACCGTTATGAAGACGTTCTGTATATTTGTTCATTATTCAGCCCCCCTTACCGTATCAGCAAAGAACATAATTCCCTTTACTGCATTTGTAATCGCCCGGGTGGTTACGGTGGCACCTGACAGCGCCTGAACCTGGGAGCTCTCCTCCTCCGGGGTACTCTTATAATACATATTTTTTGCAGGATTGGACGGTGCTACCTTGCCCTTAAATCCTGCCTGCCACTCTTTATTTTCACAGTTGGCGCCAAGGCCTGCTGTCTCTGCTTCCGAGGTAATGGCAATGCCAGTAATGGCTCCATCCGCACCCACGCCGAGAGCAAAGCCAATGTCGCCGCCATAGCCCTTGGTAGCTGTGGCAAGGAATACCAGCCCGCCATTGTTGGTCGGGTGAACTTCCTCAATTTCCACATGGGTCAGCAGATTCTCTCCGCCATCCGAAACTTGCTGATTCGAGAGGTCATGCTGCTGCAAATACTCGGAAGCCTGTTTTAACAATTCCGCATCGGCATCCTGCACCTGGTCTCCCTCCTGCACTACAGAAGCGCAGGCCTCATTGTTGGCCTTGGCCTGTGCCTGCTCAATCGGCTCCTTGGTTATGGAGTAAACGCCTGCCAGCACAGCTCCTAACACCAGTGTAATCACACAGAGGATAATGGCATCTTTAATCATAGTATCTTTTTTCTTATCCATTTGCCTTCCCCTCCTTTCCAAATGCTTTTGGAATGGTAAAGCGCTCAATCAACGGTACACACAGGTTGCAGATGATAATGGCAAAGGAAACGCCCTCGGCGGACTCTCCGAAGAAACGAAACAGCCCGGTAAAGAGACCTAACATAATACCAAATATCACCTTGCCCTTTGGTGTAATCGGACTGGTTACATAGTCCGTCGCCATAAAGAACGCACCCAGCATCAGACCACCGCCGCACAGCTCCTGCAAAAGAGGCATGTTGACGCCTGTCGCCGCCTGATAAATCAGGTCAAAGAGCGAAAAGGTAAGAATATATATCACCGGAATCTTCCAGTCAATTACCTTGCGAATCAGCAGATATGCAGCACCAATCAAAATAGCCAGCGCTGAGGTCTCGCCGATGGTTCCGGCTGTGTTACCCAAAAACATTTTTAATAAATCAAAATAACCGTTTTCCTTCACCTGCATAAGCGGTGTGGCACTGGAAATCCCGTCAATGGCCTGCATGCCTCCCCAGATAACATTCCCCTTGGCAATGACAAAGGAAGTCATGGCGCCGCTGAAGGAAAGCATCAGAAAACACCTTCCTGCCAGTGCCGGGTTCATAAAGTTCTGACCCAGACCGCCAAACAACTGCTTGGCGATAATAATGGCAAATATGCCGCCAATCACACACATCCAGAGCGGAAGGGTGGCCGGCAGGTTCAAAGCCAGCAAAAGTCCTGTTACCAATGCACTGAAATCACTGGTGGTCACCGGCTGTTTCATCAGTCTCTGCCAGATATACTCTGCCAGTACACAGGTTACACAGGTTGTCAGTATAACCAGCAATGCCCGGGTGCCAAAGTTACATATACCTACCAGGGTAGCAGGCACAAGGGCAATGACAACATCTCTCATGATGGACTTGGTAGAAGAATTGTCCCGCACATGAGGAGATGAAGATACATTTAATAATTTCTCTTCCATTTTTCCTTTTCCTCCTATCTCAGGCTTTCTTTCTACTGTCCATAACCGCACGTCTTGCCTGCTTGAATATCTGTGTCAGACGCCGCTTCGCCGGACATACATAGGTGCAGGTGCCGCACTCATAACATTCCATACCATTTATTTTCTGGAAATATTCCAAATCATCTCTCTCTGCCGCCTGCGCCATCATCTGTGGCACCAGATGGCTTGGACAGACATTGCCGCAGCGTCCGCAGCGAATACAGTTGGTAGGCTCCCAGGCCGCCACTTCATCCTTGCTCATGGCAAGAATAGAGGAGCTGGTCTTGGTTATCGGCGTGTTCAAATCATACATCGCCATGCCCATCATCGGCCCACCGGAGATTAACTTCGGCGCTTCACAGCGCAGGCCGCCGCCCTCCTCCAGCAGTTCAGCATGGCTCATACCAAATTTTACCTCATAATTCTGCGGGGTCATCATAGCGTCTCCCGTCAGCGTCACCACACGGCTCATAGACGGAGTGCATTTGCACACGGCGTTATAAATGGCTATCATAGTCTGAACATTGTCTACGATACAGCCGGCATCCGCTGGAAGCATGGTAGAATTAATTTTTCTTCCCGTAACCACATAAATAATCTGGCGCTCTGCACCCTGCGGATATTTGGTTTTTAATACTTTAACTTCCAGGTTCGGGTCGTCCTCTGTCAGATATTGCAATTTGGCAATCGCCTCCGGTTTGTTATCTTCAATGGCGATAACACCCTTTGCATTCTGGAACAGGGAGAGAACCACACGAAGTCCCTGAACGATTTCCTCCGGCCTTTCCAGCATCAGACGATAGTCGGAAGTAAGATACGGCTCACACTCTGCGCCGTTTACAATAACATAATCAATGTCTTCCTCCGACTTCGGAGTTACTTTTACATTTGTCGGGAAACCTGCTCCACCCATGCCGACAATACCGGCGTCTTTAATGGCCTGCCGAATTTCCTCCTTGCTCATCTGCGTGTAATCCCTGTCCTCTCCCAGACCAGGTACTGGTTCATAGTTGCCATCATTGGCAATCACCACGCAGGTGGCCTTTGCTCCTGAGGATAAAAGTCTCGGCTCAACGGCCTTAACTTCTCCCGATACAGAGCTTACGATGTTGGCTGAGATAAATCCACTTGCCTCGCCAATCACCTGTCCCATCTTCACTGTATCACCTACAGCTACGACAGGGGTTGCCGGGGCCCCAATGTGCTGGCTCATAGAGAAAACAAGTTCCTCTTTTGGCTCCAACACCTGAATTGGGCTGTCCATGCTGAGTTCTTTTCCCTCATATGGATGCGTACCCCCTCTAAAGGTTGACTGTCCCAATGAAATTTCCTCCTTTTCCGAATTTTGAACTTGCTAATATAATATTATAACACACTCTGCAAAAATAACAAGTTTTCGACAAAAATTTTAAGTACCATCACTTTCCAGACAATGCCCGCATATATATACACTAAAACTTATGAAGGAACTCTTTATGTTAAAACGATTTTTTGTAATTTTTCTTTGCTGTGTCCTGATTTTGTCCGGATTATCGCCTTCTGCACCGCAGACAGCCATCGCCCACACCAGAAACGGTATTGATGTCAGCGAATGGCAGGGACGGATTCAATGGCGAAAAGTGGCAAATACCGGCATCCGATACGTTTATATCCGGGCCTGTATCGGCAGTAATTATGTAGATTCCCAATTCCGGCGCAATCACCGGAACGCCAAACGCTATGGCTTGCAAACCGGATTTTACCACTACATCACCGCCCGGAGCGCCGCCCAGGCACGAAGCCAGGCACGTTTTTTTGCCCGAACCATCGCCCCTTATGACTATGATTTAAAACCCGTTATGGATTTTGAATCCTTTGGCGCCCTGAGCAAAAAAGAAATCAACCGGATTGCCCTGGCCTATCTGCGGGAATTAAAAAAACGTACTGGCAAAAAAGTCGCTATTTATTCCGATAGCAACAATGCTGTCAATACGTTTACAGATAAACGGCTGACCCGGTATGCCCTGTGGGTAGCCGCCTATGGAGTGGAAAATCCGCATACGGGAAAATGGAAGTCTTACTCCGGCTGGCAACATGAAGACAGCGGGCGGCTTTCCGGCATTCCGGATGACAGTGTGGATTTAGACTATATCTGTAAGGAACTGCGTCTGAAGAAGTAATCTGTATTTTATAGTTCTATGTGTAAAAAGCACCCATCACGGATGTGATGAGTGAATCTGGCCCCAAAATCGCATCTGGAAAACTAGTTTTCCAAGGGCGATTCTGGGGCCAGATTGACCTTGCCGCCTGCGGCGGCAAGTCCCTTTTACACTAACATCTTCCTACCTGGCAGGATGGCACCAAGCCACAGCCTCAAGTGACGACGATGTTACGAAGCCATATTCCTT
This sequence comes from Lachnospiraceae bacterium, assembly GCA_022510605.1. Lineage (GTDB taxonomy): Bacteria > Bacillota > Clostridia > Lachnospirales > Lachnospiraceae > Eubacterium_F. Next base: position 6,070 of record JAFLTB010000010.1, read on the forward strand.
TTTTCAGCAGAATATAACCTACCGTGGCTTTAATAATATCCAACAGATAGTACAAGGTGTAAACGGTCAGAATTCCCAATCCCGTAAAGTGCACCAGGCAGTACACAAAGGGAATTGCCACACCCCAGGAAAAGCCGCTGTCAAACAGGAAGGTAATAACCGTTCGGCCTCCGGAACGGATAGTAAAATACACGATATTCAAAAAGGCCTGCAACGGCATGAGGTAAGCGGTAATCCGAATCATGCTTGCCGCCATGCCCCGCACTTCGTCTGTAGTTTTATACATCTGCGGAAAAAATCCGGACAGTGCAACCATAAGGGCGCTGGTAATCACCGTACAGAATACGGTAATAGCCATCACTTTAGTAGAGGTATCTTTCGCTTTCTCAAACTCGCTGGCTCCCAGCTGCTGTCCTACCAGAATGGCCACTGCATTTCCCATAGCAATAAAAATCACGTTGAACAGGTTGGCAATGGTAGAGGAAATATTTGTGGCCGCCACCACCGTGAATCCTCTGACGGAAAAGCACTGGTTGGCCCAGGCAATCCCTGCCGACCAGAGCACTTCATTAATAAGCAGAGGCGAGCCCTTTCTTGCAATATCCAGCGCCAGCTGCCTTGGCACCCGCAGACTGCGGTACGCTCCAATGATAAAACGGTTCTTTAATTTATTCCGGTGCGTCCAAATAATGACAATGCTGCACTCTATCAGTCTCGCCAATACGGTGGCAACGGCCGCCCCCATCACCCCTAACTTCGGAGCACCGAATTTGCCAAATATCAATAGGTAATTAAAGGTCAGATTCACAAGCACTGCTGCAATACCCGCCGCCATCGGCACCAGGGTCTGTCCTGTCTCCCGCAGAGTGCTGGCGTATACCTGAACCAGCACAAAGGGCAGAATTTCAAAAAGAATCACTGTCATGTATTCTTTGCCGTAGTCAAAGGCCAACTGGAGATTCCCACTGTCCCCGGAGGTCAGGTACAGCCAGATTAAAGACTCCCCGGCTGTAATCAGTACAAGCAGGGTTACTGCCACAATCACCGCCCCAAGAAGAATCTTAAAACGGAAGGTGTTCCTTACTCCCTCATCATCTCCCTTGCCATAAAATTGGGCGCCAAAAATACCGGCACCGGAAAAGCCGCCAAATACCAGCAGATTAAACACAAAAACTAACTGGTTCACAATGGCCACTCCTGACATCTGTTCCGTCCCCAGCTGCCCCACCATAATATTGTCCAGAAATCCCACAAAGTTGGTAATGGCATTCTGAATCATAATAGGCACTGCCATATAGAGCAATCGTTTATAAAACTGTTTCGTTCCTATCCACTTTTTCATGTTGTTTCCTTTCTCATTTCTTAAGAACAATCAAAAACAGCCACCCGGCAACCAAACTCTCGACCTGCCAAATGACTGCTTTTTTTACTCGAAATGCCTTTCCCGAAGGTATTTATCCTTTGTTGCCATTCCGCCCCGGATATGGCGTTCGGACTTGTTGATATCCAATATCTTCCGAGCCTGGGCTGCCAGGGATGGATTGATTTTCAGAAGGCGTTCTGTGACATCCTTGTGTACCGTACTCTTGCTCACTCCAAACTGTCCTGCCGCCTGTCTGACTGTTGCATTGTGCTCAATAATATAATTGGCAACCATAACTGCTCTTTCCTCAATCTGTGCCCGATGCAAATTATATTCTCTCAAATGCTCCCCCTGAATTGGTGTTTGTATAATCTATGCACCATCCAGGAGAAATATTCTAATGGCTTGAGAGAGGGATGTTACCACCCCTCGTTATAATCTGCCGCTGCAAGAATCGCATTGAAATAATGTTCCTTCGCCTGCCAGTAATCGCTGAATAAAAGCGGAACGCCATTAGCGCGCCAGGAAGTCAAATCGCTTGGTCCCCACCAGGTTACCCCGGTAATATTAGCGCCTCTGTCTTTTTCCTCTATCAGCATCTTCATCAGATCATACCATTTCTGAATCTGGTTCTGCTGGCTTTCCGCTGACTTTGAGTAATCCGTTAAATCAAACTCCGTAATCTGAATTTCAAAACCAGCCTTCCTGAACTTCTCTATAGCGTCATTCCGGACGCCTTCTACGGAAGGATAGCCCATATCCAGATGGGTCTGCATTCCAATACCGCTGCAAATCTTTTCGCCCTCCGGATTTATCTCATCCCTTGTATTGAAATAATTAATCATTTTGACAATCTTGTCTGCTTCCATATACGTATTAAATTCATTAAACAGCAGGCTCACTGAATCCGTCAGTTCATAGTCCTCCAAAATAGAGTGCGCCAGTGCAAAGGCTTCTTTAATATAAACCGGCGTCAGTATACCGCTGTGCTTATTTTCCGTAAAGGTATAATCCGGATAATATACCTCATCCCAGTATGCTTTATACCCTTTATCATAATTGTGAAAATATTCATTGGCAATGTCCCAGCTGTCTATCACCTCTCTGCCAATATATACACCCTCTTCATTCTGCAGATTATAAACATGCGTCATGACATTGCGGATTAAATATTCCAGACGGCCATTCATGACCTCCGGCGTCACATAAGCGCTGGTGCTGGACGTACTGTAATTTTCCTTAAAAAACCACTTTGGCGTCTGGGCATGCCAGATAAACACATGATACCGCATTTTCATGCTATTGTCATAGGCTTTCGTTATATAACTATCAATGGCATCCATATCAATCTTTGGATACTTCGTATCCAGATACGGATAGGTAAAATCTGCCGTGTCCACATACCCGGAAGGATTACTGTTCATAAGCGTCGGATTCCCACCCAGGATATAATCCGGTTTCATCTCATTTCCCATGGTCAGGCTGTTGTACTGGCTCTTGGCAAAATTCATGACATTGGTACTGGTAATCTGCCATCTCTCAAGGGCCATACCTACCTTGCCAAATATATCCCCGTAGGTACTTTTCAGACTGCTGCCGTCCGTAACATTTGAGCCCCTTTTGGCATTCAGGGTCAGTGAAGTAATCTCAATGTAGCCAATATTGGCCGTCGAATTCTGCACAACCAGATACAACTCTCCCCCCGGATAATTTTCCAGGGAAAGACTGGCGGTAGAGGCCGTCCAGACACTGGTAAATCCTGTCCAGTCATCCCTTCCCGCAGACAGTTTGCAAACCGCCTGCCCCATATTGGAGGAAGTAATCAGCTGATTGGACGTGTCATATAATTTTACGGAAAGCGTAATCTTTTCATACCTGCTCATATCCAGACCGGCAATGGCTGGGTTCAAATCGTACACCGTTCCCGTCCAGGCCCGGTCATAAGCCGTATCGTTTTTCCATGTGCCTCCAGATAAATCAATGGTTTTATCTACAGCCCCGGAATCGGAGGCAGTACCCGTCACCTGCACTTTGACATAAGTGACAGCCTTTCGATATTTCTCAGTATTCTCCGGCGTAAATGTCACACTGCAAAACTTACTTTCTCCCGGAATCACAGAAGCGTCCGTCCAGGCAAAGGTTCCAGGAACCGTATTGCCCTCCTCATCTACTGCTTTGCCGCCGGTGAGGGTTGAAGATGCCAGTGACTGGGAAGCAGTAATGGCCCGGGCTACCGGCCGGGTCAGCGTTATCTTTGCTTTGGATACAGACAGGGTAATCTCGATGTCTGACACCGCATCAAACCGGTCATCTTCCGGGGTAAACTGTACCTTCTGATGAAAAATTCCCGTCCTGTCCAACACGGTCTCCGGCGCAAGCCAGGAATAACTTCCTGCTACCGCATTTCCATTGCTGTCTACAATACTTCCGCCCTCAATGGCAACCTCTGACAGAGTATCCCCCACATGGGCTCCCTGGGCAAAAGGCTTGCGGACAGAGAGGCTGCTGCCATCCGGCTCCGGTGAGCTGGTCGGCGTAGGAGTAGGAGAATCCGGATTTTTCCCAGGCTCATCCCCGGAAGGTGGTGTCTGAGATGGCGATTCATCTCCATTGGCCGTCGGCACAGGTGTGGTCGGGACGCTGTAGGCTCCACCGCAAGGCGGCATCGGTTCATACACCGTCACACGAATCACCGTTTTTTTCTTTTTATTTTTTTTGGAAATCACAGATATTTTCGTGGTTCCCTCTTTTTTTGCCTTGATTTTTCCCTTTTTGGAAACGGTTGCCACTTTCTTTTCAGAAGAAACAAACCGAATCTTTTTGTATTTAGACTTGTTCGGCTTTGCCTTTACCTTCACCTTTAGTTTGTAGGTATCGCCCTTTATTAATCTCAGCTCTTTGTTTTTAACATTGGTTACCTTAATGGCTTTGATTTTTACTTTTTTCGCTGCTTTGGCTTCACCCGCTCCATTTCCTGTCAGAGCCAGTGAAAAAGCCAGCGCTATGGCTAAAAACCCTGCCGTTACGCGTTTTCCCCTGCTTCCCATAATTCGCACCTCCGTTTTTATCCTCTATCACTCATAGATCTTCTTGCTGCCTGGGCAATGTTCAGTGCGTGGTCTGCCACACGCTCCAAATCCACCAGAATTTCGCTGAAATACAATCCCTGGGTGGCTTCGCACTTCATCTTGCCGAGACGTTTAATGTTGCCGTTACGCATTTTATCCACCATATTATCGATGTCATCCTCCATCCGGTGAATGACACGGTACAACTCCTCACTTGGCTGTGCAAAATTTTCACAGGCCAAATCAAAGATTTTATATACCGCCTGGGTCAGTTCTTTCAAATCCTTCAAAGCCTTATTGGAAAACTTCTGCTTCTGCTCCCGCATCTGCCTGGCATAGCCCAGCACATTTTCCGCATGGTCGCCAATCCGCTCAAAATCTGTCACGATATGATACAGATGGCCCACATGGATGGCCTCGTTCTTGGATATTCCCAATTCACCGGTACGAATCAGAGCCGCTGTAATCTCTTTATTAAGAAAATCCACTGCTGCCTCATTTTCACTAAATGCTTCATCCGAAATAGCCTTTTCATTAAAGTAGGCTTTCGTAGAAGCTTCCAGGTTCTCCCGCACCAGACCATGCATCCGTCCCACCTCTTTATCAATCTGGCCGATTAACACCGTGCCGGACTGATAGCCGGATTCGTCAATATAATGCAGGGCTGCCACGTCTTTTTCATCTTTGCCCCGGATGATGGCCTTCGACATGCGAACCAGATATTTGGCACAGGGCAGAAGAATAAGAACCGTCACACAGTTAAATATCGTATTGGCATTGGCAATCTGTCTGCTTGGATTATCCGGCGACGTACCGGCAATCCAGTCCAGCACCACCGGAAAGAGCTGTGACACAACTAAAAACAGTATCATGCCGATGCTCTCAAACAATATGACAATCAGCGCCACCCTCTTGGCGTCCTTTCTGGCATTAATGGAGGCAAGGGCCGGTGCTACACTGGCACCAATATTCATACCAAGCATAATGTAAAAGGCCTGATTGAAACCGATTACTCCGCTGACTGCCATCATCTGCAGAACACCCACCGAGGCAGAGGCACTCTGGATAATGACAGTAAAAATAATACCTACCAGAACTCCCAGCAAAGGATTGGAAAATTCACTCAAAATCCCCTGGAACCACTCCTCATTTGCCAATGGCTTCATAGCCGTACTCATCGTACCCAGACCAATGAACAATACACCAAGGCTGGCAACAATTTGTCCTGCGTTTTTCATTTTCGGCTTCTTGGCAAACATGGTGATTGCTACGCCTACGAAAGCAATCACCGGCGCAATCTCCGAAATATTAAAGGCGATGAGCTGTCCGGTAATAGTAGTACCGATTTTGGCTCCCATCAGAATACCTACGGAGCGCTCCAGCTGCATCATGCCGGCGTTGACAAATCCCACCACCATAACGCACATGGCATTGGAACTCTGAATCAGGGCTGTCAGCCCCGCCCCTACAAACATAGCCGTAAAACGGTTTTGTGTCAGCTTCTCCAGAATTTTCTTCAAATATGAACCAGCCACCAGTTTCAGACCGTCGCTCATCAGATTCATGCCAAAAATAAACAGTGCCAGACCGCCCGCCAGGCTAATCAGATTCCATATTGTCATTGTCGCTTCCTCTCTCAAGTATATATCAACGTAGTTTTTATGAAAACATTTCCCTACTGTAGAATATAACATTATTGATGAATTTATACAAGGGGAAAAATACGGCATTTTTATCCCAATTTTTATCCCAGTTCCCGCCAGCGGTTCACGCAGGCAAATATTTCCTGGGGCCTGGGCATCGCCAGGTTTCCCGGCAGACTGCTTCCACCGAAGATACCCTCCCAGCCCTTCTTCTGCAGAATCTGTACCGTGGCCTCTACTGCCTGCTGTAATGTCCTTTTTCCATCAAAGACCTGCATCCGCATATATTTCATCAGCTGGGCCAGGGCCGTCAGCTGCTCGCTGTCCGCCAGCTGCTCCACATACCGCAAATCAATATTGTCCCGGTTCACGCTAATCCCGTCCATGCCAAAGGTTTTTAATTTTACCCGGCCATCGGCGCCAAATTTCCGGTCGCTCCGGAATGCTCTCTGAAAATCCGGTTCCGGCACCGGCTCTGTGCTCTGCAGGGGCAGAGGAAATGCCTCCGCTTCTTTTTTGGCCAGGGCTGTAATCTCCACAGGCTCATACTGGTTCATCTGCACAATACTGTCTGCCACATGAAAATAACTGCCGGAGCTTCCCGCCACCAGCACGGTGGAAATACCATACTGTTCATATAATTCCTTCACCCGCAGGGTAAAGGGGGTAATCGGCTCTACCTCCTGATGCACCACCCGCTGCATCAGTTCGTCCCGAATCATAAAGTTGGTGGCACTGGTGTCCTCATCAATGAGAAACACCCGGCTCCCGGCCTCCATGGCCTCCACCACATTAGCGGCCTGGGAAGTGGAGCCGCTGGCGTCCTCGGTAACAAATTTTTTCGTATCTTTTCCATTGGGCAGATTGTTGATGAACAGGGAAATGTCCACCTGTTTCACACTGCGCCCATCCTCGGCCCTAAGCTTCATGGCCGTCTCATCCGTCACCACAAATTCTCTGCCATCCCCGGCAATGTGGTTGTAAACGCCCAGCTCCAGCGCCTTTAACAGCGTGGACTTGCCGTGGTAGCCGCCTCCCACAATCATGGTAATGCCCTTGCGGATTGCCATGCCCTGAATCCTGCCATGGTGCGGAAGCTCCAGGGTTATCTCCATTTCTTCCGGGGAGCGAAAGGGCACAGCCCCTTTCATCGGCCGCGAACTGACCCCGGATTCTCTGGGGAGAATGGAGCCATTTGCCACAAAGGCCACCAGCTCCTGCTGCCGCAACTGCTCCCTGAGCCATGTCTGGTCCTCTGCCAGCTCTACGGTCCGGCGCACCTTTTCTTCATCCAGGGCCCGGTAAAACAGTGACTTTTTTACGCACACCGGCAGGAAGTCAAAAAGTATTTTTTCCAGCTCCCGGCTGTTGACAGTGCGCCCATTGGCCGGAAAGCCAATCTCCAGACGCAAAATTATATCTCCGCTGTCCCGGTTTATCTGGCAGGCCGTCCGCTCTAACACTTCCTGTCCCGGACGGCTTACTGACATCAGCCCCGATTTGCCGGAGCCCTTTGCCTGAAAGGAGAAGTCCTTCAGTCTCCTGCCAAATTCCCGCAGAAGATAATCCTCTAATGCAATCTTTTTCTCCCGGGTGTCAAAGAGCGCTCCATCAAACCCTGCCTGGGCGCCGGCCACCTGCACGCTGACCCGGGAGGGGGCGGCAAAGGGGTCTCCCTGCACATGGTCAATCCCCAGCAGAAAGCCCTCAAACCGGTATACTCCCTTTAGCTGCTTATAGGCAGGATAACTTTTCCTGTCAATCTGCCTTAATGTATTTCTTAATTCCTGACTGCTTTTCATTTCCGTTCCTCTACTATCGAATCTTTATTTTGATTTTTGCTGTCCCGCCGGAGCTGCCCTTGACTTTTGCCTGAACCTGAAGCACTTTGCCCTTTGCCTTCTTTTTGGTTTTTAATACACCTTTTTGGGAAAGGGACGCCCATTTCTTATATTTCTTTTTGGTAAACTTCCAGGACAGAGTATATTTTTCCCCTTTGCTTCCTTTAGTAACTTTCAGATATTTTTTCAGTTTCAGCTTTTTCCCGGCCTTTACTTTCTTGGTCTTTGGTGAAAATTTAATCGTAACAGTATTTTTTTGCTCTTTGTCCCCGGAATCTCCCGGCTTCGCTGTCGGAGCCGGTGTCGTATTGGCAGGCGGTGTTGCCGTCACATTGGAAGGCGGCATCGGCGTTGCCCCCGTTTCGGGTGATGTCGGCGGTGTTGGTGTCACCGTTCCGTATTTCGGCACAATACTGGTAATCCGGAAACCATAATACTCTATTCCGCTATCGGCTTCCAGCACAAGTTTAATCCGTCTGTAGGGAATGGTTATGGTTTCACCTGCCAGCTCCCAGCCGGTATAAGCTTTTATCAGCTTATCTCTATCATTATACAGACACAGAAAATCATATCCGTCCTCCAACGCTGTATCTTCGGAGAAGGTAACCTGATAACTGACTGCGTTTTCCCTGGCATACTCAAAGGTCTGCGTCACACCACCCAAATATGGATGCTGACTCTGCATTTCTTCCAGTGTCACATCCTGTGGTTGTTTTGCCGCCACTGTCACCAGACACCTTGCGGTACAGCTGCCAGCTGTGGCTTCTACCACCACACCGTCTTTGCCCGTCTCCTGTAGCCCCACAATCGTTCCATCGTCATATACCCACACCTTGGAAGGGTCATCTGATTCCCATTTCAAAACATCCGTTGTATCCGCAGGCGATACCTCTGCGTCCAGTTTCTGTGATTGATTGCGATAGAGGGTAATGCTCCGTGGCAGGGAAATACTTTCTGCCGGTATGGTCTCCACTGTTACAGATACTTTCATTTCATGTCCATTGATGCGGCCGGTAACCGTGGTTTCGCCCCCGCTTATACCATACACCACACCATTAGAAACTCTGGCAATGCTTTCATCTTCCGATTCCCACGTCACAACCTCATTGGTTACATTTTCCGGCGACAGGGTATAAGAAATGGCCTTTTTCTCATTTTTCCTTACCACCATCTTCTCCTGTCCGGCAGTAATGCCATCGCAGAGCACGCTGTCATCCACACTGGTAAAGGCCTTAATTCGCCAATTCCCCTGGAAGATTTCCGGGTCGTTGGCACAATCATCCCATTGGCCTCCTACCTGCACAAAACTTTCCTTTTCTTTCAGGGAAACTTCTTCGATTACACCAGCCCAGCCGGCAGCAGTCTCTTCTGCCATGGCGCTGCACTCACCATCCTCACCCGTCAATCTTACCACAACGGAGAATTTTTCTCCCTTTTCCAATGCAATATCTTTTTTACCCTGTTCAGTAAAGTCAATGGTATGGTATCCCCGCTCCTCCAATGTACCGGTCAGAGTAGTCAGCAGTTCACCGCTCTCCGGCTCTGTATCGCTCTCCACCTGGTAAATCTTTATTTCATAATCTACATTTCTTTCATTCGTCTGAACAGAAACGGCCTCAAGACTCTCCTTATACTGTGCCGTAAAAATATTGGCTATACGATCTATCTCTCTGGCCGCCCCTGATAAATACGAGGAATTGGAACCGCCATCATACTGATAATTATTATCATAGTTATCTGCCGGCGCCATATCAAAAAATACTACCTCATTGGTTTCCTGTGTCAATACCGCATCTTCGTAGGAAATCCACAGATAGCCCCCATCATGGAAATCCGTCCCCCAACTGTTGCGAATCAGCCAGGCTCCCGGCTTTTTCGGCCGGCACCTCGAATTAAAGTTTTTCACCGGATAATCATCATCCCAACCCACTAACAACACATCATGATTTTCCACCAAATCCTCATCATCCACATAATACGCCGTATACTCTTCATTGGCATATCTTTCCATTTCCTCCCCTGTATCCGGCGCATGATAGCTAATCACAGCACAGCCCTTTTCCATCAGCAGTTTCTTTACCCGGTTTGATGCGGCAAGATAAACAAATTCTGCATTTTCCAAATGATAATTATCCTGCTGATACGTCATACTGTCCGGAATCCGGACACCTTCCAGCCTCTCATCCACATCCGCATTGTAAATGAGTTCATGGGGCGCTTTCTCCTCATCCACAGCCCCCCGCCAGGCTGCCAGATTATTGCAGGCTACGTTGGCGTTGCCACCTATCACATATGAATTTACCCCCTCTTCTAACTGACTTTCATCTCCCTCCGTCAGATTTAACGGGTCCAGCCAATGATTATATGCGGTGTAGGCAAGGTGGCGTTCTGCCAAATCCGGTTCAGCCACTCCTTCCTTCATCAGACCGGATTCCCCGGAGCCAAGTGCCGCAAAAGCCCAGCAATTGCCAGTATATCCCTGATCTTTCACCGAAGGAACCACTCCCTCTGTCCGGGCATCATAAGAAGATGGCAGCGAAGCTTCTGCCTTCTTCCTACCCTTAGTTCCTGACGGTATCTGGTCATCGATTAAGTCTTTTTTATTAAATACCTCTTTCTTTTCCGGGATATGACCCAGGCCTTTATCCATGCCCGCCCATTCAACCAGAGCATTGCCTGCTTCTTTCTCCTGCTTTTTTTCTGCCGCAGCCGGCACCGCTGTCACACACAGGGTCACTGCCATGACTGTGGCTGTAAATCTCCATAGTTTCATTTTTTACTCCTTTCCAAAGCGTCTCCACGGGAGAAAACGCATTACAAATATTAAATTTGTTTTTTACTGCTTTTTACTTATAAGAGTTTGTGTCACTATAAAGCAACCGTCCTCCATTTTTAATTATGATATTCACCTAAAATACTAACAAAATGCAAATGAAAAGTAAAGGGGGACTTTCCTGGAGTTTGGTTTTGTAAAAAACTGTATTTTTCCCAGCAGGACGGCGCTGGTTTGAATCCTGTTTTGTTTTGTGACAGCGTGTCTATGGCTTTGGCCGTTTGACAGCCTCTGGGAGGTGTGCTAAGGTATGGGTATGAAGGGAAAGATGTTGAAAAATTGGAGGCTTCGGAACGGAGGAAGATATGGAGGAACGGCTGGCGGAAATTTTGGAAATGGCAAAAGCAGACCCGGCTCTGCGCCAGGCTTTGCTGGATACGAAAAAGGAAAAGTATCCCGTCCACGCTTTTTGCGATAAAATAAAGGAACTTGGCTATGATATCTCCGTGGGAGAGCTTATAGAAATGGGCGAAGAGTTTGAAGCCGCCATGATTCGTAGTGTCAATGGCGGTGGGGTGAATTCGCCCTATGGAGCGTGGGATGATATGTATGATGTGTTTTTTACGGCGCTGGAGTGGTGAAGGGGGGTACCGCTTGCTCTTGACATGCTTTGCCATGTGCTGTTATAAACAAACCAAGGACTAGAACCCCGTAAAGGAGATTTCAGCCCAACTATTATCATAGAAGATCAATATTTACGGACTTTTCATCCTCCCCTCCTCTCACTCTCACTTGAAACGTTCTCAAACTCGCAGTTTCATAATTTCTCCAACTATTTTCTGAATCTTTTACTTCTATGAAATTCTAAGTACTCTTTACATTTATCAGATATTATTAATCCCTCAATAACTTGACCATTTCTTATATGCAAAGCATCTCTGCATTCTTTACTGAGCGTTTCAGAAATAAGTAAGGTTTTGTCGTTATTAAACGATATATACCCCTGATCAAATAGGCGGTCAAATGTCGGAGTGAATGCAAACCCATTATTTCCATCAACTTTTTCTTTATTATTAGAATCTTTCCAGGGTTTTATATGTGAAGCAATCAGAAGGTGAGGATTACTAATTTTTGTAAAAGGACAACATTTGTTTCTGTTAAGTACGTTCGCTCTAAATTTCCCTTGCCCGCGCCTCGCCAGTATTAGTGTTTCTTTTTCGGCTTCAGACAACTCTTCATTCTCCTTTATGATTTGCTCGTCTTCAAGTTGTTCCTCATACTCAATAAAATCGTCTGCAGAGTGATGTTGACTTAATGCAAGAATTCTTTTTCTCGCAAGCACCATATCTTCTATCTTCCCTATCTGTTTACTATCTTTTGTAAAAAGTCTCACTTGTTTTTCTATTGTAGCTATAGCCTGTAATACACTCATGACACAAATATCATTTTCAATAAATTGAATTCTTTTGGGCGATAAACCTCGTCCATTTTCGCTTGCCTTACTTCCATGGCCTAGATTTATTATTTTATCTGAATAATACAAATCTTCATATTCTTCAGTATCTTTTTTCTTACCACTTAAAAACCCATAAACACGTTGCTCATAATTATTTCGCTTAAGAAAAGTTTTTTCTATTACTCCTTTATCCATGCAAAGTGAAATTTTATGACTAAGTTTTTTAGGAAAAGTCTTTCCTCCCATCAGATGATATACTATAGTGTAGAAGGCTCTATTAGAATTTGCTGTTCCAGCAATCACAAGCACGTCTTTTATAAAATCTTGCAATGTAGCATCCTGTTCTATTTTTCTTCTGAACTCTTCAACTACAATCTCTAAATCCACCATATTTCACCTCCCAAAAATCGTTTCGTGCATTTCTATCTTTTGTTCAAATATTACCTCCTCTATCACACGGAGGCATTCATCGATATTTTTCTTTATATCATTACCCCAAAATCGTATGACAGTCCATCCCATAAAAAGCAACTGTTTATCTATTTCATCATCCCGTTCCCTATTTCGAGATATTTTCTCGATCCAATATTTGCTATTATTACCCTTTTCAAGCTTGGGCTTCAAAACTTCCCAATCCTTTCCATGAAAAAACTCCCCATCACAAAAAATTGCTATTTTATATTTTGTAATTACAATATCCGGTTTGCCAGGTAAGGCAACATAGTGTTTTCTAAAACGATATCCGCATTTCCATAAAGCTTTACGTAATAAAACTTCTATATCAGTATCTTTGCTTTTTATGTGTTGCATATTCTTTTTGCGTTGCTCTTGCGTCAGATTATCCAAAATATCACCTCAGAGAAATTATAATATTAATAATACTTCAAAGATTTTTTTCGCAAAAATTCATCCAGAAAGTGCAACTGTTTTCGCACTTTACTCACCGCCCTATATTTCCTGATTTATTTCTGCTTATTCTGTCACTTTAGTGGCGATAATACCAAAAACTTTTACGATTGCAATCAGGTCTATATCAAAAGATTTATTGTAAAAAAATTTAAACATATCGATTCCCTGGTTTTGTGCCTAGAGCTACCTATTACATTTCGTAAATGTGGTTTATTTTAAATTTCCAGACCCCCCAAAAATCCACCAATAGGCGTACAGCAATATAATTCGAATATCACCATTTTTCTCCTAACCACATTTAAACCATTTCTATGTATATTTTCACCTCTTACGTCTAATTAATAACGCAAATCAAAGTATTTCTGCAATTATAAAACTAAGTTTTCCAATTCGTACACTATCTCCTACTTTAAGACCAATTAAATTTGCTGGTTTAGTAATAAGTCTATTTTTCTTTGCTGAAATTAATACCTTATGATGATTCTCCACATTTTCAAGAACAATCTTGCTTTTTGCTGATATAACATTTTCATTATTTGTAATTGACATATTTTCATTTTCAATTTGTTTAAATGATGTTTGAAACATAGAATCAATTTTTACTCTGATTTTATCTTTGATCCATTCTTCTGGCATGAAATCAAGAATATACACACCCCCAAGAAGATTAAGATACTTCGCCAGGTTTCCTGCATCATCTGTGTTTAAATCAAACCCTCTTTCTCTCGCCTCCATAATAGCTTCTAAAAATGGGCGCATTACGTGCAAATTATTGGAAGTATTACGTTCTATAAAATGCATAATGTAATCTGAATGTCCACAAACAAAACGGGTCAATTCGTATTTATCCGTTCTATTTTTATCATATGTCAAACGCCCTATCCACCACAGCCGTGAAATAGCATTTCTTGTTAATCCTCTTTTACCAGATTGTTCAAAAAAATAATGTTGCAACACATTGTTTACACTATCAATTTTCCACCTATACCTAACATATTCATAAAACGGTCCGATACAAAGAGCTGCCCAAAGTCTTTCATCCGAAGCCATAGAATCAGTCAAAAATTTCAAATTACCATATACTCGCTTAACATTTTCAAACTCTGTTTCAAATGCTTTGGATTTATCTGCGGACATATCCAATTCAAAATCCTTGATGTTTTCAAATTTAGTATCAATAAATGGCGTACCATCGCACATCTCTATAAGCCATTTATTTGAGGGGTAGTTCTGATATTTATTAAGACATTTTTCAATGCATGTTTTATCTTTGAGAAAGTCCAGTTTTTCCGAGCCTATAATTTGAATAATCAATATTCTCCCTCCTCTCCATCAGCTTTTGAACCGACAGTAGATAATTGCTCTAACGCATTATTGATAGGCGTCCGTAGCATCCTCTGCGCTAATGAGAATATATTTTCGCCTTTTAAAGAACTCATTTTTATCTTAAAGTTTTTTTCAAGAGTCTGTTTTATAGACAGATACCAGGATTGGTTGCCAAACTCAGCCTCCAATGTAGACTCGTCAGTAAAAGCAAGTTCCCCCAGCACATATACCAATGCAGGGACGACAATAGCGGAATTCAAAATATCCCTTACTCCCGGATCATCTCTCATAGATTTATAAATGGCCAAATCCTTCTCATTTAGCTTAATAATTATGTGATGACTAGATTCATATTCTACAATCATCTCTGATACATTCGGATCCATATTTTTAATTATTCGAAATGGCGATGAAGATTTTAGCAAATCTGATTTAACCTTAGTGATATTCCAGTTAAACTGTTTACCTACTGCCAAAACACAACCTTTTTCAATAAACTTAATTGGTTTTGTATACTCCGGATTGAATTTATCATTATAATAATCGTTCAAATTTTCATTGGCTAAAATAAACGTACATACATGCAATTCACCATTTAGCAATGAAGCTTTTACAGTAACTCTATCTTGTAATTGATCCGTTCTATGTATATTTCTATACCCTGACTGAGAGCATTCTAAATGATATACAATCAATGCTTTTCCTTCTTTAATCATTTCAAATAACTTTTGATTTTCTAATAACACATTTATTTTCACCTCTATGTCGTATCCGTTTTTTTCACATTGACCTATCACTTCAAATTTGCTGTCAATATAATCATCATTAAAATATGCCAGCACCGGGTATGGATATAGCCTATACCTAATGTCCATATACAATCACCTCCAACGAACAAATATCACTATAATCAAATTTTATTTGAATTGCTGTTTTTACACCTTTTTCAAGATTAATACCATTTATTATATTCCCTGAAATATCTAAATTTTTATTCCTAGTTTTTGCCATTTTAATATCTGCCTTATACTTATCTGTTTCAGCAGACATAAAGACAATAATTTGTCCGTCCTTAACATACTCCTTTGGCGTTATATTAATTTCATATTCACCTTTGGCCGCATCTTCTACAAAATATCTAATTGTAGCTGGAACTCTCTGCACTTTTTTCTTTATCTTTGATTCTATTGACGACTGACTAGGGACAGGATTATCTCCAGGTTCATCACCCGGACCGGGTCCCGGATCCGGGTCTTCGGTAATATGACCACCTCCCACATGAACACCTACTCCACCGCTTGTTCCGCCATCAGTTCCATCATCCCCATTTTCATCTTCAATTTCCAAAGCACTATGTGGCTCAACTGGTTTGCTACTTCTTGTACGTATTTCTAACACTTCATCCTTAATTGATTCTTGATTTTCTTCTTTATCCGACATCGGATCCGGAAGACAATCTCCTATCTCTGGATCAATTTCCCCTTCTGTATCCTGACCTTTTAGTTCATTAAATAGTTTCTTTATATCACCATATATCTTCTTTATTTTAGCCTGTGCCTCTACCTGATTTTCAGGTTCATCACGATATCGAGATAACTCCCATGCATTATGTTGTATATTCTCTAATCCGCCCAGGAGCTTGCTAATTTTTTTGCCTCTAATAATACATATTCCAGCAAATGATACTGTAGCTGATATACTTCCCTTATCAAAAACTTTCATTCCCGGGAAACGTATCATCGCCACCCGCCTATGCAAATCAGGTTTCATCAGCATGTGCAACTCCACATCATTTTCCTCTATGTATGAAAAATACCTAATTTCACTATCTGCATTATTTAAAACACAATAATAATCATACGTTTTATTACTTATGTCATTTTTATATTGTTCAATTAATTCCGAAACGTGCTCGCAATCAATAAGTATGTCATCTATTTGCACGACTAAATGTCCCTCTTTGATTGCATATAAATACCCATCTAAAACAGCTACTACCAATTCTTTTTTCCAGTCCGAGTTCGCTGATTTGAAAGCAACAATATAGACGTCCGTTCCCGGCTCGTTTCTATCGAAATCAACATCTATCTTGAACTGCTCATAAAATGGCATGCAATTTTTAGAACTATAGTATCCGACATCTGAATGAAGATTGTTGTCCGCATCCATGAAACTAATAAGTTTTGAAACTCCTTGATAAGCTTCAATTTTATTTTCGTCGTAGGTGCTGTAAAAAACTGTTTGTATATCTGAACAACTAAAACAAGCCTGTTTTCCACTTCCGAATGCTCCAATAGACCCTTCTACTTTGTCAGAAGAACCCACAGAACGAACTAACCGATACCACGGTGTGGTAAATTTTTCTGCAGCAACATCAGCACCGACCAAGCCAGAGGTGTTAAAGTCACTAATTCTAAGCATTTGAATTCTGGGCCTTTGCAATATGGGAATCGTTCTTTCAAAATATTCTGTAGCCTTTGCAAATTCCTGGCTTTTGCAAAATTCATAGACTTCTTGATAATATGCTAACAGTTGCTTTCTCTGCGGCAGGCAATCTGCATCAATTTCAAAAGCCTTGAACTCAACACGAACAGCTTCTTTATCATTAACTCTTGCATCAATAGAATTTTGACAGATTTCCCTTGTCAAACCTTTCATCGGATCTCCTTTAAACAAATCTATACCCGAATCACCTATTCCATGAAATTGACCTCCATTATTTATAGGAAATTCCCAACACATATTAGTTCCCCCTCCTACTCTAATGTAAACTTACTTCCTTTTTGGCTATCCTGTTTGCTATATCGATTTTTTGCCTCATCCAGTTCAGCTTGTATCGCACTAAATATTTTATTTACATCTTTTTGAGAATACTCATACAAGCTCTGATTGGAACAGTTCCCGAGAAGCTGAATCATATTAATAATTTTATTAGTTCTTGCCTCTGCAATCCTTACAAACTTTTCACGTTTAGATTCTTCCTGCAACTCATTACCCCCTCCAAAATGTAAAATTCAGTTTCATTTTTATTATAAATCAATCTGTATTATTTGTCAATAATTGTCGATTATTAAAAAAATATTTTTGTGTTGATTTTTTTATTTTTTATTTATTATTCACTATTTTGCTATTAATTTTAATATACTTATCGTATAGAAATCACAAATTTATAGGCGTAAGCATTTACGCTTACGCCTTATACCTTACAAATACTTCAGCAATATTTCAGCTATCCCTTTGGCCATCAATGGTGGCACTGCATTTCCCACCTGTTGATATTGAGCATCTTTTGTCCCCTTAAAAACAAATTTATCTGGAAACGATTGTAATCTCGCTGCCTCCCTTACACTTATTGCTCTATTCAATGTCGGATGAATCCACATTGATTTTCTTACGTTTACAACTGTACCGCTAGGTTTTGAACTGTCTAATCTTAGATATATACTATTCTGTGTCCTTGCTGGGTTAGCATAATTATCTTTTAATTCTGATGACAGCTTATGGAAATTCTCTCCTTCTTTTAATGCGGCAAATCTTTTTTTTGCCCTTTCCCTGGTCTTAGGAACAATATGATTATTGACTCCTGTTGACCCTAATCTCATACTTAACGCATATGCAGATAAATTCTGTTGCTCTATATATGGAGATTCACCCTCTTGATCCATATCCTCATTAACTGGATATTCTACCAGATCCATAATTGCCTCTCCAACACTTACAATAGAGAAATCTGTTTCTGACGGCATGGCTATTTCCTTTTGCATCGTTATATCAGATTTTATTCCAAGCATTATAAAACGCTTTCTTTCCTGCGGAACCCCGAACCAAAGGGAATTTACTACTCCACTGTTTTTTATATAGTCCTTCCCTAATATCTTATTTACATATTCTATGACGGCATATGAATTGACAACCGCTGTTAATTTCCCCGTTATTGAATCCCTAGCTAAACTATAAATGATATCATTCGTATCCAACTCACTTTTCAGGCGGAAACTCTTCTGAAATTTTATAAATCTTCCAAGTTCACCAAAATATTCATACAATTTTGGGCTTTTTATTGAGGCAGCTATATTTTCTAATAGTTCAAACTCGCATGCCGCTTGCTGCTGATATTCAGTAATTTTATCAACAATTTTCTCAGCATTCTTTTTTATATATTTTGACAGTCTATCCTCATTATGTCTATTCTTGTATAATACATTTAAAAGTTGAAATAAATCATCTGCAATTTTGTATTCTGCTTCCCTTTCTTCCTCGAACACATTAAATAAATTTATTCCATCAAAATCTCCATCTGATATTACTAACTCATCTGTCCTCATCTCTATATCCAGTGACACTACCTCATCATGATCGCGCATGGAATCATAAAATCTATGCGTATCAGAAAACAACATACTAACATTTTCCATTACAAATGCTTTAGGTCTAATTTCTTTAATGGCCCTAAAATACTCTTTTACTAATGAATTATTCATACTAATAATATGATTTTTCTGTCTATTTGCATTTGAAAATCCTTGGCATGGAGGACCTCCAATCACCACATCAATACCATCGAATTTTTTAACTAAACTTTTAAAATCGTACCCCCTAACATCCGGTATTATTACAATTCCACTTCCCCCTTTATGGTTTTCAATATATGTTTTTTCCGCATTTTTGTTATTTTCAGCCGCAGCAACTATCAAAAATCTATTAGTCAGTTCAAAACCATAACTCAAACCACCCGCACCCGCAAATAAATCTACTGTTTTAAACATCACTATTCTATTTCCTCCACATACATTACAATTTTTTTCAAAGAAGCATCATCCATTTCTTTTTTGGCGAGAACTTCCAACAAGTTATATACTCCACTGTGTTTACTGATATAGTCTAATAAATATGGGGGTAGTTTTCCCCTTGCATTAGCAGCTTGTATCAACAATGCTTTATATTCGACATCCGTAAGATCTAAAAAATTTGCAACCACTTTCAAATCTTCATCCGAAAAAGGGCCATTCTTACTTGTTTCAATACCACTAATCAGCATTGTTGTCTTTCCAATGGCATCAGCGATTTGTTTTTGAGTGACCCGTTTAGACTTTCTTAATTCTCTAAAATACGTTCCAAAACTCATAACTTCTCCTTAATATATAAGTAAGCTTATTTACTTATAATATCATACCTTTTAAGTATAAGCAACCTATATTTTTGTTTAGTCATACCTCAACTGTAAAATTTTAATTTGGACTAATAGCCCCTTCCTATACTTAAAGCATTTTCCTTTTAAACTATAATTGACGGGGCGTGACCTCCACCCCGTCTCATAAAAATGGACTGATTCCGACTTATTTGTTCTCACTCAAAGCCAGTTCAGTCCTACCCAAACCATAGTTATATAAAATTGTTGTTTTATCCTTCATATACTTTCCTCATCAATTCTTACAAAATCTATAATTTTGCTGTTTTTGCTGCATCAAGAATTTTATCCTCATATCCCATCTTTGTATCCTCCGTTTCTACACCCTATTTTACTTCTACTCTCCATTTATTGCAATCCCCTCTCTCCTCTCCCCATCCACCACAATCCACTCATCCAGCGTCAGCGGCGTATAATCCGAAAACATACAAAAGCAGTTAATCATCTGGCAGGGAATGGGCCTTGGCTCCCCGTCTCCCGGACTGAGGTAACAAGCCTGTCGGGTCTCCTGGATAAAGCGGTTTACCAACACTTCGTCCTGGGTATCGTGGACATGGCCGTACAGCATATAAGTCTTTGGCATCCCCTCCTTATCCCGGCGGTACTGGCCGTTGTAGCAGAAAATAGGATAATGGCTGAGAATCACCTTGCGCTTATTGTCGCTAAGTTCCTCATAGGGCTTAATCCATTCAAAGCGGGAGGCGTCAAACCGGCGGTCCTTCAGATAGGTGTCGTGATTGCCCACAATCAGGCTCAGCCGGCCATTCAGGCGGGCGAGCATATCGCTGGTGGGCTTACCCCGCCCCATGGACACGTCACCCAGGATAATGACTTCGTCGTTAGCCCGGACTTTCTTATTCCATTTTTCCACCATATAGTCGTGCATTTCTTCACAGGAAGAAAACCCCCTCTTGTCCATCTTTGTGAGGAGGCTTTCATGATAAAAATGCAGGTCGGAAATATAATATCGCATCGTTCCTCCATTTAGTACGGCGGCGCCGTCGTGCCAGGGCCAGGCATCTGCCTAAGTCCCGGATAGCGTCAGCCCGCCGGTGTCGGCATAGGTTTCACCCAGTAAATAAATTCGGTACAGCGCTTCCTTTGGCGTGCAGTCCTTATTCCATAGATACAGGCACTGCCTGTGATTGTCGTACAGCGGGTAGTCATCGCAGATACCAAAGACGGACACGCTGGTGATGTGGCATGGCCCGCCGTTATCATCATCCATGGCCAGAAGCAGTTCGTACATTTCCTGATACCGGTCTGCCTGGCGCTTCAAGTTCGCTTCCGAGCGCTCCATACTGGACGGAATCTCAAAACTGAGTTCCGTCACTTGAATATCCAGGCCGGTGGCGCCGTAGGCACGCAGGCAGGTTTCAAAACTATCATCGCTGTCTCCCTTTAACTGGGAAGGGTAACTTAGCAGCACCGTAGGCTGGAGTCCCACACCGTCAATGATTCCCTTCTTCTTTAATATCCTTAACAACGTGCAGATGCTGTCCCGCTTGGCCGGCTGGAACACATTAAAATCATTGTAAATCAGTTTTACCTCCGGGTCTGCATACTTTCTTGCGTATTCAAAGGCCTTGTATACATAGTCAATTCCCATGGTCTGATACCAGTGGGTGGTCTTCCCGTTAAACATCGTCCGGCAGCTCCAGCCATCGGTGGTGTCCGGGTTCGCAAAGTCCACACATTCATTGACCACATCCCAGCAGTAAATCACGCCCGGATAATTGGTCTGGCAGTATTCCAGCACATTTTTAATATAGTTCTCCATACGTTTCTCCATCACTTCTTTGGAGACATATTCATTATCCGCATCATATCCCTTTTTGAAAAACCATTCCGGGGTCTGGTCGTGCCATACCAGTACGTGGCCCCGCATGGAAATATTATTGTCCCGGCAAAACCTCAGACTTTCTTCGCAGGTGTCAAACTTTACGTCAACCTCCGTAACATCCTCGCCGTCTCTGGCAGCCGCCTCCCGGCAGGCACTCTCATCCAGCAGATACATCGGTTTCATCAGATTGCTCAAGGTAGTGCTGTTGAAATGTGTTTTCAATATTTTTGCCATGCCCTCGTGCCGGATGGCCGCTGTGTCTGTAGAAGAACCATTGATGGCCGCTCCCACCATAAAGGAGGACTGGTACAATTCCTTTAACGGTCTTTCCAGTTTTGGCACCGGTGTAGGAACCGGTGTAGGTGTAGACGCAGGCTGTTCTGACGGCCCTGTAACGCCCGGCTTGTCGCCCGAAGGCGGTGTAGTTTCTGTCGAACCGTTCCCCGCCGGAGCAGTGGAAGCTGGCGCGGTGGATGATGGCGTGGCAGAAGTCGGTGCGGTGGATGATGGCGCCTTGGTTTTGTCCGCATCTGACTGGGTTTTAGTTTTCTTTTTTGCTTTTACCGTAACCCGGAACCGGATAACCTTTTTACCATATTTCGCCCGGACTACTGCTTTTCCCTTTTTCCTGGCCTTTACAACACCTTTTTTGGATACGGTGGCAACCTTCTTCTTTGAGGAGGTCCATTGTATCTTCTTCCCTCCCTTTGCCAGGGCCTTTTTTCCAAAGAATTTCCGGACAATGGCTCTGCTTTTTAAGTCCTTTTTCTTGCCTGCCTGTATCGATATCTTCTTGGTTTTTGTCGCTGCGGAAGCCGCTCTTTTCGCCAGGGAGGCCTCCGGCTCCGCCACAAGGCCGGATACCAGCGCCAGGATTAGACACATTACTATATACAGATGTTTCTTTTTACTCATATCAGCCGCCCCTTCTCCTCGTATTTTCTACTGCTCTGCATTCCTGCCCCATAATTACATGCCCTATTATGATAAAAAAGGCTCCAAACCTTACGCTGAGGTAAAACCTGGAACCTTTTTCTATTCTATTTACTGAATCTCGTGAATCCATCCCTCCGGGGCGTCAATATGGCCCATCTGGATTCCTGTCAGGGTATCATACAGTTTCTTCGTAATCGGACCCATCTCATCCATACCGCTTGGCAGGCAGATTTCCTTACCATGGTCCACAATCTTTCCGACCGGAGAAATTACCGCCGCTGTTCCACAGAGACCACACTCGGCAAATTCACTGACCTCTGTAAATGGCACAACCCTCTCTTCGGTTTCCAGCCCCAGATATTCTTTGGCTACATACATGATGGAGCGTCTGGTGATGGAAGGAAGAATGCTGTCAGATTTTGGTGTGACAATTTTATTATCCTCCGTCACGAAAATGAAGTTGGCGCCACCAGTCTCTTCCACGTTGGTGCGGGTGGCCGCATCCAGATACATATTTTCATCAAAGCCCTTTTCATGGGCATCTACAATAGCATGAAGGCTCATGGCATAATTCAGGCCCGCCTTGATGTGGCCGGTTCCATGAGGGGCTGCACGGTCAAAATCACAGACGCGAATGGTAATCGGCTTGGCACCGCCTTTGAAATACGGGCCCACCGGCGTACAGAAAACACGGAACTGGTATTCATCCGCCGGGCTTACTCCAATTACCGGGCCGCTGGCAAACATAAACGGACGGATGTATAAGGTAGCCCCGGAGCCATAGGGCGGCACATAATCCAGATTTGCCTTAACCACCTTATCCACTGCTTCCACAAAACGGTCCTCCGGAAATGGCGGCATTTCCAATCTCTTTGTGGTGTCTGACATACGGCGGGCATTTAAGTCCGGGCGGAAGGTCACCACCTTGCCGCTCTTTGTGGTGTATGCTTTCAATCCCTCAAAACAGGACTGGGAATACTGTAACACACCGGCACACTCGCTTATTGCCACGGTGTCATCGGTTGTCATAGTCCCTTCATCCCAGACGCCGTCCTTGTACTGGGACACATACCGCTCTGTGGTTGGCCGATAGGAAAAACCAAGATTTGACCAGTCAATGTTTTTCTTTTCCATGCTGAATTCCTTCTTTCTTGCGTCACATAACGTAAACTTTTTTCTTTCTATCTTACTCCCCGGCTCCGATACTGTCAAGCCGGGAGACAGGATTTCTGGCTTTTATTCCATGCCTCTGTCACTTTCCTTTGCGCCTGTTCGCCAGCCCCTCGAACTCCTTGCGGGCGTTGCGGAAGCTTTCCATTAATTTCGGGGAAAATACGCCGCACTCCCCGGCAATAATCATATGGAAGGCCTCATCCAGTGAAAAGGCGTCCTTATATACACGCTCACTCACCAGCGCATCGTATACATCGGCCACAGACACAAGCTGCGCCGAAATCGGAATCTCATCCCCGGAAAGTTTATCCGGATATCCCCGGCCGTCATAACGCTCATGGTGATGGCGGCAGATTTCATAACTGAGCTGCCGGTAATCATCTTCCCAGATGCCTTCAATCTGGTTCAGAATGTCACATCCTCTGGTAGTATGGGATTTCATGTAATCAAATTCATCGTCCGTGAGGCGGCCCGGCTTTAAAAGAATGCTGTCCGGGATGGCAATTTTTCCTACATCATGCAGGGAACTGGCCTCGGTAATCATCTCCACCTTTTCCTCGGTGAGACCATACTCCGGGTAATCCTTCATCATCTGATAGCCAAGAATCCGGGTAAAGCCCTTTACTCTCTGGATATGCTCTCCACTCTCCAGATTACGGGATTCCACCACCGTACCCAGAATATCAATAATCCGCACGTTATTTTCCCTCAGCTTCTCTGCCTGCTGCTGGAGTACCTGGTTCTGCTTCTGCAGTTCCTGGGTCTGCTGCTCCACTTTCTGCTCCAGAGAAGCCTGATAGGAAAACAGCGTCACAATGTTTTTCACACGCTTTTGGACAATGGAACTGTTAAAAGGCTTCTGAATAAAATCGGAAACCCCATATTCAAAACATTTCTTCTCTGCCTCTGAGGAGGTCTCTCCGCTGATTACGATAACGGGTATTTTCTTCATCCAGCCCCGTTCATTCATCACGTCCAGTACGGCAAAACCATCTAACTCCGGCATAACCAGATCCAGAAGCACCAGTATGATTTCCTCGTGCATTTTTTCCAGACACTCCACCGCCTGTTTTCCATCTTCCGCCTGAACAATATCGTATTCCTCCTCCAACATCTCCTGAAGAAGTTCACGATTCAGTTCCATATCGTCTGCTACTAAAATTCGATTTCTCATTTATTAACCTCCCCTTTTTAATAGCAATTATCAATTCTGGTGATTAGTTACTATATACGGCAATCCTCTCTCCCATACGCTTTACCGTGATATTGCTGGCCGCCTTGGCATGCCAGCGTAATTGGTCAATCTCAAATATGGTTCCCTCAAAAAGCTTTCCATGGATAATGGCCTTTACATTTTCCATTTTTTCAATCCGCTCTGCCATTTCCTGCTTTTTCCTATACAGTTCCTCCTCCTCCTTCTCTTTCGCATAAATGGCGGCTTCTATTTTCAGGTACATATCCATGGTATTGCGCACTTCTGGTTTATATTTTCTATGATACTTCAAATACACATTTCCCAAAACAGACAGGTCATTATGTACCCTTTCCATTTTTCTTTCAAGGAGTCTCTGCTCCTTCAGCAGGGTCTTGTTGACGCCCATCCGAACTATGGTCTCAACTCCATTCTGATTGCCCAGATGATGCACCCGGATGCCCTCCACTGCCTGTACCAGACCGCCAGCCAGAACTCCTTTTCCACCTGGAATTATCACCTGGTTTTCCGCATAAATCTCGCAGTTTACCATGTAATTGGCATATACATCTTTTCCCGCATATATTTTCACAGAGTCAAAATATTTTCCCGCTACATTTTCTCCGGCATCCAGCTTTCCTTCCTTGATTCCCTTGGCTCCCTTCCGAACCAGCAGGCTGCCGCCGCACTGAAGGACGCAGTCTCCTATATCGCCTTCCACCACAATATCCCTGGCAGCCCTCACCTCTGTGCCTCTTTCCACTTTGCCCCGAATCAGGACACTGCCTTCAAAATCCACATTGCCGCTCTTCCGGGTCACTTCATCCAGAATGTAGACACTGGATACACTCAGTTGATTTTCCTTTAATTCTATCCGTCCATCTATAGACGCCACATATGTCGTTTTATCATACAGGAGAAGTACTCCCTGACAGGACAGTACCTTCTGTTCCCTGCCCCTGGTAGTCGGAAGAACCTTCCCTGTCACGGTAAAGCCTGGTTCGCCTTCCTCCGCCTCATGATAGCAGGCCACTCTCTCCCCCTCTTTTACCATCTCGAACCAGAACACAGTCTCATAGTCCACGGAACCGTCTTCCAAGAGGGTCTGATTTTTCTCTGGATTTGTCTCAAAGAAATACTCGTACCAGCCATCCGCACCTTTTTGGGGCTTCTTGCCCTTTGCTATCAGAACCGGAGCATTATACTGTCTTTGTTCCAGAATCCGGTCAATCTCTTCTGTCAAAATTCCCTCTTTAATGCCCTCCTTTTCCAGAGCCTGAAGAATTTCCTGCTTCTGATAGGCATTGTCGGTACTGCCCCGGATTTCCAGATACGCCTCCAGTTCATCACCGCTAACGGAAATAATAAAGTCCTCTATCTTCACCGGCTCGCGGCTTTTCGCTACAATTGCTCTGGCAAAATCCTCCAGTATCTTGTTGCGCTTCTTCTCCATATCGGTGGCTGTATAAACAAGACTGCGGTATCCCGATACATCCAGGCCCGCTTCCAGACCAAGGCGGATTTCCTTCATCTGAGGCGCCGAGTACATGCTATTGGAATACTGGCTGATATCCACACGATTTTCCAGACCACGGCGCAGCTCCCGCATCTGCTGCCAGGAATATTCAATTTTGGCGTATTGGGACACATCCAGCCCTTCCTCTAAACCTATACAGATTTCATGTATGGCAATTCCCCGCATCTCCTTTATCAGATACGGGTCAATATCCAGCTTCTTTTCCAGAGCCTGGCGAATCTCATCCAGCTGCTCCGGCTCATAACCCTTTTTCACATAGTCCACAATATTTACTTTGGACACATAGGCCTTGCGCAGCTGCCGGAGGGTTTTGGCATTTAATTTCAAAAAGCGTGACAAGTCGATGCCCAGAGCCAGACCCTTGCGCACCTGGCGCATTTTATCATAAGGAATCTCCGGAGAAGCGTAACAGTCAACATTCAGAGATGCCCGCAGACCCTTGCGGATTTCCTCCATCTGGAACCAGTCATAATCCATACTGGCGTATCGGGACACATCCAGTCCTTCCTCCAGTCCCTGGCGAATCTCGCGCATCTGGATGGCAAGAAATTCCTTTTTGGCATAGAGTGTTACATCCACACCTGAATCCAATCCAGCCCGGAGTTCCTTTAACTGGTCAAAGTCAAATTCTTTATCATCTATTCCCATCCGTCTCAGTCTAATCATTGCCTCACCTCAATAACTGATTTATAATGTCTCAAGCGCCTCAACTGTCTTGGCATACTCCTGCCTTACCTGCTCCAGCTCCGGGGTAATATCCTCCGATGGCTCTCCGCCACGCAACTTCTCTGTCAAATCACTGCTGACATCAGCCAGCACGGTAATACCCAGATTCTGGCAGACGCCTTTTATGTTATGCGCACAGCGAAATGCTGTTTCATAATCCTTCTCTTCCAAAGCCTTCTCTAATGGCTCCAGCATCGGGTCCTGTAAAAATTTCCCAAGATATTTGGTTACCCGTTCCTCTTTCATCAGCCGTCCCAAAACACCGTCATAGTCCGCTCCCAAAAATTCATAGCATTCCTTTACTGTCATTTCTTCTCCTCCAGATTTATCTCATTACTTTTCAGAATTTTCTACTGTGTGATACAAACCTACGCACACATATTCATTTTAACAAAATATTGCAAAAACTTCAATCCCTATTCTAACTCAAGTCACCATAAATACACCGCCGGATTGCTTTTTACATCATTATCCCCTATAATAGGCATGTAAAACATGAGGAATATAAAAAACGCAAAAAGGAGAGAAACCATGAAATCCATTTTATGCTTTGGCGACTCCAACACCCATGGCTACATTCCCGGCGGCGGGCGTTATGAAGAAAATGTCCGCTGGCCCGGTGTCCTGGCAGAACTTCTCGGGCCGGATTACCGGATTATCGAGGAGGGTCTGAACGGACGAACCTCTTGTCAGAACGATCCGACAGAGCCCTACCGCAATGCCATGGATTATATCATTCCCTGCCTGATGTCCCATGAACCGCTGAACCTTACGATTCTGATGTTAGGAAGCAACGATATGAAACAGCGGTTTTCTCCTTCTCTGGAGAAAATTACCACAGGGCTCCGTCTCCTCACCCGAACCATACAGGCAATCAGCCAGGCGCCGGTTCTGCTTGTCAGCCCGATTCTGCTGGGAGAGCATATGGCATTTTCGCCTTTTGGCCCCTCCTTCCCTCCCGAATCCGTTGCCCTTTCCCATCAATTAGGCAGTGCGCTGCGGGAGATGGCAGAGGAACTGGGGACGTCCTTTTTAAACGCTGCGGACTACGCTGCGCCCTCAGAGGAGGACAGCCTTCACCTGACTGCAGAAGGACACCGGGCGCTGGCCCATGCTATTTGTAATAAAGTAAAGGAGATTCTTTGAAATGAAAGCAGTGGGAATCATTGGTGAATACAATCCCTTTCATCCGGGACATGCCTATCACCTCCGCCAGGCCAGGGAAATTACCGGGGCGGATTTTACGGTTGTCATTTTGAATGGCGATTTTGTCCAGCGGGGTGAGCCCGCTGTCTTTGATAAATATTCCCGTACCAGAACGGCTCTGGAGGGCGGCGCCGACCTGGTGTTTGAACTGCCCCTGCGCTTTGGCATCTCCAGTGCCGGTGACTTTGCCCTGGGGGGCATACTGGCATTGACACAGTTAGGCTTTGTCTCCGATATCTGCTTTGGCAGTGAATGTGGGGATACCCAGTCCTTATGGGAAATTGCTGCTCTGCTGGCCAATGAGACAGAAGCGTTCCGCTCCTCTCTGGATGCCGGCCTCCGTCAGGGATTATCCTATCCCGCCGCCAGAGCCAGAGCGCTGATACAGACCGGCTCCTGTAAAGAGGAACTGCTCCGCCAGCCAAATAATATTTTAGGCATTGAATACTGTCTTGCCCTCCAGAAAACCGGCTCTCCTTTAACACCCGTTACGATTCTGCGAAAAGGGCAGGACTATCACGAATCCACTCCTTCCGCTCCGAGCTGCTATCCTTCGGCCACGGCCCTGCGCAGGGAAATCTACGCCAGCGCCACACCCCACCTGTGCCTGGAGGATTTTTCCGATATGATTGGCTACGCTCTGCGTTCCTGCCATGATTTGAGCCAGTACAAAGATATTTCCCCGGAACTTGCCGACCGTATCAAAAGAAAACTTCCGGACTACCGCACAGTGGACGAATTTGTAGAGGACTGCCAGACCCGTACCTTTACCGCCGGGCGCATCCGCCGCAGTCTGCTCCACTGCCTGTTTGGAATCCGGGAGACACCCCCTGCCATACCATATCTCCGGCTTCTTGGTATGAGAAAAAGAGCCTCCTGCCTGTTAACTCAGATTGAAAACCGTTCCCTCACTATTTTATCCCGGCTGGCTGTGGACGGAAAACAATTAACGGAGCCGGACAGAAAGCTGCTGGAACAGGATATTTTTGCCTCGGATTTGTACCGGCAGGTCTACGGGCGGAAATACAGGGAAAAGCGCCCGAATGAGTACCAGTGTTCCCCTGTGATTTTGGGATGAAATCTGAGTAAAACTTTTATTTTTACTTGAAATTATGTATTGCATATGATATAGTATGTATTGACAGAACGATAAGACAGGATATGTCATATGAGCAAAACGAACCCCCAAAGAGGTGTGGACTCTTTGGGGGTTCTTCTCCGTTAGCGGTGGAGTAAACCGTTTAGGCCAGTTACCGACTATTCCCCTCCATCCAGCCATTTGCATATGTAGTAGGAAACTACACCTGCCCCGACAGAGAGGAGGAATGATAAGACATACGCCATATGAGCACCCCCTTCTGCTACCAGTCTAGGGGCGGTAACAAAACAATTATAGCATCCACAGCCATCCCCGGAAACTGCTTCTTATACGTCTTTACACGCAAAAAAGGGCTCTGAAAAATCTTCAAAGCCCTTTCTTTAATGGCATAAAGCATTGTCGTGCTACGCCAATACACAATCTGGCACAGTGGCGCTCTGTCATGGTTTCATGAACTTCTACCTTTACAGTTCCACCTTTTCCAGATGCCAAATATCTTTAACATACTCCTCAATGGTTCGGTCAGAGGAGAATTTGCCGCACTTGGCAACCTGAAGCATTGCCATTTTGGCCCAGCGCTCTTCATTGCGGTAAGCTTCCTCCACCTTCTTGTGGGCCGCCTCGTAGGAGCGGAAGTCTTTCAGTATGAAATACTGGTCGGCACGCTCGCCGCCGTTTGATTCCAGAAGAGAACTGTAAATCTCACGGAACAAATCCGGATTTTCACGGCAATACGTTCCGTCTATCAGCTGGGTCAGTACCGCACGGATGTCGGAATCCATGTTGTAAATTTCCTTTGGATTGTACTGGTTATTGTGCTCAAAGTCAATTACCTCCTGGGAGGACAGACCGAAGATGAAGGCATTTTCCTCGCCTACTTCTTCCACGATTTCCACGTTGGCTCCATCCATGGTTCCCAGAGTCGGCGCACCGTTTAACATAAATTTCATGTTACCCGTACCGGAAGCCTCCTTGCTGGCAGTGGAAATCTGCTCGGATACATCGGCGGCGGCAAATATCATTTCCGCATTGGACACACGATAGTTCTCGATGAATACTACCTTGATTTTGCCCTGAATGGAAGCGTCGTTGTTTACCACGTCTGCCACGCTGGTAATCAGTTTGATAATGGCTTTGGCACGACGATAGCCGGCGGAAGCCTTCGCACCAAAGATAAAGGTGCGCGGGTACAAATCCATCTCCGGATTTTTCTTTAATTCATTATACAGGTGCATCACATGTAAAATGTTCAGCAGCTGACGCTTGTACTCATGCAGACGTTTTACCTGCACATCAAAGATGGAGCGAGGGTCTACCTCAATACCGTTATGTTCTTTGATGTATTGCGCCAGGCGGACTTTATTCTGATATTTGATGTTCATAAATTCCTGCTGGCATTTTTTGTCATCCACATACACAGACAGTTTATCCAGATGGGACAAATCCTTAATCCAGTCATCGCCAATTTTACCGGTAACCCACTCTGCCAGCTTCGGATTGCCGTGAAGCAGGAAGCGGCGCTGGGTGATACCATTGGTCTTGTTGTTGAATTTCTCCGGCATCATCTCGTAGAAATCCTTTAACTCCTGATTTTTCAGAATTTCCGTGTGCAGTCTGGCCACACCGTTTACAGAGAAGCCGGCTACAATTGCCAGGTGTGCCATTTTTACCTGGCCATCGAAGATAATTGCCATATTTTTGATTTTATCAAAATTCCCCGGGTATTTTTCCTGAATCTGGTTCTGGAACCGGCGGTTAATCTCCTCAATAATCTGATAAATTCTTGGAAGCAGACGGGAGAACAGTTCCAACGGCCACTTCTCCAGCGCCTCGGCCATAATGGTATGGTTGGTATAGGCACAGCAGCGGGTGGTAATGTCCCAGGCCTCATCCCAGGTCAGGCGGTACTCGTCTAACAGAATGCGCATCAACTCTGGTATAGTTACCGTCGGATGGGTATCATTTAACTGGAAGCATACCTTCTCCGGCAGACCGTGGATATCGCTGTGGTCTGTCATATACTTTCTCACGGCGCGCTGCACGCTGGCAGACACAAAGAAATACTGCTGCTTTAAGCGCAGCTCCTTACCGGCCGTGTGGTTATCATTCGGGTAGAGCACCTCGCAGATGGTTCTCGCCAGGTTCTGCTGCTCCACTGCCTTCTGATAATCTCCCTTGTCGAAGGAATCCAGATTAAAGTTATCAATGGCCTCTGCATCCCAGATACGCAGGGTATTGACAATGCGGTTTCCATAGCCGACCACTGGCAAATCGTATGGCACTGCCATAACGGACTGATAATCTTCCTGCACGAAGTGGTCCCGTCCCGTAGCCTCATCTCTGCGCACGGCAACATAACCGCCAAAGCGAACCTCTACTGCGTATTCCGGACGCTTCATCTCAAAAGGATTGCCATCCTTTAACCAGTCATCCGGCGCCTCAACCTGGAAGCCGTCCTCAATCTTCTGCATAAACATTCCATACTTGTAGCGGATGCCACAGCCGTATGCCGGGTAGCCCAGAGTGGACAGAGAATCCAAAAAGCAGGCAGCCAGTCTTCCCAGACCACCGTTGCCAAGAGCGGCATCCGGCTCCTGGTCCTCCAGCTCATCCAGATTGACACCCATCCCCTCTAAAACCTCACGAACAACCTTGTCCTGCTTGAGGTTAATAAGTATATTTCCCAGGGCGCGTCCCATGAGAAATTCCATGGACAGATAATAGATGGTTTTCACATCCTTCTTCTCGTACTCCTTGTGAGTGTCCATCCAGTCATCCACCACGATGTCCTTAACGGCAAAGGCCACAGCCTGAAACAACTGCTGGGAGCTTGCTTCATCCACCGATTTGCGGAACAATAATTTCATGTAGTTCTCAATGTTCTGTTTCAGTTCTTTTTTCTTTTCTGTTTCATTCCTAAATGCCATAATTATCCTCATTTCTACGCGGCCTTTTAATTTGTTCCGTTTGTGCCGCCACGCTGGCACAAACGGCTTTCTACAGCATAAATTAAACAGTTACCTTTGTTACCCCCAAAAGTACATCTTCTCCATTGATTTTCCAGTTGGCAGTGTGGCCCTTCATTTCCCCGATGAAAATTTCATCTGCCAGTACCTCTGCCTTAATCTGCTCTGCATTTACCATGATAATCTCCCGGATTCTGTTATTGCCATCCTGGTAAACCCGAATGTGGTCGGTGACTTCAAAATCCGCATCCTTTCTCATGGTCTGTACCTTGCTGATGATTTCCCGGACAAAGCCTTCCTCAATCAGCTCCGGCGTCAGGTTCGTATCCAGTACCACCGTCACGCCGTAATCGGATTCGCTGACATAGCCTTCCTTTTGTGCTGACTCAATCAGCAGGTCGTCCTTCTCCAGCACTTCCTCTACGCCATCCACCGTTACGGTAAGCTGTCCGGTCTCGTTTAGCTGTTCCATGGCTGCACTGTCATCCAAACCGCCAAGGATTTCCTTCAACAGATTGATTTTGCTTCCGAAACGGCGGCCCAGAGTACGCAACTGGGGCTTGAAGCTGTAGGAGGTAAAGTCTTTTACATCCTCTGTGAATACAACCTTTTTTACATTCAATTCGTCGGCTATAATTTCCTGATAGAAATCGGACAAATCACCTTCCGCCTTCACATACATGGTTCCAATTGGCTGGCGGTTTTTGATATTTGCCGCATTCCGGCAGGCACGGCCGAGAACTACAATGTCTAACAATTCCTTCATTTTGGCTTCCAGGTCTTTGTCAATCCAGGCTTCTTCCACTTTCGGGAAGTCACACAAGTGAATACTCTCCGGCGCCTTTTCATCCAGGCTGCGCACAAGGTTCTGATAAATGCTTTCCGTCATAAACGGAATCATCGGCGCGGCGGCCTTACTGATGGTGACAAGAGCCGTATACAGTGTCATATAGGCGTTGATTTTATCCTGCTCCATGCCCTTGGCCCAGAAGCGGTCACGACAGCGGCGCACATACCAGTTGCTCATATCGTCTACAAACTGCTGGAGCGCTTTGGCTGTCTCAGGAATTTTATAGTTTTCCAGGTTTTCATCCACCGTCTTTACTGTGGAATACAGACGGGACAAAAGCCATTTATCCATAACGGATAATTTATCATATTCCAGTTTATATTTGGTTGCGTCAAAATCATCAATGTTGGCATACAGAACAAAGAACGCATAGGTATTCCACAGAGTACCCATGAATTTCCGCTGTCCCTCCGTCACGGCTTTGCCATGGAAACGGTTTGGCAGCCACGGTGCACTGTTGATGTAAAAATACCAGCGGATAGCATCGGCCCCATACTGGCCAAGAGCCTCCATAGGGTCTACGGCATTCCCCTTGCTCTTGCTCATCTTCTGTCCATCCTCATCCAGCACAAGTCCCAGAACAATGACATTTTCGTAAGGGGCTTTATCAAAGAGGATTACTGACTCTGCTAACAGTGTATAAAACCATCCTCTGGTCTGGTCCACTGCCTCGGAAATAAACTGTGCCGGGAACTGCGCCTCGAACAGTTCTTTATTTTCAAATGGATAGTGGTGCTGGGCAAATGGCATGGCACCAGAGTCAAACCAGCAGTCAATTACCTCTGGCACACGGTGCATCGCCTTGCCGCAGTGCGGACACGGAATCGTCACCTCATCAATGTAGGGACGATGCAGTTCAATTTTTTCTGCTTCCGGATTACCGCTTTTTTCTGCCAGCTCGGCCCGGCTTCCAATGGATTCCATATGGCCGCACTCGCACTCCCAGATATTCAGCGGGGTTCCCCAGTAGCGGTTACGAGATACAGCCCAGTCCTGAATGTTTTCCAGCCAGTTGCCAAAGCGTCCCGTACCGATGGAGTCCGGAATCCAGTTGATGGTATTATTATTGCGGATTAAATCCTCTTTTATTTCCGTGGTCTTAATATACCAGGACTCCCTTGCGTAATAGATTAACGGGGTGTCGCATCGCCAGCAGAACGGATAGTCATGCTCGAATTTCGGTGCAGAAAACAGCAGACCTTCCGCATCCAAATCCTTCAAAATCAATGGGTCAGCATCTTTGACAAAGGTTCCGGCATAGGCGGTCTCCTCCGTCAATTCTCCCTTTTCATTTACTAACTGCACAAAGGGCAGGTCGTATTTTCGTCCCACCTGGGCGTCGTCTTCACCAAAGGCCGGTGCAATATGCACGATACCGGTACCGTCCGTCATGGTTACATAGGAATCACACACAATGTAATGTCCCTTTTTCTTCTGCTTTTCACAGATGGCCTTTACACAGTCAAATAACGGCTCGTATTCCTTATGCTCCAAATCGGTTCCACGGTAGCTCTCCAGTATCTCATAGGCACTGCTGCCCTCTTCTGCCAGAGCACCCAACACATTGTCCAACAATGCCTCTGCCATATAATAGGTATAGCCATCTGCGGCTTTTACCTTACAGTAGGTCTCATCCGGATTTACACAGAGAGCCACGTTGCTTGGCAGAGTCCACGGCGTAGTGGTCCAGGCAAGGAAATAGGCCTCCTCACCGATTACCTTAAAGCGCACCACTGCCGAGC
Source organism: Lachnospiraceae bacterium (assembly GCA_022510605.1). GTDB lineage: Bacteria > Bacillota > Clostridia > Lachnospirales > Lachnospiraceae > Eubacterium_F. Next base: position 40,907 of record JAFLTB010000010.1, read on the forward strand.
GCTCCTTCACGGTCTTATAGCCCTGTGCCACCTCATGGGAGGATAATGGCGTACCGCAGCGCGGACAAAATGGAACGATCTTGAAGCCTTTATATAACAGTTTTTTGTCCCATATCTGCTTTAAGGCCCACCACTCGGACTCGATAAAGTCGTCGTGATAAGTTACATATGGCTCCTCCATGTCCGCCCAGAAGCCAGTCACATCGGAAAATTCTTCCCACATGCCCTTATACTTCCAGACAGATTCTTTACATTTGTCGATAAATGGCGCCAGTCCATATTCCTCAATCTGCTCCTTGCCATCTAAGCCAAGCAGTTTCTCCACCTCCAGCTCCACGGGAAGCCCGTGGGTGTCCCAGCCGGCCTTGCGGGGCACCTGATACCCCTTCATAGTGCGGTAGCGTGGAATCATGTCCTTGATTACACGGGTCAGCACATGGCCGATATGAGGCTTTCCATTGGCCGTAGGCGGGCCGTCATAGAACATGTAGGTAGGCGCTCCTTCCCGGAGCTCAATGCTTTTTTTGAAAATATCGTTTTCCTTCCAAAACTTCTCTACTTCTTTTTCCCGGCTGGCAAAATCCATGCCTGTTGATACTTTCTTATACATGTTTACCTCTCATCTCTCATTTCTTTGTGGCTTTTATTTCCTTGCAAAAAACAACGATAAAGGCTCCCATCCAAACCAGGATGAGAGCCCGAAAACGCTTTCATAAAAACCACCTGTTATGTCCAACAACACAATTCCTTGTAACGGGGGGAATCCGGCGCAGCTTACTCAGGGACAGGGCCTCTTCCCACCCATGTCATTTTCAGCCTTGCAACTCAGGAGGGATATTCGCTTTTTCTTACTGGTACCGGGTTCCCACTGGCTCCGGCTCACTGTGACACTTCGGAAAAAGTTACTGTCTCCGTCATCGTTTTTTATGGTTTTTTGCAATTACCCTTATGATAGTATGAAAATATTAAATTGTCAAGAGTTTCACTTTGTTTTTTGGAAATTTCACAAACTACTACTGGAGCCGCAGGATATATTGGGGCTGATTTCCCAACAGTCCACTCAACATATCCGTCTTCTCTAACGTCCACTTCCGGTTTCCAATGGTTCCCTCTGTCTCATCACCAATGTGAAAATTTTTTACAAAATCCGCTGCCCCTGCAGCGTCTCCGGTCATGTCCGCAATAAGATTTATCATCCCCTGCTGTTCATGGACAGAGAACACAGCACCTTCCGCTTTTTCTCTGTTTTGCACAATACAAATCTCCACCTCTACTGTCTTGTCGTCTTTGATCCACCAAATCCCCCTCTTCGTATAAGAATTTCCCGGCTCATTGTCACTTCCCACAAACTGGATTACATCCATATAGCCGCCGGCATATAGACTCGCGATGCAAAATCCGTCTTCAAAAACAGCCTCCATCCGCTTTTCATATTGAGGCGGATATACAAATTGATATGGCGATAGCGATATGGAAATCCCACCCATATCCTGCTCTTCGGAATCATAACCATCTCCCGATCTATAGTTATAGTCCACTATGCGGATAATAAATCCCTGCCGGACAAAATCACAGATTCCGCTGTACTCTCCCGGCGGAAAGCCGATATCCTCATACCCCAGTTTTTCCAACTGCTCTAGCAGATACGGAGTGGCCTCCTGATTCTCAGCGGCATAATCTATGTCAATGCCAAATCCAGCAACGTCTTCAATTTCATCGAAATCCTGAAAATCCATCCAGGACAGCAGTTCGTCTTTTGACGGTGTAACAATCAGTTTCCCGCCTTTCTTTTCCACCGTTTCCTCCAATACATCATAGAGTTTTTTTAACTGCTGTTGTCTGGCAGTGGATATTGCCGCCGGCACCAATTTCCACTCCATCTCTTCACTGGCGTTGTTTATGTCTTTATAATAACCGATAAAACCCGCATCTTTTGCCGCCTTTTTTGCCTCCTGCGTTACCGCATCCTGCGTGCCGCAGCCGGTGAGCAGAAGGGTAAAAAGCAGACTTACTGCCACAATTTTTTTCTTCATATTTACCTCCATTTCAAAATGTCCACACAAAATTTTGCCCACGCATTACTTCACAGTACGTTTCAATAATTTGATACAAAGCAGAGACATCACTACAGCGGTTACAATACCCGGAGCGCAAAAGAACAGCATGTTTCCATTTTGCAGTGCGCTGGTAACAAAAAGTCCCAATGCAAGTCCACAGCAAATGCCAAAACTGACTCCTATCAGAATCCGTACCCTGCGAATCGGCACCAGCATCCCCGCTCTTGCCATATCCAGTTTTTTATTTGCCTGCCATCCAAGTATTGTGCAGCCTATGAGCAGCACTGCCATACTCCCAAACAGGAGCCACATATTTTCATAGGAAACCAGAACCGTCTCGGCTACGGAATAGATATAATCCTGACCCACTGCACCGCCTTGCGCTATACCGGTCCCCAGTCCCCAGAAAGAGCCGCAGACATTTTTTATATGCTCCATCGGGTATAAATATTGCTCCTGTGCCGCCACAACCTCCTGCCAGGCAATCTCCGAATAATCTGACATCATAATATAACTGAGAACTGACTGAACCGCTGTGGCGATTAACCACGGTGCCGCCGTGGCGCCTATGCCAATCAACGCAGCCATCGGCCCCTGCCTTACCAGACTTTGCACTGCCATAAATATGGCATACAGCGCCAACAGTGTCAGCCAGAACAGCGCCAGGGAGCGCAACGTATGAAGGAGCGTCTCATTAGCATAAACGACCTGGGTACCCGGCAGTAATACACTCCATTTCACAAAGATATCCATAAACCGGCTTCGGGTTATCAGCACCAACACCGACAACACCAGACAGGAAATGGTAATGATACCAAATCCCACGGCCGCCTTTACTGCAAATCGTTCACTCTGCGTACAGGGAAGGCTGGCCAGATATTCCCGGCTCTTCCGACTATGACTGTCGGCAAACTGCAGAATGGACATAAAGGCAAAGACCGGCACTGCTACCGTGTGGGCCCTGGACAGGGCGGACACCAACCCCTCACTAAACACACTCCCCAGGTTATGCTGTGCAGAGGCAAAATAAATCGAATACTCCTGGTTGTTGGCAATGCCCGCTATATAGGCATAAAATATTCCTCCCAACACCAGGGCACATCCACAGCCCGCCAAAAGAATCCATCGCATGGTATGCCATTCATGGTAAAATAAGGCCTTTCTCCTATTCACTGAAATCCCCTCCTTTACGCGCTCTGTTCATATAGACAAAACTTTCCTCCAGTCCCACCGGCATGGTCTCCACCAGCACTGCTCCGGCACTCTTCATGGCCCCGGCAAAATCTTCGGAGGCTTCCGGCAACACCACCGTGTATACGCTTCCCATATTGGAAATGTGATAGATGTCTTTTCTCTGGTACAGCTCCTCCGGTGCTCCACCCGGAAATACCACCTGATACTTGACAACCTTTCTCCTCACCTTATCCAGTTCATCCTGAACCTGTACCCGTCCCTGATGGAGCATCGTGACGGAATCGCATATCCTTTCCAGCTCACTCAGATGGTGAGAGGAAATCAGTACCGTCATCTCCTCATTTTCTACCGCTGATACTAAAATGTCCAGCAAATCCCTCTTTGCCATGGCGTCCAGACCAGAAGTAGGTTCATCCAGAATCATTACCTCCGGCTTTCTCGCCATATTCAGCATAAAGGATACCCTCATCTGCTGACCCTTCGATAACTGGCCGATTTTCTTTTTCATGTCCACTTGAAATACCCGGTTCAGACTGTCAAACTCCTCCATGGAAAAGGCAGAAAACAACTTCGCATACAGCCGGGCCAGCTGGCTGATTCGATAGCCGCCAAACATCTGATTGCTGTCTGCCACATAGCCTACCTTTTCTTTTACTGCCGGATTTTCAAATATTTTCTCCCCATGAATCCGAACCTCTCCGGCATCTGCCGGGTAAATACCTGTCAGGCATTTAATAATGGTGGTTTTTCCTGAGCCATTATGTCCAATCAATCCATGGATGGTTCCCTTTGACACATGGAGATTCACATCAGAGACTACATAATTGCCCTGCCCCTGATAACCCTTACAAAGTCCTGTCACCTCAATCATTCGGTTTCCCTCCCTGCAATTTTTCCAATATTTCTTCCATTAATTTTTGAATGTCGTCCCTGGCAAGTCCCTGATAAATCAGCTCCATGCACAGAGTCTGCAATTCCTCCTTCACCCGGTCAATGACCCCGGCATCCGGCGGAGCCTTCGGTATCCCGGCAATGAAAGTCCCCTTGCCCCGCACTGTGGCAATCAGGCCTTGCTGCTCTAACTCCCGATATGCCTTTGCCACCGTACCCGGTGTAATGTCCAGTTCCATCGCCAGCCTTCTCACCGAGGGAATGGCATCTCCCTCTTTCAGATAACCCTGCAGCAATAAATATTTGTACTGGGTAATAATTTGCTCATAAATAGGCTGGGAACTGTGAAAATCCAAATGAATCACGTTTACCTCCCTTCTGCACTGGCATTCATACTGACTGCCTGGCCCAAACGCTTTTTTTGCTAACTGTATCATATGGAGTGGTACAGTTGATACACTTAATATATACCCATTTTTCCAATTTGTCAAGAATTTTTGAATTTTATTTTTAGATAGCACTCATTACAAAATGTGAAAATATAAAAAAGGCATCTCTCATCACAGAAATGCCTTCAAACTACTGTTTGTTATTTTGTTGCCCACAAGCCATGAATATTACAATATTCGTAAGCTTTTTCACTTTTCTGTCCACTATATCATTAGGGTATCCAGCTTTTTTTGCAAAGATTCATAACTTTCCATTATTCCGGCATTGTTTTTCTCCCCCATTCCGTGTAAAATGTTTTTAACCGCAGAGTTTTCTGGCGGACTAAACTTTTTTATCAAAGGAAGGAACCGGGAGGTGAATGGCATTGAATACAACAGACAAAATTTTCTACATCCTGGGACTTATCCTCTTTGGCATTTTGACCGTTGTTGCTGTTTTACAAAACATCGGCATGTTTACTTTGACAGATTACGGCCCGGCCTGCTCCTTTTTATCTGCTACCGGGTTTTACTGTCCCGGTTGTGGCGGCACCCATGCCGTCTGCTCTCTGGCAGCAGGACATCTGTTGGAAAGTTTTTTATACCACCCGGCCGTCCTCTATACCGCCGCCGGTTTTGCCCTTTTTATTCTCTGGAACACAGCCGCCAGTTTTACAAATCACTTGTATACACAACGCACATCGAAGCCTCATGATATAGGAAACAGACGGAAGTTACCGTACTGGCACTTCCGCACTGTCTATGTTTATATTGGTATCGCTCTTCTTCTCCTTCAGTGGATTATAAAAAACCTGTTATTAATAATAATAGGATGAAATATCCACGTTAAAGAACTGCTGCAGCCATCTTCTCATTTCGGCCTCATTTTCCGGGTTGATATATTGAAGTTCCTGGAATTTATCCAATGATACATTCTCCCAGTTAATGATAGCGATATAAGTGACAATCATAAAGATACTAAGTACCGTTCCAAGCAATCCCAGCCCAAAGCCAATTCCGCCCATAACCTTCACACTGCCTTTTCCCTTAATCAGGGCAATTAATCCCAAAATTGTCCCAATCAGTGCCGGTACTATGCCGATACCATAGGCCCAGCAGCATAATAATGACACACCGCTGAGTACCAGCGACGTCACAGCAAGGGCCATATGCTTTTTTGGCTTTTCCACATTGCTCATCTGAGGCGTATACTGTACGGGAGCCTCCGGCTGAGTCTCGAACCGCTCCTGCCCGGAATTCTCATATTGATTTTCATTTTCCATATTTGAATTTTCGTTTTCCATTTTTACCTCTCTTTCTGTCTCACAAATATTTCCTGCCTACAATATCGCACTATATACCATAATGCGTATAGCCGCCACAGTAACGGCCAGGGCCAGACCCACTGCCCCTACTACGATTCCGGCAATGGCGGCATCTTCCTGGTTCGGGTTTTCATCGCGATATCCCAAAACACCAAATACTACTGCCGCTACACCCAAAATCAACGATAGATACCAGGCGCAGCAGCACACAATCGACAGACACGCCAACACCAATGATACAATCGCTTTTACATTTGCTTTCCAATCGTCCTGCATAATTCACCTCATTTCTGCGCCATCTTCAGCGCGTTGTTTAATATAAGGGCGAAACGCCCGTTGTGGGCATAAGGGTGGAACGCCCGTTGTGGACATAAGGGCGAAACGCCCGTTGTCTATTCTACTTCTACTTTACGAATTTCTTTTGTACGGATTTCCCGACAAATATCATCGATAAATCCAGCCAGCTGCTTCTGGCCTTCATCCCCCTGGAAACGACTCCGAACAGACACCACTTTCTCTTCTTCTTCCTTCTGTCCCACCACAATCATGTAAGGAATTTTTTTCAGGCGGGCCTCCCGGATTTTGTATCCAATTTTTTCTGAACGCGTATCCACCGTACAGCGGATTCCGTTGTCCTTCAATTCCGCTTCCACGGTTTTGGCATAGTCCAGATATTTCTCAGAAATCGGAAGCACTCTCACCTGCTCCGGACATAACCAGGTCGGAAAAGCACCGGCGTATTTTTCAATGAGCCACGCCAGCGTCCTCTCATAACATCCCAGGGAGGTTCTGTGAATAATATACGGCCGTGTCTTTTCACCGTTTTCATCAA
>JAFLTB010000100.1 GCA_022510605.1 Lachnospiraceae bacterium
CAAGTCTGCCTGACTTCGCCCACGCTCCTGCTTTTTTATTTGTAGATACTTTTGATTGTTAAGCAAGAGTGTTAGACGTATCAGATAAAAAATATCAGACAATAGAATCACTTGCTTACTGAACTGTTGGATTGATTATAACATTACACATCTGAAAAAGCAAGTGATAAATTCAAATTATTTCATTTCTTTCCATTCGCCTATACAAAAAATTGTTAAACATCCCAGGCATTTCCATCCATTATTTACACCCGTCCCTTTTTATGCTACACTTATCCTATCTACAACTACCAGAAGCAACAGGAGGTAACGATGAAACTACTATACATGGACTGGAATTCCTTCTGCCGCCAGGACGTCCTGACGGCCTTTGAGCACCTGGGACACACCTGCGTGCTGTCCCAACTGCCGGAAAAAGCCCGGATGCTTGGTCTGGGAAAGCAGACCATCGATGAACTGTATCAAACCATCCGGGAGAATCAGCCGGAGGCCGTTTTTTCCATGAATTACTTTCCCATGGTCTCCGAGGCCTGTGAACAGGCGAAAATCCCTTATATTTCCTGGATTTATGACAATCCGTATATGAAGGGGTATTCCATCAATATCATTAACTCCTGCAACTATATTTTTACCTTTGACAGCGCTATGTACCAGGAATTAAGCGCCCAGGGCGTGCAGACCATTTACTATGCGCCTCTGGCCGCCAATCCGGAGCGGATTGCCCCGTCGGAGGCGGAACCTCTGGCCTTCCGCCACGATATTTCCTTTGTGGGGGCGCTGTACGACGAAGACCATAATTTCTATGACGAATTTGTGAAAAATGCCCGCCAGGCGGGGAAACACTACTATGTGGGCTATATTGACGCCTTGATTAAGGCGCAGCTGCAGCTGTATGGCACCAACCTTCTGGCTGCCTCTCTGCCGGCAGAAATTGCCCAGTCCGGCTTCGCTTCCATCAATCCATGGACGGAGACCAACTCCTATTTCACCACACCGGAGAACATCTTTGCCGACAATGTGCTGTGCCGGCGCATTACATCCTTAGAGCGCAAGCGCCTTTTGGAAAAATTATCTGCCCGCTTTTCTGTGGATTTATATACCAGAGACAAGAAAGCCGTGGCGGGCTCCTGCCACAACCACGGCTATGCCGATTATACAAAAGAAATGCCGGAGATTTTCCGTACCTCCCGCATCAACCTGAATATTTCTCTTAAAAGCATCAAAAATGGAATCCCCCTCCGGGCTATGGAAATCATGGGAGCCGGCGGTTTTCTGCTCACCAACTACCAGCCGGACTTCCTGCTGCACTTCGAGCCGGGCGTGGATTTTGTCTACTATGAAAATATGGAGGATGCCGTGGAAAAAGCCGCCTACTATCTGTCCCACGAAGAAGAACGGGCCCGGATTGCCGCAAGCGGCCTGAATAAAATCCGCCAGTACCACACCTATGAAGCCCGGCTTGCCGAGATGTTGGCGGTGGTGACTGGGCAGCACTAACTCTCGTTACTCCACAAATCAATAAAATGTTTCTGAATATCGCAGTTCCACACCCCAGGCTCCATTAGAGCCTCCAAAAATCGGTCGGTACTGTTGCCATTGCCAAAACTGTAGCTCTGGACAGCATATTCTGGGGCTTTTTTTATGGCCGCCAAAATCTCATCCTTATTTTCCCCCACATGCTGGATATTTTTCAACTGGTGAATATCATACCGCCCATTCTGTCTGGTGCCGATGTCGATGGCCGGGAGGCCGTATATACCACTTTCCCGGATACCCGCGCTGGAATTTCCCACAATCATCTCTGCGTTTTTCAAAAGAGTCAGAAAATACTCAAAGCGAATGGAAGGGTATATCCGGAACCGGTCGCGCCCCAGCTTCTTAATATTGTCCAGAATAATCTCCGTGCCCAAATCATTGTTGGGATAGATGACCACAAAATTCCTCCCGGACTCCTTCAGAGCCTCCAGTGTCTCCTGAATATGGGCGGCTAAGTCCGCCACCTCAGTGGTAACTGGATGGTACATGAAAATGCCATAGTGCTCAAAGTCAATATCATAATATTTCTTTGCCTCCTCCAGAGATGGCAAATGGTCACTGAGCATAATGTCAATATCCGGAGAGCCAATGACAAAGATATTTTCCTCCTGCTCTCCCAACTGGATAATCCGCCGCTTGGCCTCCTCATTGCACACAAAATGCAAATGGGCAAATTTGGAAATCGCATGGCGGATGGAATCGTCAATGGTTCCCGATATTTCCCCGCCTTCAATATGTGCCACCCGTATGTTATTCAACGCACCGGTCACTGCTCCCGCCAGAGCATCAATCCGGTCGCCATGTACCAGAATCATATCCGGCTCCACCTGTTCCACATAAGCAGACAGATTCATCAGCACATTCCCCAGATTATAACTCATATTCCCGGTATACTGCTGCCCAAAGGCCACGTGGACATTTTGATATCCATCCTTCAAAACCTCCCGGTAGGTACTGCCATACCTGGGAAGCAGGTGCATCCCCGACACATAGATGTAGACTTCATACTCCGTAGAACAGTCCATTTTTTTCATCAATGGCTTTATCTTGCCATAATCGGCTCTGGTGCCGGTAATAAAAAGTATTTTCTTCATAGGAAAACTCCATTTCTTCTACTGTATCCGCATTGCCATTTCATGATAAAAAATATCCGCCGCCAGGACGTAATCTTTATGTTCCACTGCATCAAACAGCGGATTTATCAATTCTGCAAACTCCGGAATCTGTGTAACCAGTCCCACCACATCCATAAACATATTCATGCCATCGGAGATGCGTTCCTGATAAAAGCAGGTGGAGATTTCCACCAGTTTTGTTTTTACCACCGCTAAATCCATTCCTGCACCTCCTTTTCACAATCTGCTAAAAACTCCCGGATTTTCTCCATGCCCTTCCTCTGGCTCACCACAAAATCCTCTTCCATGTCCGCCATCTCATAGAGGGCTAAGAGTTCATAGATGAGAAACTTTTTTCTTTCCTCACTTTTTGGCTCCTTATCAAGAAGCGCCTGAAGTTTTTCCAACTCCTGGCCAAACTCCTGATACAGTGCCGGAAGTTCCATGACCCGGCCGCCCTCAAAGGTATGGGCCGCTTTTTCAATGAGCTTTTCCACCGGTTCATGCTTTTTTCCATATCGTTCCAGGGCCTGCTCTAAGGACATAAACTCCGTCCCCTTTATCCGGACACCCCGGGCCGCCGTATTGATTACATGGTCAAAACCACAGGCCGGAATGGCATTTTCATACCAGCGCACGAACCGATACCAGTCCTGTCTGGACTGCACCGACTCTCCCAGATTGTTTTCAAAAAGAAAATGTCTGTTCTCCACAAAGCGCTCGTTCCGGCCGCCCACGTGGGAGGCCTTGTCTGCACCATAGGCCATGTCCTGTCCCAGTAAAATCACTGTTTTCACTCCCATTTCTTTGCAGATGGCAAAAAAGGAGGTGGCGCCATTGCCTCCATACCGATACTGGGACACCGGCACGCCATATTTCTCATAGAGTTTTCCCGGCAATCCCTCGTCCCATCCAAAGACCTTGGCTCCCTGATGTTTATCTAATAATTTATGGGTAGTATTTACCCGGCAAAACAAGGGTATTTCCTTCGTCTGCTCACCCTCAAAGTAGGAAAGGGGCTTGTCTGCCTCAATACAGATATAGGCGTCCGGCACAATATTTTTCTCCAATAAAAAGGGCAGAGCCGAATCCACAGCAAAGAGAAATGCCCTGTCTCTTTCCCTTTTCAGCACCTCTGTCTCCTCCTTGAGGGAAGGCCCGGCTCCGATAACAATCACCGGTACATCCTTCTCCCATACCTTGGCCAGTTTGGGCACCACCGTATGCTTTTCCAGGTATATCAGATTATGCAGCTGATTATAAGGGGACAAATGAATAAAGCGCCTGGTGGTGTTCTTATTGGACATTAGGCGCCCCACACCATCCATATAACAGCCTACAAAGCGTTTTCTGGCTGCCGGAAACCACTGCCCCATTCCCGGACTCACAAGAAAACTGCGGCTTTCAAAGTTCTCCAGGGTAAGCATCTCCTCCATAACCCCGGAAACCATATCTTCATTGACTCCCTCAACAATTACCCGCACTCCTGGAACACCAAAAAAACCAGATAAGTCATAATGGGACAAAGCAAAATGAAACAGTCTGGCCGATGGCTCATAAATCAGAACCCGGCTGTCCTTCTTTTTAGCCGCCAGCACGGCTCTGGCAAAGGAGCCATTGCCTAATCCAAACAGCAGAATATTCTCTGCTTCCAGATTTTCCTGACCCTGCGCCCACACACGGGCCTCATGCTCCGGGTCATAGGCGCTGTTCAGCCGCACAACCTCTCCGGAAGGAAGTTCTGCCACCACCGCTCCCACCTCCGTGAGAGTCTCCATATTCTCAATAACGGTAAAATCCTCCGGCGAAGCATCGTTTTCCGAAAAATTTTCTGGCAAAACAGCCTTGTCTCCCTGAACCAGTCTTGCGTATAACTCCGGAAAACCGCCCTTTATATACTCCAGATTTTTCCTTTTCACATCCACACTCATTCACCTGCATTTCTTTTCTCCATCATACCAGATTGTGATGCAGAAATCAAATCGGACACATAATCCACCGCCTTCTCAAACCGCGCCCGGCGGCCAGGCTCCTCCAAAGATTTCATATAGTCTATCACAAGACGCAGTACCGGCGGCTGGCAATTATTTTCAAAAAAGGTTTTATCATAGCCATCCTGCTTTATCTTCTCAATATCACTCTGGCAATGGCTCAGTCCTTCCATCAGTTTCCGGTATTCCTCTGAAGAAATATGGACAGAGACGGGCTCCAGAACCTCTTGAAAGGTCTTCGAGTATTCCGGCAGTTCCTCCATTACCTCCGCCAGCGGCCGCTGTATGGCACCGTGTATATGGGCGCCTCCCTCTGTGGCATTGATAACCTCACATTTAGGAAAAGCAAGAATCGCCTTTTCAAACCAGTTGCGGAAGGATACCCAGTCCCCCCGGGAGTAGACCATATCGCCATAATACCCCTCAATGCGGTATGCCTCATTCTTTACATATTTTTCCTCCCGCCCGGAAATATGGCTCTTTCCTTCTGGTGAATAGGCCAAATCCTGCCCCACTAAAATCACCTTTCTAACCCCCAGCTCCATGAGCGTGGCAAACAACGCCGTGGATACACCGGAATAGAAGGGCACCTTCGGCAGTTCCAGGCCTGCCTGCTCCTGTAATATCTGAATAAACTCATGGTCATCTCCCCAAAGCCGTACACCCCGGCTTTTCTTTAGCAGTTCTGCGGGAGAATTAGCGGTGACAAGCAGCGGAATATCCAGACTTTCTTCCTTCTCAAAACAATTCATATTCTTTTTAGCATCCGTGCAGGCGGCTAAATCCGGCACCACCCCTCTCTCCAATAGAAGGGGCAGGGTAGCGTCGGCACAGAAAATATAGGCCCGTCCCGCCTTTTCCTTCAGCACCTCCACATTCTTCTCCAGAGAAGGCCCCGCCGAGACCAAAACCACCGGAATCTCCTTCGGCCAGTGTCGTTTCAGACGGGCTGCCGGGACACCTGCTTCCATATACTGGATATTGTGCAGCTGGTTATAAAGCATAGCCTCGATAAAACGCTGAATCGGTTTTTTCATAAGCCCAATCTGATTGCAGATGTTCTCACAAATCTCATTCAAAGCAGTTTTTTCTTCTTCATAAAGTCCGCTGTATGCCGGATGTGCCGCTAACATCGTAGTATCCACATTATCCTCATTCAGCATCCGCCGCAGGGCTTCTTCCAGCCGTCCCTTCTGGCGCTCTCCACAAAAAAGAGACACCCTTCTCTGAGCGTTTATCTTTTTACACACCGCCTTATTCTTCAACAGGGAATAGACTTCCTCCTCCGGCTCATACACCAGGATGCTTCCCGGAACCGCTTCAAGAAGCGCCAGTACAAGCTGGCCATCTCCCAAGCCAAAAAGTATCATATTTTCCACTTCTGCACTCACATGGCAGTCTATCCACACCCGGGCCGCATACCCGCCGTCATACCGGCTGCCCAGAGTTCTGGCAGTTCCATTAATTTCCATTGCCGGCACGGGATTTCCATCCTGTGCCGTCTCCATCCAGCATTTTTTCACATTATCCTCCCTTTCAGGGTTCCATTACAAAACAAACAATGGCAGGGTAAAAATACCCTGCCATAAGTTTTTGATATTTAATAAGATTACTGAAGCAGTGACAATACGCTCTGATTTGCGTTGTTTGCCTGAGCCAGCATGGATGTAGCAGCCTGCTGCAAGATGCTCTCCTTGGAGA
>JAFLTB010000101.1 GCA_022510605.1 Lachnospiraceae bacterium
TGTCTCATTGCGATACCCACACAGAGCCGCAATCTCCTTAACGGAGTAACTGGACATAATCAGCAGGTGCTTGGCGTACTCCATCCGGCTCCGCACCACATCCTGAACAAAGGTATTGCCAAAAAAGGATTTATATAGCTTCTGAAAATAGGGTGTGCTGAGTCCGTTATTCTCCGCACACTCGGTCACCCGCCAGTCCCTGGCCGGATTCAGATAAATCTCCGAGCGCAGATTCCGAAACAATTCATCATACCGGGCCGGCACCTTTGCCATGCGAATCCGCTCAGACAGCTCAGATATTTTTATCATTGCCAGCCTGAAATAGTATTCCATGGAGGTTTCCCGAAACTCGTTAATGGACACATATTCCTCATACATCTGGCGAAGCAGTGCCGGGACAACCGTATTTTCCGGCAAGGGAATCAGCGTATCCACCGGCAGATTCAGCTCGTCAATAAAGGAACGGCTCTCATCAAAGAGAAAATGCACATAGTCATCCATATAGGTCTGGCCCCGGGCCCAGTAATGCTGCTTACTGCCAATCTGATAAATCAGAACTGCCGGAGGCGTTACTTCCACTGTCTCACCGTGAAGCTCTACGGAGCATTCGCTGTGAAAATATAAAAACAGGTAATCGTTCGTTCCCTGCTCCCGGTTAATCTGAAAATTGCCATCGAACAGCATCTGTACGCCCATCTCATGGATTCGCATCGGCTGGCCCTCCTCTCTGGTAATCTCCTGCTTTTGTCCTGGCACGCTGGCGCAAGACTAAACAGGGTTCAAACTAGCGCCATCATGCCAGTTTTTCCTCCCATTCTGACTCCCGAAACCCGGTGAGCACCACATCCTCTGTGATAATAAGAGGACGTTTTACCAGCATACCATCTGTAGCTAACAGTTCATACTGCTCCGCCTCACTCATGGAAGCCCGTTTATCTTTTAGATTTAATTCTTTATACAGCATCCCGCTGGTGTTGAAAAACCGTTTCAATGGCAGACCGCTTTTTTCGTGCCATTCCTGCAGCTCTGCCGCTGTGGGCTTCTCCTCCTTGATATGACGGTCTGTATAGGTAATCCCGTGACTGTCCAGCCAGGCTTTTGCCTTCTTACAGGTACTGCATTTTGGATATTCGATAAACAGCATTTTCCTTCTCCTTTCGTGTTTTATGCATCTGTTTTTCTTCTCTCCTCACTATATCGCACAAAGTCTTTTTTGGCAACTTTTTTCTATCGAAAATTGGCATTGTTATGCTAGTTTAGCATGTAAATCGTCAGATTCAGATACCCGGCAAAGGTCACCCATAGAAGGTATGGGAGCATGAGATATGCCGCCGGCTTGGAAATCCGGTAAAACTGCCGTATACATTTCAATATCAGTACCCATAGCAAAACCAGCCAGAAAAAGGAAAACAGATACCATCCAAAGTTAAAGAAAAAGATAGACCAGAAAAAGTTGACTGCCAGCTGCCAGGCATAGGTCTGAAGAGCTTCCAAAACACAGTCCCGGTTTGCCCCGGCTGTGTAGATAAGATAGGACGCAATCCCCATCAGAATATAGAGAATGGTCCACACCACAGGAAACAGCCACCCCGGCGGGGACAGCACCGGCTTATTCAGCAGAGCAAAGGTTTCCATGCCGCCCCGTGAAATCAGCCCGGAAAGTCCTCCCACTATAAGCGGAATGAGAATGCAGATAAAGAGTGTTTTCTTTTTTGATTCCAATATGTCACCTCAATTTTTTATGACATTCTTTTTATATTTTATGCGGATTTTCAGGGCTTATGCTGAAAAATAGTTTTTAATATTTTTTTGCTCTTCCACTATTTTGTAATATATTTTTCCCGTTGGGGCAGACTAAAAACAACAAAATTTTAGGAGGTTTCCAATATGGAAGAAAATGATACCATTCGCCTGTTGAAGGAATGCGACGCCGGAACTAAAATGGCCGTATCCTCTATTGATGAAGTCCTGGAAAAGGTTCATGCTGAAAAATTTAAGAATCTGCTAAGAGAAAGCAAAAGTCACCATGAGGAACTGGGAAATGAAATTCACTCCCTGCTGATGGAAAAGGGCAGCAAGGACAAGGAACCAAGCCCGATGGCAAAGGGAATGTCCTGGCTGAAAACCAATGTAAAAATCGGTATGGATTCCAGCGACGCCACCATTGCCGATTTGATTACCGATGGCTGTAATATGGGAGTCAAGTGCCTTTTCAAATATCTGAATCAGTATAAGGCGGCAGACAAAATTTCCCGTGATATCTGCCACCGCCTGGTGGCTATTGAAGATGAGCTGACGGTGGATTTGAGGGGGTATTTGTAAAAGCGGACATCCCCGCCTGCTGGATTTCCCAGCGGACGGGGATGCCTGACAAGCCAATATACATGGCAGGGCATATGCCGTATACTCAATATATTTCAAGCAATTTTTTATAATTTTTGATAAATTTAATCCAATTCTTTTTTGTTTCCTTACCCAAAGTATATCCAACAGAGGCCTCACCCGTTGAATCATATGCCCTAAATGCTACCTTTTTCTTCCGCAAAACTTTGAGCAATTTATTTAACTTTGTTACATTCTCATTATTATCTTTTGAAAGGCTTACAAATGCTCTATTCGTAATTGTGGTAACTCCATCTTTCACCTTTCTCTTTTCTTTACTGTGACTATAATCAAAATGCACTGAAGTATTTCCAGATTTAAATGTTATCGTATCAAGGCCCAGGGTATCATATCTATATATGCTGATTATCGTCATGTCACTTCTGAATTTCAGGGAGATGGATGTTTTACCGCTCTTCTTAGTAAGCTCCATATATGGATAAACCAAACCAACATATCCATATCCCTTCTGCATCACCTGTTTTTTCCATGACACTACATTTGAGCCACCATATAAAACTGCCTTTTTGTTTTTCTTGATTAGTTCATATTTTGTTTTTTTCTGTTTAAATCCTTTCATTTTCTTTGACACCGTAGAAAAAGAGGGATTGGGATTTTTTACAGTAACATTCCATATAAGCATTTCATATTCCGTATCCGCTGCTGTCGAAATATCCGCATAAATTGTTGTTGTCCCTTTTTTCTTCGCTTTCACTGTTCCATCCTGTGAAACCGATGCAATTGACGAATCCTCCGATGACCACCTGACCGTATAGTTTGCTCCCGCAGGTTCGCAATATATTTTCAATTTTTCTGATTTTCCCTTTAGTAATGTAAAATCCGTGAATTCTGTATCAAACTCCGGATAGGTTGAATCCGGGATATATATAGCATATACTGCAGCATTAAAATCTGTTGAAGATGAATCTGCAATAACTGCAACTTTATAATCGCCGGCTGCCAAATCACCCGTAGTGTATGTTGCACTGTCAAAGAAAGCAGAAAAAGATTTATTATACACCTGTGTTCCATTTGAATCTGAAACCACAATCGTTATATGGCCATATGTATCCTCATCAAAGGTAAGCTGGATTTTTCCATTTCGGCGTAAAGTTACAGAAGACTGCCTCACATCCCCTTCATCAGCAGAGAAAACAGAGAGATTGGCCAACTCCACTTTCGTATTTGCGAATACAATATTTCCTTCACCTATTGTAACAACAAACAAAGCAAACATAACTATTATCGTCAGTATTTTTTTCCATTTCATCGAACTATTCCTCCCAAACGTATCGGCATCTTAATTTTTATATTTAAATATTACATCTAATCCATTATCCGGATGATACGACCAGCTGACTTCATAATAGTCATATGTCTCCGTCTGTCTTCCCATTAACGCATTTGTTGCACACATTTCATCAAATAATGAACTCGGCAAGCCTAATGCGCTTATTATCGTCACAATATCAATACTGGAAATATAATCATACTGACTACTTGAGTCTACGATTATGGATTTCTTATCCGATGATAATTTTGTTCTGCTTGATTCACATGAGTCATAGGCAGTCTCCATTTTCTTTAGCGCATCGTCAGCTTCTTTCTTTTTCTTCGCACTGGCAAGTTTGTCAGCTGAATCTTTATAATCACCTAATTCCTCATATATTCTGATTGATTCCTCTACATCGGATGCTTCCGCCCATTGATACATTGTTTCATTTACTCTGTCCTTGGAATCACTATAATCCCCAGCCAGTTCAAATTCTTTGACTGCGTCCACATATGACTTGGATTCCAATAAGTATTCTGCTTTTTTATAATGCGTTTCCAACACTTTATCCTTTGAATCCTTAAAGTCATCCAGCGCTTCAAAAGCAGCAATTGCCTCATCGAACTTGTTTTCCGACGCCAGCGACTCCGCCACTTTGTAATCCTGTAGCGGAACCAGATAATATTTGTAGCCCCAAAATCCCCCTATTCCAAGCAGGGCGGCAATAACAACGGCAAGGATAACGATAGCAATCCTTTTGCTTTTCTTTGATTTGAATATTTTGGGTTCTTTCTTTTCCTTTTTTTGTTTACTTTTCTTAAATTTGTAACCACAGCCTGGACAAACTTTCACTGTATCCGAAATCTCTTTATTACATTCTGGACAATTTATTAATGCCATAGTATTTTCTCCTCCTTTAGAAACTTACTGTCTTCTTTTTCAGATCCATTACGGACTTGTATTTATATGTAAAATACTGGTCTTCATTTGGATTTACTTTGTAGTAATTCACGGAAATCCCTGTCGGACTCAGCGTAAGTGTTGTATTGCTGTCAATCCTTATCGTCCCCATGCTTGACACTGTTTTCGTTTTACTTACTACAACTGTCCCCTGCCCAAGTCCTTCTGCTATGACAGAATATGAGGTGTAAATCGGTATGCTACCGATGATTTTCACTTTTACTTTTCCATTGTCTTTAAGCTGGCAGTGCACGTCAATGAATTCCTCTCCTTTGGAAAATTTTCTATTCCACCCTTTCGAGCTTCCATCATATTTCCATACCTGGTCTACCTCCATCCTGCCGCCGGTTGTTTTCCATCTGCCACACAGCGCAACCCAGTTACTGTTTTTACGCAACCGTTTTTTCAAATCAGACACTTTAGTGCCTTGGTACAAAAAACCATTCGGTAACTGCTCTAACAATCTTTTTGCTTCGTTAAGATTACCCTTCTTTAGTTCAGATTTTACATCTTGTAATTTTCTCTTCCTGTCATTGAGTTCATCATATTTCTTTTCCTTTGCTACAAGTGTAGAATAATTTGAAACTTTTGAGCGGTAATCCGCCGGCAAATCATTATATGCAGTTTTTGCACTTACCATTTTTGCATGGGAATCATTCGTAAGGCTAACCTTACCAATATGGCTGATTTTTGAAACAGTATCATTTACAGCCAACTCATAATATTTTTCTTTGGCTGTTTCCAGCTGTTCATAATTGGCAACACGCTTTTTCAAATCATCCGATAAAGCAGAGTATCCGTCTTCCGCGTCCAATATCTTCTTTTTGCTGTCAAGGGAAACATCGCCAATTTCATCAATCTGTTTGATGACCGAGTCTACTTCTGTGTTTTCAATTTCTTCAATCCTTTTCCCAGCCTCTTCTTTTTTGCCAGAAATTTTCTCATAATCCGTCACGCTGAATCTTTGTTTCCAGTTCAGTTCATCATATTCGCTCGATATAGAATCGCATTCCTTAATGTATTCCGATAATTCGAGCACACTATCGATATTTAAGTCGTATGCAATTTGTTCCCCTATCTTTGCATTAAGCGAATTCACCTGAGTTAGTTCCTCATACGAAAGCTGCATGGAATAAATTAATATCCTGGCAGCCACAACCAGGCCAATGCACACAATTCCAGCAATAAACATCCATTTAGGAATCGGTTTTCGCTCTTTTGGCTGTTTCACTTTTTTTAATTTGTAACCACAATGGGGACATTTTTTTACAGTATCAGAAATTTCCCTGCTGCATTCAGGACAATGAATTAGTGCCATAGAATCTTTTCCTCCGTAAGTATATGATATAGGGATTATATCATTCATGTATGCAATTTTCAAGAATTTTGTAGAATTTTTACTATTCAATTACTTTTTTGTATAAATAACCATTTACTGCAATTTCAATTCTATTTCTCAGGCATGTCAAAGATGCTGTCACTAAAAATTTCAAAATTTGTCCTGTGCCAACAACTGTTCTTTAATTTTAATGTTAAGAATGTTTCTTTTCGGCTATGGCATTGACCCATGGTTTATCCTCATAACCCGCTCTGGCATCTGCCGTCTCAAAGCATTCCAGCACGACAAAAAGTCCTTCTTTTTCCAGCATTTCCTTTAGTTCTCCCATACTATAATCACT
>JAFLTB010000102.1 GCA_022510605.1 Lachnospiraceae bacterium
CCTATGACCCTCTGCTTGTAAGGCAGATGCTCTCCCAGCTGAGCTAAGACCCCATGCGCTCATTCACAGCGACTTCTTTATTATAGCAGATAAAATAACTTTGTCAACACTTTTTTCAATTTTCCATGGACACTGAAAAAAGATTATGCTACAATACTTTTGTAGTTTTAGTCGCGTTTAATAGATAAAGGAGGTAGATCATGAAAAAAACAGGAAAAAAAATCATGGTACTGGCACTGACATTGGCTCTCAGTGTGACAAGCGTAGCGACGGGTGAAACAGCGGCGTCTGCCAAGGTGAAACTGAACAAGACAAAATACACCTTGCGCGTCGGAAAGAAATTGAAGCTGAAGGTAAAGGGAACGAAGAAAAAGGCAAAATGGAGTTCCAGCAAAAAGAAGGTGGCAACGGTTTCCAAAAAAGGTGTTGTTACAGCGAAAAAAGCGGGAAAGACCACCATCACGGCAAAGGTTGGAAAAAAGAAATTGAGCTGCAAAATTACGGTGACGAAAAAGAACGCAGATAATGGCAACTCAAATAATAACTCCAACAATAACAGCAATGCCGATGCCAACAAATCCAATGAAGAGCTGGCTAAGTCCCTTAAGGTGACAGCAGAGCAGGCCGCCGATGGAAGCGTGCTGTTTTCCATTAAAAATAATAATAAGGCCACAGTGAACTACGCTTCTCTGACTGCCACATGGAAAGATGTCAAGGGAAAAGAAAACAAGAAAGAACTCACTGTTTATTTCCTGCCGGCAGGCGAAACCTGTTATCTGGCAGCAAAGCGTTATACAGACGATTCAGGAGATGTCCTGACTTACACAAAGCAGGACTTGTCCACCATGACTTACTCTGCCATTACAGTCAATAAGACCTATGCAGAGACAAAGGATGTGACATCCACAGCAACGATAACAAATAACCCTCTCGAAGCAGGAAAAACATGGGCCAGTGTAAAGATTGAGAACACAAGCACCATCCGATATGATTATATGGATATGACCGTGGGATTGTATAATGCGGCGGGACAGCTAGTGGCCGTAGAGTCACAGAATTTCCTTCAGGACGAAGACCCATATATGAATCCGGGCAGTCGATGGACATTTAGTTATGATTTTCCACAGGATTTTGTGCAAAAATCTCATGTAGAAGTCTCATCCTATAAGAGATTATACATTATGATTCGCTCTAACGCACAATAGCGGAATCTGACAGAATGTGAATATAGTTCTGCTCTCTGATATGATATCAGGGAGCAGACTTTTTAATTCTAATATAAACAAGTAGGAGACAGATTATGCTGACGCAGTATTTACTTTTATTTTTTGTATCTATGATACCCATTGTGGAACTTCGGGGAGCCCTCATTATTGCTGCGGGCTATGCTACGGCGAATCCGGATTTTTCCATGGTTTTAGCCTATGTAGTCTGTGTAATCGGCAATATGCTTCCGGTACCATTTATTTACCTTTTCGCCAGAAAGGTTCTGCTCTGGGGGGCGGACAAAAAATATATAGGAAAATTCTTTTCTTTCTGTATTGAGAAGGGAGAAAAGGGAGGGAAGAAACTTCAGGAAAAAGCCGGCCGGGGACTCTTTATCGCCCTGCTTCTCTTTGTGGGGATTCCACTGCCAGGCACCGGCGCCTGGACTGGCACATTGGCCGCCAGCTTTCTGGATATGGATTTCAAGCCTACTGTACTGGCCGCCATGGGCGGCGTCCTGCTGGCGGGTATTATCATGAGCGTCGCCAGTCTGCTTGGCTTTAGCGCCCTTTCTGCGGTAGCATAACAGCGCCAACAGGCTTCCCGTTGGCGCCGTTATACTACATAGGATGATATTCACACATATTGAAATGAAACTGCCCGTCTTTACCCAGCTCCATCAAGGTAAAGGTGGGTATTCTATTGTCCTGACGGGGTCTTGAAATACTTCCCGGATTCAGCACGGTCAACTCATATCCCTGCTCCAGGTAAGGAATGTGGGTGTGGCCGAACATCACAATGTCTGCCTCCTGCTCCAGCGCCCAGTATTTCATGGCGTCAATACTGCCATAATTCAGATATCGGTGGCCATGGCACATAGCGAGTCGATGTCCGGCAAAATCCACTACCAGCTCCGGCGGCAGGTCTGACATAAAGTCACAGTTGCCCCGAACCGCATAGAGCGGACAGGAAACCGCCTCCTCGATTCGTTCCAGCCCCCTCTCGCTGTCTCCCAAATGAAAAATGGCCTGGACTTCCGGATAACGTCTTATTACCTCCAGCATCCCATCGTTTTTCCCATGGGAATCGCTAAATACCAATGCTTGTCTCATACGCTCCCCTTTTTCTTCAAAAGTTCTACCATTTTACGGATGGCAATGCCCCGGTGGCTGATGGCATTCTTGTCCTCCGGAAGCATTTCCCCGGTAGTACAGCCTCTCTCCGGAAGATAAAAAATCGGGTCATAGCCAAAACCATTCTCTCCCTTTGGCTCATGGGCAATTTTTCCCTCAATCACGCCTGTGGCCGTCTCCACTGTCCCATCCGGGCTGGCACAGGCAATGACGCAGACGAAGCGGGCATCCCTCTTTTCCTCCGGCACGCCCTCACAGCGCCGCAAAAGTTCTGCATTTTTCACTGAATAAGGCGTGTCTTCTCCCATGTAACGGGCTGAATAAATCCCCGGCTCCTTGTTCAGACAGTCCACTTCAAAACCAGAGTCGTCCGCTAACACCATCTCTCCGGTGGCCTCCATTACTGCCTTCGCCTTGATAATGGCATTTTCCTCAAAGGTAGCACCATCTTCAACAATATCTACCTCAACGCCCAGCTCCTTCATGGAGAGAATTTCATACTCCTCTCCTAACATCTGACGAAACTCATTTACTTTCCCCTGATTGCCTGTGGCAAATACCAGTCTTTTCTTACTCATTTTCTCTCTGTTCCTTTCTGCGGGGAGGCTTCGCTCCCATATACTGATAAAGATAGGTTTTCATCATGCCGTTATATATTTTTCGGTTTTTCGTAGCCTTCTTTCGGGAGCCTCCGGCTCCAATGGCTTTTTGCGCCTCCTCATAGCCGCTGAGCAAAAAGAAGGACCATGTATCATTGGCCTCCATTACCTGGCCGATGGTTCGATACAGCCCGTACATCTCCTCTTTTTCAGAAAGTCTCTCTCCGTAGGGAGGATTGCTAATAACAAAGCCATATTTTTTCGGACTGGAAAAATCTTTTACATCCCGTTTCTGAAAATGGATATGCTTGTCCACTCCGGCAAGGCCGGCATTGGCTCTTGCCATCCTCAGAGCCTCCTCACTGATGTCATAACCCTGTATATGTAACTGCTCCGGAACAATCATCCGGTCATTGGCCTCTGTAGCCGCCTCATACCAGACCTTTTTGGGAATGAGATTCTGCCACTGCTCCGCTGTAAATTCCCTGGACAGCCCCGGCGCCATATCCATGGCAATCATGGCTGCCTCAATGGGAATCGTGCCGCTGCCGCAAAAGGGGTCTACCAATATACGGTCTGCCCGCCAGGGTGACAAAAGAATCATGGCCGCCGCCAGCGTCTCTGTCACCGGGGCGGGGGCGGTGAATTTCCGATATCCCCTCTTGTGCAGGGATTCCCCGGTGGTATCTATGCCAATCGTAACCATGTCCTTCACAATGCTGATGCGCAGGGGATAGGATGCTCCGGTTTCTTCAAACCAATCTATATGATAGGTCTGCTTCAGCCGTTCAACCATGGCCTTTTTTGTGATTTTCTGAATGTCCGATGGACTGAAGAGTTTACTGCTGACGGAGTTGGCCTTTGCCACCCAGAATTTTCCATCTCTGGGAATAAAATGCTCCCAGGGTATGGCTTTGACTCCTTCAAACAGTTCATCAAAGGTTTCCGCCCGAAAACAGGCCGCCTTTAACAATATCCGCTCAGTGGTGCGCAAAAACAAATTGGCTCTGGCAATGGCCGCCACATCCCCGGCAAAGGTCACTTTTCCATTGTCTACTTCGGTTATATCATAGCCGAGGTCTGCAATTTCCCGTTTGAGCACCGCCTCCATGCCAAAATGACAGGGAGCAATCAATTCATATTGTTCCATAGAAAACTCCATTTCTCGTTTTGTCCATTTTCCTTCATCCATTATACGTTAGCGTCTTTCTATCCGTCAACGCTTTTTTCTAATTCCCTCCTCATACCCTCCGGCCACACTGCATGTCTGCTGTCCCCTCTTTGCCAATAAGCGGGCGGCGGCCAGACTGTGGTTGCCATGGCTGCAATAAAAAATAATCCTTCCGTAGCTGCTCATTTCCCCCATATGATTCTCCAGCTCCTCATAGGGTATATTCCATGCTCCGGTAATATGTCCCGCCGCATAATCTTCTTTATCCCGCAAATCCACCAACAGGGTATCGCTGTTGTATATGTATCGTGAAACCTGCTCCCATGACATAATTTGTGGACGCATACGAAAATCCTTTTTTCTTACAGTGTATTCGTCAGCATAATCAGATAGAACAAAAGCCGGCCACAAGGGCCGGCTTTGGACTGACTAATCACAGTTTGTTGAATTTCTGCTTGAAGAATCCTGGCTGCTGTTCTTGCTGGAGTTCTTGGAGCCGGAAGAATTCGAGGAGTTTTTGCTGCTGTTTTTACTGCTGTTCTTGCTCGAGTTCTTGCTTGCATTTGCAGAAGTGTTGCTGCTGTTAGTCTCATTGTACTCATCCATAAAATTTTTTGCCATTTTGACTTCCTCCTGTCTTTTATAGACTTTCTCGTTACAGGAGTAGTATTTCCCACAGGCAAAAATTTATACCGCTTTCAAATTATATTCAGGCTTTTCCAACAGAACCAAATAATTCCATTTTTTCTTTAACAGTAGCCTTGATGGCCTCCGCTCCTGGTGCCAGCAGTTTTCTTGGGTCAAAGCCCTTTCCTTCCAAATCCTTGCCATCCAGAATGTATTTGCGGGTAGCTTCCTGGAATGCCAGCTGGCACTCTGTATTTACATTAATCTTGGACACGCCAAGAGAAATTGCTTTCTGAATCATATCCGCCGGAATGCCAGTACCTCCGTGAAGTACCAACGGCATGACACCGGTCTTCTGCTGAACAGCATCCAGCGTCTCAAAACTCAGTCCCGGCCAGTTTGCCGGGTATTTCCCATGGATATTTCCAATGCCGGCCGCCAGCATGGTTACACCCAGGTCTGCAATCATTTTGCACTCATCCGGGTCTGCACACTCACCGGCTCCTACAACACCGTCTTCTTCGCCGCCAATGGAACCTACTTCCGCTTCGATGGACATGCCCTTTTCCTTACAAATGGCTACCAGTTCTTTGGTCTTTGCCACATTTTCTTCAATCGGATAGTGAGAGCCGTCAAACATAATAGAGGAAAAACCTGCCTCAATACAGGCCTTAGCACCATCGTAGCTGCCGTGGTCAAGATGAAGGGCAACAGGAACGGTGATTTTCAACTCCTCTAACATTCCATTTACCATTCCCACAACGGTTTTATAACCGCACATGTATTTACCGGCGCCTTCAGACACGCCGAGAATCACAGGTGACTTTAACTCCTGCGCTGTAAGCAAAATCGCTTTGGTCCACTCCAGATTGTTAATATTAAACTGACCGACTGCGTATTTGCCGGCTTTTGCTTTGGTGAGCATTTCTTCCGCTGAAACTAACATAATCATTTCCTCCGTAATCCTTTATAATTTTTACTGTTATTAAACAGACTGGCCATTCGGCTTATCGTTTATAGCATAGCACAAATGGTAAATTTTCGCAAGATTCAATAACATCAAAAAAGCGGTGGCGAAATATCGCACCGCTTTCTGTACTGGGCTAGCTGGATTCGAACCAGCGAATGTAGGAGTCAAAGTCCTATGCCTTACCCCTTGGCGATAGCCCAACATCCCCTGAAGGGGAAGGGTGGGTAATGGGATTCGAACCCACGGCCTTCAGAGCCACAATCTGACGCGCTAACCAACTGCGCTATACCCACCATAGAGGATAGGCCGGTTATAAGGCTTTTCCTACAAACGTGTCAGGAGGGATTCGAACCCCCGACCCACGGCTTAGAAGGCCGTTGCTCTATCCAGCTGAG
>JAFLTB010000103.1 GCA_022510605.1 Lachnospiraceae bacterium
CGCGCACGGTTCAGGTCCGTGTGGTAGCAATACCATGAGGGTTCAAGTCCCTTTTCCTGCATTTTTAGGAACGGTGCATGAAATGAAGATTCTCTTTTCAGTCACCGTTTTTTTTATATTGCGGGGAAATGTTTTTTGTGATAGAATACATACGTGTTTGATTGAAAGTTTTATTTTATGGAGGAAGAAAATGAACAGTGCAAAGAAAATCATGAAAAATCAAGGGTTAGGAGAGAGAACACCGGGAAAGAAGAATCAGCCGGCTGTTTCCCAGAAAAATAAAGTTCTGCTGATTATCGGAATTTTGCTGATTCTGGTACTTGGTGCCGGTATCTGTTATATTCAACTGCGTCCCCGGGAGATTTTGACGGTGGAAGGTCTGGACAGTTCCCAGTCAGCGGTTACCAATGTCTTATATTATACGGATGCCATGTATGATATTTACACGACAGAGTCACAGTATAACAACGGTATTTATGAGCAGATATATGGCGGCAGTTTCTGGACAGCAGAAAATGTGGACAGTGCTGGGAGAAATGGTGCCTCAGCGGCCAAGAAGCAGATTATGGATACTTTGAAACAGAGGGAAATCCTGTATATGGAAGCATTGAAGGCGGGACTGTCCCTGACGGACGAGGAGACCAAGCAGATTCAGGAAAATGCGGCAAGCGCCAGAGAAAACCTGACAGACAGCCAGAAGCGAATTGCCGGTCTGGATGAGGCTACCATCTATACTGTTCTGGAAAAACAGGCTCTGGCAGATAAATACAAAAGCCAGGTCATTGCCGGTCTGAATATTGACGAGGAAGCCTTGAAAAAGACGGTGAGCAAAAAAGATTATCGCCA
This sequence comes from Lachnospiraceae bacterium, assembly GCA_022510605.1. GTDB lineage: Bacteria > Bacillota > Clostridia > Lachnospirales > Lachnospiraceae > Eubacterium_F. The sequence goes on from JAFLTB010000103.1 coordinate 847, forward strand.
GTATACCCTGCAATACTATACCTGGTCCAAAACGGAGACGGATACCGACAATAACACCAAGAATAAAGATTCTGCTTTGATTGAAAAGGCGAAAGGTGATATGGAGGCCTTGCAAAAAAAAGCCGCAGCAGCAGAGGATTTCAGCAAAGACATTATTACGGATTCGGATAATGATAACACCGATGACGCTACGGGTATCCGCTATACTACCCTGGATTTGCTGGAGACGGATACAGATTCGTTGGATGCTTCTACACGTAAGAAAGTAAAGGCCATGAAAAACGGCGAGGTGTCGGATGTCATCGAAACCGATGATGCCTTCTATGTGTTCAAAATGGTAAACAATAATGATACGGAGGCCTATGACACCCAGTGCAACCAGATTATATCGGAGGAACAGGAGAGCCAGTTTGACACAGCATATAAAAATACAATTAAGCCGAATTATACCACAGAGGTTCAGAGTTATTGGAGACAGAGAGTCACGATTGGCTATCTGACCAGTGACACAGACAATTGATGTGATACGACAACGATGGAAGGTTTCATGAATGGAGGAAATCATGGCAAATGTAAAGAGGATTTATGTGGAAAAGAAAGCGCCCTATGCCGTGCGGGCAAAAGAACTGAAACAGGAGATTCGTGAATATCTGAATATCCAGGGACTGGAAAGCGTCCGGGTATTGATTCGGTATGATGTGGAGGCCTTAACAGAGGACACCTATCAGAAAGCCCTGGTGACAGTGTTTTCCGAGCCGCCGGTGGATAATGTGTATGAGGGCGGTTTTGAAAAGGACTCCGGGGACCGGGTATTTTCCGTGGAGTACCTTCCGGGACAATTTGACCAGCGGGCCGATTCTGCAGAGCAGTGTGTGAAACTGCTGAATGAAAAGGAGGAGCCGATTATCCGCTCGGCCACCACCTATGTTCTGACGGGTCATATTTCCGATGAGGAGTTTCAGCGAATTAAAGCCTATTGTATCAATCCGGTGGACTCCAGAGAGACGGACGAAGAAGTGCCGGAAACACTGGTATCACAGTTTGAGGAGCCGGCAGATGTGGCAATTTTAGAGGGCTTCCAGAATATGCCGGAGACGGAATTGAAATCTTTATATGATTCGCTGGGTCTGGCCATGACCTTTAAGGATTTTCTTCATATTCAGAATTATTTTCATGGCGAGGAGCACAGGGATCCATCCATGACAGAAATCCGTGTACTGGATACCTACTGGTCCGACCACTGCCGCCACACTACCTTCCTGACAGAATTAAAGAATGTGATTTTTGAGGAAGGGGACTATAAAAAACCGCTTCAGGAGACTTTTGAGGCTTACAAAAAAGCCCATGAGGAAATATATAAGGGAAGAAAAGATAAGTTTGTTTCGCTGATGGACATTGCTCTGCTGGCCATGAAGAAACTGAGGGCCGAGGGAAAATTAGAGGACATGGAAGTGTCCGAGGAAATCAATGCCTGTTCCATTGTGGTGCCGGTGGAGATTGACCGTGGAAACGGGCCGGAAACAGAGGAGTGGCTGGTGTTTTTCAAAAATGAAACCCACAACCATCCAACGGAGATTGAGCCTTTCGGTGGAGCGGCCACCTGTCTTGGCGGTGCCATAAGAGACCCGCTTTCCGGCCGTGGTTATGTATATCAGGCCATGCGTGTCACCGGTGCCGCTGACCCGACAAAGTCTCTGAAGGAGACACTGAAGGGCAAACTGGCACAGAGAAAGATTGTTACTGGGGCAGCCCAGGGCTACAGTTCCTATGGCAATCAGATTGGTCTTGCTACAGGACTGGTAGATGAGATATACCATCCGAATTATGTGGCAAAGCGTCTGGAAATTGGCGCTGTGATGGGAGCCGCACCAAGGAAGAATGTAATCCGGGAGACTTCTGAGCCGGGGGATGTGATTATACTTTTGGGAGGCCGTACCGGCCGGGATGGATGTGGCGGTGCCACTGGTTCCTCCAAAGCCCACAATACAGCTTCCATTGATACCTGTGGAGCGGAGGTGCAAAAGGGAAATGCTCCGACAGAGCGAAAGATTCAGCGCCTGTTCCGGAGAGAGGAAGTCAGCCGGCTGATTAAGAAGTGTAATGACTTTGGTGCTGGTGGTGTATCGGTAGCCATTGGCGAGTTGGCAGACGGCCTGACAGTAGACCTTGACAAGGTGCCGAAGAAATATGCGGGACTGGATGGAACAGAGCTGGCCATTTCGGAGTCCCAGGAGCGTATGGCTATTGTGGTGGATCCGAAGGACGCAGATAAGATGTTAGCCTATGCAGAGGAAGAAAACCTGGAGGCTGTGTGCGTGGCCGTAGTGACAGAATCTCCACGGCTTGTATTGAAATGGAGAGGAAAGGAAATTGTAAATATTTCCAGAGCCTTTTTGGATACCAATGGTGCCCATCAGGAGACCGATGTGATAGTTGACATGCCAGAACGGAGATGGAGTCATCTGGATCAGGCCGGAAGGGTAATCAGTTTCCGGGAATCCTTATTAACTAAATTGCAGAGTTTGAATGTCTGCTCGAAAAAGGGCCTGGTGGAAATGTTTGACAGTTCCATCGGTGCCGCTACGGTGACAATGCCCTATGGCGGCCGGTATCAACTGACTCCCGTGCAGACTATGATTGCAAAGCTGCCGGTACTGGAAGGTACCTGCGACACGGTAACCATGATGAGCTATGGCATGGATCCGTATCTTATGAACTGGAGTCCCTATCATGGGGCAGAGTATGCGGTGTTAACCTCAGTGGCTAAGATTGTAGCGGCTGGTGGTGATTTCAGCAAAATCCGTTTTACTTTCCAGGAGTATTTTAAGCGTATGACTGAGGACCCAAGGCGCTGGGGCGAGCCGATGGCGGCTCTTTTGGGAGCCTACGATGCCCAGATAAAGCTGGGACTTCCTTCCATTGGCGGCAAGGACAGTATGTCCGGCACCTTTAATATGATTGACGTGCCTCCGACCCTGTGCTCCTTTGCCGTAGATGTGGCAAAATTATCCGATGTGGTAACGAATGAATTGAAAAAAGCCGGAGATGTGCTGGTGAAATTCCCTATTCGGAGGGATGAGTATGATTTGCCGGATTATCCATATGTTATGGAGCAGTACAGAAAGATTACGTCTCTGATGCGCCAGGGTGTGATTGTGGCAGCCCATGCACCGGAAGGAAATGGTGCAGCCGAGGCAGCAGCCAAGATGGCCTTTGGTAACAAACTGGGCGTAGAATTTTGCAGTGACCAGGCGAAGGAGTATTATTTCAAGCCGGCCTATGGTGAAATTATAGCCGAGGTGGCAGAGGCTGATTTGGCAAAATTAGAGGCAGCAGGTGTTGTCTTTGACCGGTTCGGTACAGTAACAGAAGAAGCTGTCTTTGTCTATGGAGAGGAAAGAATTTCCATGGAGGAAGCCTTAGATACCTGGACAGGTACGCTGGAAAAAGTATTCCCGACCCGGTCCGGTGTAGAGGATAAGAAAATTGACACCGGCCTGTATCAGGCGAAAGAGATTTATGTATGCAAACACAAGGTGGCAAAACCGAAGGTATTTATCCCGGTATTCCCGGGTACAAACTGTGAATATGATACCATCCGCGCCTATGAGGAAGCCGGAGCGGAAACAATGAGCCTTGTCTTTAAGAATATGACAGAGCAGAATATTACCGACAGTGTGGAAGCTTTTGAAAAGGCCATTCATCAGTCCCAGATTCTGATGTTTTCCGGAGGATTCAGCGCCGGCGATGAGCCGGATGGCTCTGCTAAGTTTATCACCTCGGTGTTCCGCAATGAAAGAATACAAGAGGCGGTACATCAGCTGTTAGAGGAGCGGGATGGCCTGATTCTGGGAATATGCAACGGTTTCCAGGCACTGGTAAAACTGGGACTGGTTCCCTATGGAAAAATTACGACCCAGCAGGAAAACTCGCCGACGCTGACCACTAACAGCATCGGACGCCATATTTCCAAGTCAGTATACACGAAGGTAGTAACCAACAAATCCCCGTGGCTGCAGGAGGCAGAATTGGGTGGAGTCTATGCTATTCCGGCTTCCCATGGTGAGGGACGCTTTGTGGCAGATGAGGAGTGGCTCAGAAAATTGTTTGAAAATGGCCAGGTGGCTACCCAGTATGTGGATTTGGAGGGCAATCCTACCATGGACGAGGATTTCAATCCGAATGGCTCTTACTATGCCATTGAAGGTATTACCAGTCCAGATGGCCGTGTGTTGGGCAAGATGGCCCATTCCGAGCGCCGTGGCCAGGGTGTTGCCATGAATATTTACGGCGACCAGAACCAGAAAATCTTCCTGAGTGGCGTTCGATACTTTTCGTAAGCAATGAGCCGTGCAGAAAAAAGTGCAATCAGACTGCGAATGGTTCCATTCGTGCAGTCTGTTGCGCTTTTTTGTATAGGGCGAATGCCCGAATGAGAAAATCTCTGATTTTCGAATGGCACGGCACATTGCGAAGCAGAAGCTGTGCGGGGCGAATGCCCGTATGAATTGCACGGCGCATTGCGGAGCAAGGAGGAAAACCATGAAAAAGATTATTTTAGCTTCCCAGTCCCCCAGACGACGGGAACTGATGGAAATGCTGGGACTTCCCTTTGAGATTCAGGTATCGGAGGCAGAGGAAATAATAACCAGCACGGACCCGGCGGCGGTGACGGAGGAACTTTCCCGGCAGAAGGCGGAGGCGGTGGCAGAGAAAATATCCGAAGGTATTGTCATCGGAGCCGATACGGTAGTAGCATTTCAGAATAAAATTCTTGGCAAACCAAAAGACAGAGCCGAAGCAGAAGAGATGATTACTTCCCTTCAGGGGCAAAGTCACATGGTATATACCGGAGTGACCCTTCTGGTTAAGGAGGGAGTTCACCAGCAGAGTCATACTTTTTCCGAGGGCACGAAAGTACATGTAGCGGCCATGACCGAAGCAGAAGTCCAGAAATATATTGACACCGATGAGCCCTATGATAAGGCGGGGGCCTATGGGATTCAGGGGATTTTCGGGAAATTCATTGCAGGAATTGAGGGAGATTTTTATAATGTAGTTGGACTGCCGGTTCACCGGCTGTACCAGGAACTGCAAAAAATATAGACAGAGTGCTTGACATGGAGCTGAAATTTCAGTATAATATCACTTGTGTTTGGTAATTACCAGCACAGAATATTTGTTGCGCGAGTGGCTCAGTTGGTAGAGCACGACCTTGCCAAGGTCGGGGCCGCGGGT
>JAFLTB010000104.1 GCA_022510605.1 Lachnospiraceae bacterium
CAAACAAGTTTGCAAACACACATATTTGTGTCGGTTAAGCACCGTAGGTGCTTTTTCCACCCACATTCGGAAACTCAAGCATCGGTATACTTACAATGCTAGTGTGACCAGTTTTATGAAAATTATTACCATATTAATTTTTTGATATATTCTTTTTCTGTAATATTCCTTTTTTCCGAAACAGCGAACGAATCATCCAGAAATACAGGCTGAACAGTCCGTATCCGCCAGCAATTCCTGTGACAAACCGCCGGGGATTCGTTGAGTCCTTCACTCCTGCCTCCTGTATGCCCCAGTCAGCCCCCATCCAGGCCATCAAAAGTAGCGCATAGAGAGGCGGCGAATGCCTTTTTTTACGAAAAAGCCCCAGTACCGCCAGAATCTGACCTACGAATACACCGGTGCACCGGGCACATACCGGGAACTGCTTCCCTTTATAAAAAAAACTCCGCTCCGGCATCTGGTGGCATCCGCTGTGATTGCCAATAATTCGTATCTGTTCTAAAATTGCCTGCCGCAGTCCTGACATATATGTACCACCTTTGTTTTTGTCTTCGATTTACTCTTTCCCTTTCCCGCACCGCACAGTCCGCACAAAATTCCTGGAACACTGAAAATCAGGAATCCCAGGCATCCCTTGATACAGCCATACCCTTTGACTTTCTCCTTCGTCACGGTCTCACTTATTTCCTCTGTCAGCACATGATTGCTTCCACACTTTGGACAAATCATTTTTCCACTCCTTTCTCCTGCTTCATTCCATAATTTTATTACAAAGTTCTTCCGGGCTTTCTGCCAGAATCCTGGCGCCATGCTGAATTAACCATTCCCGCTGGCGAAATCCCCAGGTCACACTGATGCAGTCGAGCCCGACATTTGCGGCCGTTTTCAAATCCACCTCAGAATCCCCCACATATACCGCCTTTTCCGGTGGACAGCCGCACTCCTTTAACGCCATGTATACCATATCCGGGGCCGGTTTCTTCTGAATCCCGGCTGCTTCATTTTCTCCCCTGACAGACATAATCCTGTCTCCAAAATATACCGGAACCAGCTCCTTTACGGCAAACTCGGCCTTGTTGGATACAACTGCCATTTTAAGCCCCGCCTGATGCAGCCGGTCAAGCATTTCCAGAATAGCGGAATAGGGAGCCGTCTTGTCACGGCAGTGCTCTTTGTAATGCACACGAAACTCCTGTAGCACCTGTTCTCTGACAGCAGGAGCAGTCCCCTCTGGCACCGCCCTCTCGATCAGCCGGCCAATGCCGTTGCCCACAAACTCCCGAACCTCCCCGATTCCACGCGCAGGCATTCCGTTTTTCGTCAGAGCGGCATTCACCGCATCGGCTAAATCCTCCAGGGTATTTAACAACGTTCCATCCAAATCAAAAATTACCGCTTTGTATTTCATGATAATTCCTCCTGATTCTTTCGACAGTATATCATGTTATCTTCTTTATGTCCATTAGTTGACAATCTCCTCTAAATCCATTACTATAAAAAAATAGGAAATTTTTCTATTCCAAATTTTATTTTCAACAGTGTGGTGTACCCACATATTGACAGGATACCACAGATTGGAGGACATTATGAAACTTGACAGACTGGTTGGAGAGCGCTTTAAAGAAAAGCCTACCGACTGCGTAATTGAGAGTCACACTCTGATGATGCGCGGCGGTTACATGAAAGATGTGGCAAAGGGACTGTATTCCCAGTATATGCCTCTAAAGCGCATTTGCCGAAAAATTGAAGCCATCATCCGTGAAGAAATGGATGCCATTGACGGCCAGGAGGTGCTTTTCCCCGTTGTTCTCCCCGCCACTCTCTGGGATGAGTCCGGCCGGTATGAAAGTGTGGGAAGTGAACTTCTCCGGTTCAGCGACCGCAACAATGCCCGGATGCTTCTTGGCATGACCCATGAGGAGGCCGCTGTCCAGCTGGTTCGGGATTATGCGAAAAGTTACAATAATTATCCATTTATGATATATCAGATTCAGACAAAATTCCGGGATGAGGCAAGACCACGGGCCGGCTTAATCCGGGTTCGGGAATTTACCATGAAGGATGCCTACTCCTTCCATACCTCCCAGGAGGATTTGGAACGGTATTATCAAGTGTGCTACGATGCCTACAACCGTATTTTTGCCCGGGCAGGTATCCCGGAGGTTGTCACCGTAACCTCTGACTCCGGCATGATGGGCGGGAGCCTGTCCCACGAATACATGCTTTTAACCCCGGCTGGAGAGGATTCCATTGCTATTTGCAGTGAATGTGACTACCGGGCTAATATGGAGGCCGCCGAAAGCATTATTGAAAATCAGAAAGACGACACGGACGATGCGTTGACAAAGGTGCATACTCCGAACATTCATACCATTGAGGAAATCTGCGATTTCCTGAAATCTCCACTGGAAAAATCCTGCAAGGCCGTTGTATACCAGAGAAACAGCGACGATTCCTTTGTGGTAGTCTTTATCCGTGGAGACCTGGATGTAAATGAAACCAAGCTGACAAACTATCTGGGCGAGGCCGTCCATCCGGCTGTTATTACAGAAGACTGCGGGTTGAACGCCGGCTATATCGGACCAGTGAACCTCTCCGTAAATGGAAAATATACGGTAATCTATGACACCTCCCTCCAGGGCACGAACAATCTTTCCTGTGGAGCCAATGAAGAGGAATATCACTACACGGGTCTGTGCATGGAACGGGATGTACCACAGGCTCAGTATGTGGATTTGGCAAAAATTGTGGAGGGCGGTATCTGCCCTAAATGTGGCAAAAAAACCATTGCCATCTCCCGTGGTATTGAAGTGGGCAATATTTTCCAATTGGGAACAAAATACACAAAAACCATGAATATGCAGTATCTGGATGCGGAAGGCAATTCCCACTACCCGATTATGGGATGCTACGGTATCGGCGTAGGGCGTCTGGCGGCTTCCGTCTGCGAGGCACATCACGATGAATACGGCCCTATCTGGCCTATGTCCATCGCTCCATGGCAGGTACATTTATGCTGCCTCCGTTCAGACGATGCCCAGGCCAAATCCTATGCAGACAGCCTGTATGAGGAACTGCAGAAACAACACATTGAGGTTATCTATGACGACCGTAAAGCCCGTCCGGGCGTTATGTTCTCTGACGCAGACCTGCTTGGCGTGCCAATCCGCCTCATTGTCAGCCCTCGAAACATGGGCGAATCCGTGGTGGAACTGGTAACCAGGGATAAATCCGTGCAGGAAAAGGTATCATTGGAAAATGTTATCCCGACAGTAAAGGAATTAATTGAAAAACTGCTGTCAGAGTAAAAAACCCCTGGTATTGCAAAAGTCTTCGGCTTTGCAAGAAGCCGGTGATATTGCCAAAACCTTTGACTCAAAAAACAGGAGATACCATTCAATCAGTGAGAATGCTAAACGCGAGACGCTGCCTCGTTGTTTCCGATTCCAATCGATTGGATGGTATCTCTTGCTTTTAAAGACCGCCTTATGCGACAGCCATATCATCAAAATTCAAAAACTTATCCCATTTTCACCTGTGCAATAAAATAATCTTCCGCCTCGCCCCGTGTCATCTGCAGCGGAATTGCCAGCTCTCCAAATAAATTTTCCTCTGCCATATGCAGATATCTCTCGTCACTGGTAGTGGCCTTTTTTCCTTTTTCCATCCGGGACTGGTTTCTCTGATAGGATGTCTTAATCAGCTTTACCCACTGGCGGCAGTCACAGGATCGAAGTGCTTCTTTGTAAATCTCTTCCCGTTTTTTATCGTTCTCTATCCACAGGGTTTCAATTTCATTCCATTCTTCTAACAGTTTTTTCGCTTCCTTCTTTGTCATTACGGAGCGTGTTACAACTTTTGTACTGTCCGTGGGAACAAACAGCTTGCTGCCGGATGTGTAGAGCGGAACCAGTGTATAATAAACACGTTTCTTATCTGCGCCAATTCCATCCATGGTCTGTACCGCTTCTACCTTACACACACCATTGTTGCCATGTACCACATAATCTCCTACCTCAAACACGTCAATCCTTCCTTTCCATGTAATTTATTACTAGTATACCACTTTTTTAGAATTTTTGTAGGGTTTTTTCTCTAACTGTAGAATATTTGTGAAAAATCACAATAGAGGGCCAGAGGGTAATTGTGCAGATTCACTAGAGATATTTGCTATTTTTTACATATTTTCTCCTTTTGTTTCACTCCGGAATAGAATTTTGTCCGGTCTGCTGCCGAAAACGTTTCTCAATATCCCGGTTTATATCATCTCCGATGTAAATATGATACTGCATTTCTCCCCACTCTGCCTCAATATCCACCAGAAGCAGACGGGGACGATATCTTTTCAGGGATGCCTCCAGGCAGATTTCGAGCGCTGGGAGCCGGCTGTCTCCCGGACAAAGAACTACCTGATTCAGCCCCTGGGAAGATCCCATCACACGATACCTTTTGCAAATATATTCCTGTCGGTTTCCAGACGGATATTCCATTCCTACATAGATATCCCGCCCGGCATTTTCCATAATCGCTGTTCTGAAATCCAATCCTCGCCGCTCCTTTCCCGAACGTTTGTTCCCCCTTTCTGGTATCATTATAATCCTTTTTGATGGCGCTGTCAATGAGTAATGAACCGCCATGATTCAACTTTCTATACTCACTGTTCCTGTTTTTCCCCAAATATTCCGTATTTTAGGCACAATGCATAGACCCGGTAATCATACATAAAATTTTTCACGGTGGTTTCCACCCCCATCTCCTCAAAAATCTGTTTCATTTCCCGATTGTTTGCTATCTTCTCGCTTTTGCTTATCTCATCAGAGTACAGCATATGAGTCAGCAGCTTCTCTTGTCCCAGCCGTTCACAGAGACGGTTTATCAGCCCCGAATCATACAGGGCCACCTGCTCCAGTCCGATTTTCTGTATAGCATTGGAAATGGTACGCATAGCATTCCGATTTTCCGACTTTTCTTTTCCGTTGGCAATCATCCGGCGAATCAGCCAGCCTTCGGAATCGTCAAAATACTGCCGACGTTTTCCCGCCTGATAAAACTCCATTTCATGCAGTTTTCGATAATTGTCCCGCAGTTCCTCCGAGAGACAAAGACCGGGCTTCCCCCGCACTGTCCCCGTGCCAAAATCAATATCTGCATATTTCATCTGGGAAAGGGTTTTGTAATCCTTAATCCCTTCATAGACTGACAGGGTAATGGCAAGAAAATACGGCGCATTTTCTTTCTGTCCCATACATTTCCCACGAATATCATCCCTTGTATAATAGGGAACATTGTCAGCTTCAATAATTTCATTCATCAGATACAAAGAAGTAAAGCACTTGCTCTGTGCTATGGGATTTTGGGAGATGTATCCCCGATCCACACAATACTGGTAAAAGGCATTGTAGCGGCTTACTACATTGCCCAGAGAAAACATTTTGTAAAAACCCAGCTTGTGAATCAGATAATCTAACAAATTTTCATCTGTCCAGTGAAGCAAATCTGCCCCATATTCCTTCTCGTACTGCATGGGATTCTGCTTCACAATATAATCCGCATGCTTTCTACACTTGTCGTCTGCCTTGGCAAACTCCTGAATCACTTCTAATACGGTCATGAGCTCTTTCCTTTCGCCTCTTCCAGCGTTTAATTTGTAACTATAATGGAATCGTAACACATATTTTTTCAATCGTCAACCATTTTGGGATATTCGGGAGGTTTTGAGTTTTACTACAAGTCACTTCATGATAGCGTAAAAAGGACTTGCCGCGGGAAGCGGCAATGTCAATATGCCCAGGAAGCGCACATGGAAAAATCGTTTTCCAA
>JAFLTB010000105.1 GCA_022510605.1 Lachnospiraceae bacterium
TAGAGCACGACCTTGCCAAGGTCGGGGCCGCGGGTTCGAGTCCCGTCTCGCGCTTTTTTGTAGAAAAATTTCCATGGAGTCATGCTTTTAACCGCCATCACGGTGGATTTGGGCTTGACCCTTTTTTTTGCCTATTATATAATAAAAATGTTATTGATACGGGGAATCCGAAAATGAAATACAAAATGGAATGGAGAATACTATGGAACTGACAAGTGTGCGGAGCATATTCCGCGACCAAGAAGCATATCTTAACCAGACCATAACTGCCGGGGGCTGGGTCAGAAGTGTTCGTGGGTCAAAAACCTTTGGCTTTCTGGTGATAAACGACGGTACTTTTTTTGAGCCGTTACAGGTGGTATACGCCGACAAACTAGCGAATTTTACAGAGATTTCCAAGCTGAACGTAGGGGCGGCAGTGATTGTCACCGGACGGCTGGTTCCGACGCCGGAGGCCAGACAGCCCTTTGAGATTCAGGCAGACAGCGTGGAAATAGAAGGGGAATCGGCTCCGGATTATCCGCTGCAGAAAAAACGGCATTCATTTGAATATCTGCGAAGCATTTCTCATCTGCGTCCCAGAACCAATACCTTTCAGGCGGTGTTCCGTGTGCGCTCGCTGATTGCCTACGCAATCCACAAATTTTTCCAGGAGAGAGAATTTGTCTATGTTCACACCCCGCTGATTACCGGAAGTGACTGCGAGGGGGCAGGCGAGATGTTTCGGGTGACTACGCTGGATATGGAAAATCTGCCAAGGACAGAGGAGGGACAGGTAGACTACTCCAAAGACTTTTTCAACAAGGAGACTAACCTGACTGTCAGCGGTCAGTTAAATGGGGAAACCTACGCCATGGCGTTTCGCAACATCTATACCTTTGGGCCCACCTTTCGGGCAGAAAATTCCAATACCACCCGCCATGCGGCAGAATTCTGGATGATTGAGCCGGAGATTGCCTTTGCGGATTTGCAGGATGATATGATGTTAGCGGAGAGCATGCTGAAATTTGTGATTTCCTATGTATTGGAAAATGCTCCAGAGGAAATGGCCTTTTTCAACCAGTTTGTGGATAAAGGATTGATTGAGCGGTTAGAGCATGTGGTAAATTCCGATTTTGCTCATGTGACTTACACTGAGGCCATAGAACTGTTAGAGAAGCACAACGATAAATTTGAATACAAGGTTTCCTGGGGGGCGGATTTACAGACCGAGCATGAGAGATGCCTGACGGAGGAAATCTTCAAACGTCCGGTGTTTGTCACCGATTATCCAAAAGAAATCAAGGCTTTTTATATGAAGATGAACGAGGACGGCAAGACGGTGGCGGCCATGGACTGTCTGGTGCCTGGTATCGGCGAGATTATCGGGGGAAGCCAGCGTGAGGACGACTATGACACGCTGGTAAAACGGATGGAGGAGTGTGGTCTGGATAAAGAAGATTATGAGTTTTATCTGGATTTGCGCCGCTATGGAACAGCCCGTCATGCGGGATTTGGTCTGGGCTTTGAGCGGTGTGTCATGTATCTGACAGGGATGCAGAACATCCGTGATGTCATTCCATTCCCACGGACGGTGAATAACTGCGAATTATAGAAAAACTACAAATTATAGAGGAGCAATGACGCTTCAGATTGGAGGATAATATGAATTTAATTGTACCAGAAAATTATCAGTCGGATCTGGACATCCGGGAGACGGAGGCGGCCATAAAGGAAGTAAAGGACTTCTTTGAACGGGCATTGGCGGTAAATCTGAATTTAACCCGGGTATCGGCCCCGCTTTTTGTGACGCCGGAATCCGGTTTGAACGACAACTTAAATGGTGTGGAGAGGCCGGTGAGTTTCGGTGTTCGGGAACAGGGAGACCGTCCGGTGGAAATTGTCCACTCTCTGGCGAAATGGAAACGCCACGCACTGAAACGCTATGGATTTTCTCACGGAGAGGGCCTGTATACCGATATGAATGCCATCCGCCGGGATGAGGACACCGACAATCTTCACTCCATTTTTGTGGACCAGTGGGATTGGGAGCGGATTATTGATAAGGAAGAGAGAAACACCGATACCCTGAAAGAGATTGTGCAAAAGGTCTATCGTTCCCTGCAGGAAACCGAAGACTATATGGCCATTGAATATGACTATATTGAGAAAATTCTTCCACAGGACATTATCTTTGTTACTACCCAGGAACTGGAAGATAAATACCCGGATAAAACCCCAAAGGAGCGGGAATATCTGGCCGTGAAGGAGCATGGAGCCATTTTCCTTATGCAGATTGGAGACAAACTGGCCTCCGGAGAGCCTCACGACGGCCGGGCGCCGGATTATGATGACTGGTCGCTAAACGGTGACATTATTATATATTATCCGGTACTGGATGTGGCCCTGGAGCTTTCCTCCATGGGGATTCGTGTGGATGAGACGGCTTTGCGGGAGCAGTTGGTAAAAGCCGGCTGTCCGGAGCGGGAGAAGCTTCCGTTCCAGAAAGAAATTCTGGAGAAAAAGCTGCCCTACACCATCGGCGGCGGCATCGGCCAGTCCCGTATCTGTATGTTCTTCTTGAGAAAAGCCCATATCGGTGAGGTACAGGCCTCCCTGTGGCCGGAGGAAGTTGTGCAGGAAGCGGAGAAACGTAATTTGTATCTGCTGTAATGAGCGATACATAATGGAATAGAGGGTTAGAACGACGGCACCGCCGTGCCGGCACCATGGCACCATCGTGCCAGGAAGGAGAGGCAAGAATGGATAATTTTACATTTTATTCCCCTACATTTTTTGATTTTGGGCGGGAAGCGGAACTTCATGTAGCAGAGTTAATACGCCGTTTTGGCGGCAGTAAGGTACTGATTCACTACGGCGGTGGTTCCATTAAGAAAAGCGGACTCTATGACCGGGTCATCGGATGCCTGGATGAGGAGGGAGTGCCTTATGTGGAACTGGGCGGTGTAAAGCCCAATCCCCGCAGCGGTCTGGTGTACCAGGGCATTGAACTGTGCCGGAAAGAGGGTGTGGACTTCATTCTGGCAGTAGGCGGTGGAAGCGCCATTGATTCAGCAAAAGCCATTGCGGCAGGCAGTGTTTACGATGGGGATTTCCTGGATTTCTATCATGGAAGGGCTGACGTTGAAAAGGCATTGCCGGTAGGCACCATTCTCACCATTGCGGCAGCAGGCAGCGAAGGCTCCCCCAACACGGTGATTACCGATGAAAAAACCCTGATAAAAAAAGGAGCGAGCGGCGATGTTCTGCGCCCGAAATTTTCCATTCTGAATCCGGAACTGACCTGTACCCTTCCGCCGTATCAGACAGCGGCCGGGGCGACGGATATTATGATTCATGTATGCGAGCGGTATTTTTCCAATACCAGCGAGGTGGAGATAACCGACCGTCTCTGTGAGGGGATTTTGAAAACGGTTATTTACGAGACTCCCCGGATTCTGGAAAATCCTAACCACTATGAAGCCCGGGCCAATCTGATGTGGGCCGGGATGTTAGCCCACAACAACGTCTGCGGCGTGGGAAGAGAGCAGGACTGGGCCAGTCATAATATCGAGCATGAATTGTCTGCCATATATGATGTGACCCATGGAGCCGGGCTGGCAGTAGTTGCTCCGCTCTGGATGCGGCATGTGTTAAAGAAAAATCCAGGTAAACTGGTGGATTTTGCCACCCGGGTGTGGGAAATTCCTCTGGATGAAACCAATCCGGAGGCAACGGCTCTGCAGGGTATTGAGGCTTTTGAGGCCTTCTTAAAAAGCATTGGCATGCCTGGCAGTTTTGAAGAAATCGGGGCAAAAAAAGAAGATATAGAGCGTATGGTTGACAAACTTTTCAGAAACAGTGACACACAGGGAAATTATGTAAAACTCACCAGAGAGGATGTCATTGAAATTTATAAAAGCGCTGTGAAGGGCTCCTGATCCGGCACAGGGAAAAGAGGGTTCTGCATGAAAGACCAGAAAGAATTTTTACGTCAGATGGGAGAGCTGATTGACTTTGGAAGGGCAAAAGAAAATGTACTGACCAAAGAGGAAATTGATGATTTTTGCAGCGACATGACCTTGAGCAGGGAGCAGATGGAGTTGGTATACGCCTACCTGTCTGAGCATCGGATTGAAATACCGGGGTTTTCCTCGAAAACAGGTTCTTCAGAACCTGAGGAAAAAATGTCTCCGGCAGATTCGAAATATCTCCGGGTTTACCGCCGTGAACTGCGGGAACTGCCAGAGTATACAAAAGAGGACATCGAAGAACTGTACCAGCGTCTGCGTGCCGGGGAGGAAGAGGTACTCCCGAAAGTCATTGAGGCCCATCTGAAACGGGTGACCACATTGGCAGGGCGCTACCGGGGCCGGGGTGTGCCGCTGGAGGATTTGATTCAGGAGGGCAATCTGGAGCTGGTAACCTGTCTGAACGGTCTTCTTGGCAACAAAGAGGTGGCAGATTACAAAAAGGCTATTGACCATGCCGTGCGGAGCCACCTCATTGAAATCGTAGACAATGAACTGGCTTCCGGGGACAGTGAGAGTTCCCTGTTAGCACGGATTAATCTTTTGCTGGAGGCCACTCATACGTTGGCCGAGGAGTATGGACGGATTGCCACCATAGAGGAGCTGGCGGAGTTTACCCATATGGATGCAGGGGAAATACGGATGTATGTGGAATTATCCCGGGACAATATTGAACTGGGAAGCGGAGAAAAGACCAATGAATGATATGTATGAATTGGGGGCTCTGACAGAGCCCCTTTGCTTATGGTATGAAAAAAACAAACGGAGCATGCCCTGGCGGGAAGCGCCGTCGCCTTACCATGTCTGGCTGTCGGAGATTATGCTGCAGCAGACCCGTATTGAGGCGGCAAAGGCCTATTATGAGCGGTTTCTGCGACGGCTTCCCGATGTGAAGGCCCTGGCCGGGGTGCCGGAGGAGGAGCTGTTAAAATTGTGGGAGGGTCTGGGATATTACAACCGGGCCAGAAATTTGCAGAAGGCCGCCAGACTGGTGGTGGAGCGTTATGGCGGAGAACTGCCGGCGGATTATGATCTCCTGTTAGAGTTGCCGGGTATCGGCAACTATACAGCGGGGGCCATTGCTTCCATTGCCTATGGGATTCCGGCTCCGGCAGTGGATGGCAATGTGCTCCGGGTGGCTATGCGGTATCTGGACTGTGATGACGATATTTCCAGGGCTTCGGTGCGGAGTAAACTGGAGCGCTCGATTCTGGCGGTCATTCCGAAAGACCGGCCCGGTGACTTTAACCAGGCACTGATGGAACTGGGAGAGGTAATCTGTATTCCAGGCGGTATGCCTCTCTGTGAGCAGTGTCCGCTGGCCGGGGACTGCCAGGGAAGGCTCCATGGCAGACAGAGGGAACTGCCGGTGAAGCCGGAGAAAAAGAACCGACGGCTGGAGAAGCGGACAATACTGGTATTTCTGCGGGACAATGCCGTGGCTCTGGGGCAGAGGCCGGAAAAGGGGCTTTTAGCCGGCATGTGGGAATTTCCATCCCTGGAGGGACATCTGTCCCTGTCCGGCGTAAAGACATATTTGGAAAAAAATCATCTGGAGGCGAAAGATATTTATCCACTGGAAAAGGGAAAGCATGTCTTTTCTCATGTGGAATGGCATATGCAGGGATATGTTGTAGTTCTGTCCTCCGGGCAGACAAAAGATATACTGCCGGGGCTTGTGTGGGCAGACCGGAAAGAACTCCAAAGCCGGTATGCCATCCCTGTGGCCTTTCATTCCTTTCTTAAGCAGATTTTATAGTAGTGGGGGGGGGGGGGGGGGG
>JAFLTB010000106.1 GCA_022510605.1 Lachnospiraceae bacterium
GGGCAATATGAACAATCTGATGAAGCAGGCGCAGAAGATGCAGCGCCAGATGGAGCAGACCCAGAAGGAGATGGAAGAGAAGGAGTATGAAGCCACCGCAGGCGGCGGTGCCGTAACCGTAAGGGTATCTGGTAAAAAGGAAGTGCTCTCGGTAAAATTAAGTGAGGAGGTCGTAGACCCGGATGACATTGAAATGTTAGAGGATTTGATTGTGGCGGCCACCAATGAGGCACTGCGCCAGCTGGAGGAGGACAACGCCAAATCCATGGAAGCGCTTACCGGCGGAATTAACCTGGGCGGAGGCTTCCCATTCTGATGAATTACTATAGTGAATCCATAAACAATCTGATTGAGGAACTGGCGGGGCTTCCCGGGATTGGCCCGAAGTCGGCCCAGCGTCTGGCATTTCATATTCTGAACATGCCGGAGAAGCGGGTGGAACAGTTGGCAGACAATCTATTGACTGCCCGGAAGAAAATCTGTTTCTGCCGTACCTGCTTTAACCTCACGGATCAGGAAATCTGTCCGATTTGCAGTGATGAAAAACGGGATTCCACCACTATTATGGTGGTGGAGGAGCCAAGTGATTTGGCAGCTTATGAAAAAACCGGGCAGTATAAGGGTGTGTACCATGTCCTGCACGGTGCGGTCAATCCCATGGTGGGCGTCCAGCCGGAGAATCTGAAACTGAAGGAACTGCTGCAGCGTCTTCAGCGGGAGGATGTGCAGGAGGTAATCGTGGCCACAAACTCCACGGTGGAAGGAGAAGCTACCGCTCTCTGGATTAGCAAATACGTGAAGCAGGCAGGAATTAAGGTCACCCGGATTGCCAGCGGTGTGCCGGTGGGCGGTGCGCTGGAATTTATAGATGAGATGACTCTATTCCGCGCGCTGGAGGGCCGGACGGAATTCTGAGCGCAGGAGGCACCGGTAGATACCAAGGGCGATAAAGTCTGCCAGTTGCATCACAAGATTTAAGTGGGTGGTCTGCAATAGCATCTGTCCCCCGAAGCCTGAGAGGTTGACGATGCCAGTGATAAAAATATCGCCTACCGAGGGCAGGTCCTTGTCCACACCCACACCGGGACATAAAGAGCCCTCGCCCAGTGTGATATAGCCTACATGGGCGGCGATGCCAAGAGAAGCGTCAATGGCAATAACCAGGGCGTCTGGGTGATATAACTGAATGAATTTGACGGTGGCTTCCAGATTTTTGGCATGGATGGGTTTTTCCAGTGTGCCATAGAGATGGAAGCCCTGTTTTTCAAAATGCCGCTCGTGAATTCCTAGTTTATGTCCTACAATGGGGCCGAGACAGTCGCCAGTAGCGCGGTCGGAGCCGATGCAGATAAGGACGATTTCCCGGGTTGTATAATGATGTTTTGCCAACAGTTCCTGCAAAGAACCGGTAAAGTCGAAAAGAGCCTGGCGTTCACCAGGATTAAAATACTGTATCATAACATAATCAGCCTTTCTCATTTTTTATCTATAAAAAGTATTGTCCCAAATGCCCATTTTAATCCAAATGAAATGGTAAAAAGGAAAAAAATAAATCCTCCCCGCAAAATCGACAAAATCAGCAGTTCTTTTGTGCTATAGTAGCAGGAAAGAAATTTGTGCGAAGGAGCAGGAAAGCGAAAGTTCCGGCGCAGAATGGAGGATTGTATGCAGTGGAATAAACCAAAAAGCGTCAGACAAATCGGAAGTATACCCGGACATGGCAGAATCTATATGGAAGATTATGTCATCCGGTTTGCCAAAAAACTTTCCGAGCAGGGAAAAGGCCTGGAAAAAGGTGCGGTACTTCTGGGAAATACGTTTTTATACAATGGAGATAAAATCTATCAGATTTCAGGCATTGTGGAAATTCCAAACTTTGCCGGGCGCAGCGGGCCGGAGTTTTCACAGGCAATGTGGAATCAGATTTACACGGAAATCAAAGAAAACTTTACGGATTTGGAAATTATCGGGTGGTATTATTCCTGCCGCGGGTTTCTGGTGAAGGATGCAGAAAAACTGTTGGAAATTCACAAGCGGAATTTCCAACACCGGGACAAGGTGCTCTATTTATATGAAGAGACAAATCATGAGGACAGTTTTTTTCTTTACCGGAACGGGCAGTTTGAACGGCAGAAGGGATATTATATTTATTATGAAAAAAATCCCGAAATGCTGAACTATATGGAGAAGGAAGCCAATCGCCATGTGCATATTGTGGAGCAGGAAGATGACCGGGTTGTCCGGAATATCCGTGGTATTATGGAGGAAAAGGAAAAAAACAGGCAGCGGAGCCAGAGGAGAGAAAATCGCCTGGGATATGGGCTGGGGATATTTGTGGCACTGATTGCCGTTTTGGTGGGGGCTTCGGTTCTGCAAAATCAGAATACAATGAATCAGGTAAAGGAGCAGGTACATAATCTTCAGGAACTGGCACTGGGAGAACAGAATAACAGTAATACCACAATGGTGGAAACCATGGGAAGCAATCTGGTCCGGGTCACTGCTTCGCCGGCAGCCTCATCGGGTTCTGCGGCAGAGCCAGCGGCTGCCACACCGGCTTCAGCCTCCGGACAGGGGATGACTCCCGCCAGTTAAGGCACTTGCCATTTTTCAAAAATGACAAAAACACCAGAGCGAAAGTCCGGTTGCCAAATAAATCCATGGTATGGTATAATCGCCTGTAAGAGGTGGTGTATTGTGGCAGAAATGATTTTCCTTCGCAGAGGCTCTGGTCTGGATGAGGAAGGGAAAAAGAAAATGCGGTATCGGTTTGCCCTGGTGGCATTGGTAGTGGTTGTGGGCCTTGGTGCACTCTTTGTTTTTTCCTATTATTTTAACAACCGCTGTTTTGAAAACTATCAGGTGGAGAACGAAGTGGAGCGCAGCGACAGCAACAATGTACATTATACTTATTTTAATAAAAATATTCTCAAATACAGCCGCAGTGGTATCAGTGCCATGGATAACATGGGAAAAAGCCTGTGGAATGGTGGGTACGAAATGGAACAGCCCCAGGTGGATACCTGCGGAAATTTTGTGGTGGCGGCCGATGTGAAGGGGAAACGGTTTTACGTATATAGCGGAAAAGATGAGGGGACAAGCCTGGAGACCACATTGCCGATTGTCCGTGCCAAGGTGTCAGGCCAGGGCGTGGCGGCAGTGCTTTTAGAGGACAGCGATTCCAACGTGCTGAATCTTTATGACCCCTATGGCACGACGGAAAAACTGCTGGTAGAAATTCCTACCAATGTCAGTGAGGAAGGCTACCCATTGGATTTTGATATTTCCCCGGACGGGCAAAGCGTGGTGGCTTCGTATCTGGTGGTGTCCGGTAACACCGTGGAAAATAAAGTCAGTTTTTATAATTTTACGGAAGTGGGGCAGGATAAGAATACGCTGGTGGGCGGGAAGTCCTTTGGCGACAGCATGATTTCCTCTGTTGAATTTATTGGGGAGGACACAGTGGCAGTGTTTCATGAAAAGGGGTTCAGTCTCTTTGGACGGATGAAACAGCCGGAGATTTTGTATGAAAAGACCTTTGACGGGGAAATCCGCAGTATTGCCTGCAACGAGGAGTACATAGCTGTGGTGACGGCCAGCGGTGAGGACAGGGAGGAACAGAACCTGTATGTCTATAACCTGCGGGGGAGAGAGGAATTGTCCCAAGAAATTTCCTATGAGTATTCCGATATGGAAATTTATAAGGGAGAAATTATTTTCCACTCCAGCCATAATTGCAATATTCTGAGAATCAATGGACATGATAAGTTTGACTGTCATTTTGACAGTGAGATTGAGGCAGTTTATCCTACGGAAAACGGAAGCATTTACACGATGATTGATGCTTCATTTATTCGAAAGATTAAGTTATCGGGAAGGTGAAGAAATGGAAGCGAGAATTGCTGAGATAATTGCGGCGGTTATTGTACTGGCCTGCGTACTGGAGGGGGCATATAAGGGGCTTGTGCTGAAGGTATACTCCATAGCCTGTCTGGCGCTTTTGCTGGTAATTGCAACCGTGTTGGCGCCGCTGATTCTCCCGATGATACCAGAGGAGGTAGTTGTGCGGGAGGGTGCGGCCTTTGTGGCAGCGCTGGTTGTGACAGGGATTGCCCTGGGGATTGTGGGCAGTCTGTTGAAAATTATTGACCATATACCGGTGGTGAAGCAGGTAAACAGGATAGGAGGGGCGCTGCTTGGCTTTGTGTTCGGCATGCTGATTGTATGGGTGGCGTTGTTTGTGATTGGTACGTTCCAGGAGGTGGGGTGGTTCCAGGAGGCGGCCGGATATATCCGCCAGAGTCCGATATTAATGGCAATGGAAAAATGCAATCCCCTGCCGGCTATTTTGAAAAATTTTGATTTTCCGAGCTTATAACAAAAAATTTCTGGGTCTGTAACGAAAAATCTATCTTGACAAAGGAAAGTGCACACGCTATAATGATTTAGCATGCGTTCGTGCGCTTTACAGCGAAAAACGGGCATACTGCATGTCCGTTTTTTGATTTGTATACGAGGGGCACGAAGTCCTTATTTCCCGACAGCATGCGATATAAGAGGGGAAATGGGGGAAAAATAAAAAACAGGAGGTGAAAATTAATGCCAACTTTTAACCAATTAGTGAAGCAGGGAAGAAAATCGGTTGCGAAGAAATCCAATTCTCCAGCATTGCAGTCATCCTACAATTCTTTGAAGAAGAAATCGGTTAATACCAGTTCTCCACAGAAACGTGGTGTATGTACTGTCGTTCGTACTGCTACACCGAAGAAGCCTAACTCAGCACTTCGTAAGATTGCCAGAGTTCGTCTTTCCAACGGTATTGAGGTGACAAGTTATATTCCTGGTGAAGGCCACAACCTTCAGGAGCACAGCGTTGTCATGATTCGTGGTGGACGTGTTAAGGACCTTCCTGGTACCAGATACCACATTATCCGTGGTACACTGGATACAGCAGGTGTTGCTGACAGAAAGCAGGCCCGTTCCAAGTACGGCGCCAAGAGACCGAAAGCTGCAAAGTAAGCTAATGTAAAAAAGTACCGGATTAATTTTTGCGTCTTATAATATATTTTGTAAAAAATGTTTTTGAGAAAATGATTTTTATAAGAATATGGAAAGTAAGCAAGATTTAAGCTGGTGCGGACACAAGTCGTGAGTACCTGTGAATTAATATTTATTAAGGAGGGAAGTAACGTGCCACGTAAAGGACATATTCAGAAAAGAGATGTATTG
>JAFLTB010000107.1 GCA_022510605.1 Lachnospiraceae bacterium
TTGATAATTCGTCCCCAAAATGATAAAATATACTAATCTACCATATCATAAAGGGGGAAGTGTAATGAAAAATACAAAGTCCATGAGAAAAATAAAACAAGTGGTGATAGGAACAGCGGCCACCGTCCTGGCAGTGGCAGCGCTGTCTGTAAATAGCACCACCAGCCTTGCCACCGGCAACACCTACGACACGGCACTGGAGGCCGCTTACGGGGACACCTTCAAGAGCGTATACAACGAAAAACTGGCCGGCTCTCCGCTGGAGGCAGAAGCACCAGACGGCGTGGACACCACCAACGGCCACCTGATACTCACCCGCACCGACCTTTCCCTGGAAGGGACAGGCGGCATGGACTTTGAACTGAACCGCTACTACGACAGCAACGAGGCTATCATCGGCAACCCCACCGTGGAGGCTGTGGATGAACTGGTCCAGAACACCGTCGAAATACATTACACGACCCATGACGGGGATAAAAAAACCATCTATGTCAATACAGCTATCCTAAACAAACACCAAAAGGCACTGAAAGATCTGGTGGGCTCTTATACCCTGGGGAAAGTCATCCATGACGGCGATATAGAGGAAGACACCCAGCGCACCATCATACTCAGCAATGAGGACTTTAACGTGTACGGCCTGGCCAGCGGCTGGAAATTCGACCTGCCTTGGATAGAGACCATTACCATACAGGACGAGGACGAGGACTCCTGGAGTGCCAGACCGGCCTATCTCCACTTTGGCAGCCGGGGCACCATGGAAATCGAAACCACAGCCGATACCGCCAAAAAGTGCTATCCCATCCAGGGGCTTGCCGGCTACTCCTACACAGATGTAAAGCTGGAGGACTGGGATAAAGAAGTGGACGGCATCCCCTGCAGATACCTGCTCCGTGACAGGACAGGACTGCGCACCTACTTCAATAAGGACGGCGTTGTGGTGCTGCAAAAGGACGCCCATGACAATGCCATCACCTATACATACACCGATAAAATCTACCTGAAAGAGATTACAGACTCCGTGGGCCGTGTAATAAAATTCCACTATGAAGAAGGCGACAGGATGAAACACCTGGCATCTGTCACAGTGGAGGGAACCGAGGTCAGCGGAGGAGTGGCGAAAAAGACCATTAAATATACCTATGATGAAAGAAGTTACACACCTCTGAACTCCGATACCATCCATGGCCTGGTATTAAAGAGTGCCACCGTGGACGGCTCGAAGGAGACTTATGGTTACCGCATCGTGGAGCGCCTTATGAGCACCTCCGGCTATGGAATCGCCTCCCAGCGTGTGTCCACCAATGAGAACTATCTTATAAACAAGGTGACAGCAGACGGCAGCATCCAGCATTACGAATACCGGGCCAGTGTAATCCGGGGAGCCAAGGATGAAAGCGCCGGCCAGGAACGGGATGTGACGGTACAGGGCTACTATGTCACCCGGGAATACAGCGAGGATGAAAAGACCGGGAAGAAATCCGACGGTCTGAAATATGACTTCTTCCAAAAGCAGAACAACAAACTGCTCCGCTTCTGTGACTTCGAGCAGAACCGCAATGAAATCTGGCAGTACGGCAGGGCAGGCTTGAGCACTGTGGCGGTGGTCAGCAGCTTTAACCCGAATAAATACAAGAGCAATGGAAAAATGTCAGACTACACCTACAAAAAAGAAGCCATTCATACCGATACCCTCCGCCTGAAGAAAAACACAAAAAAGAATGTCAGCGTCTATATCTATAACAGCCAGAAGATGATGACAGAGGAAGTGGATTACGGGAAAGAAAAAGACGAGACCTTTTACACCTATGACAATAGCGGGCAGGGTTCCCTTGTGACACTGGAAACCAATAAGGCCTATGGAAAAAAAGGAAGCAGTGCTGTCACCACAAAGCAGGGCTATACCTATGACAGCTACCGGAATGTATTAACAGAAAAGTCGCCAAGAGCCTATCTGAAAAAGAACAGCGGGAAACAGGCATTATATACCACTACTTATACTTATCAGGGAACAAATGCAGGGTATCCTTTGGAAGATACTCCGTATTCTCGGTGTACCCTTGTAACAGAAGAATCCTATACATCAGCGAATACAAAGAACCGGTTAGTCAGCACCGTTGCCAGCAATGGCATTGACTATGCCAGCATTTACGAGCAGAGAAGTGTAAACGGCGGAGATTATAAGACCATTTCTAAAACCGATTTCCAATACGATGGCAAGGGCAACGAGACCCAGGGGAAGGTCTACCCTTCCTACAGCACCGATGGGGAAAAAGAGGCCATACAGAATGACTATACCTACAACAGTCTGGGACAGCAGACCAAAACCACCGTGACCCTTATCTCCGCAAAACGTCCGCAGGACAACCGCACCTACACGGAGGAAGAAGTCACCTATGACTCCTTTGGCAATGAACTGTCTTATACAGATGAGGCAGGCCTGATTACAAAGACATCCTACGACCCGGAGACAGGGGAGGAGACAGAAACGGTCAATGCCGTGGGAACCGAGTATGAATCCACGGACAAAGAGTATATATCCGCCGATGGCCTAAAGACCATGACGGTGGATGAATACGGCCGTGTCAGCATCAGCATCCAGGACGGGTTCGGCAACACAATCGTAAGTAAGGATGAGGCCGCCGGAACCTGGACAGAAAGCACCTATGATTATGGCAGTGAGGAAGGAGACAGCATCGAGGAAGATACAGACCTGGAGGCAGAAGAAACCGCCAGGCTGCTGGAGGAAAGAACCTACACCTTTACCCCGGATGAAAAGCGGTTCATCATCAATGAAAACGGAGAAACCGTGCCAAACTTCTATATCACCGGAAAAGGGAAAGAAATCCTGAGCGGCACAAAGTATTTCTATGATGCTTTGGGAAATGAGATTGGAAGTGCAACTTTCAGCAACGGGGAGCTGGATACCGCCCACTGTGCCTCCTGGAGTTTTACCAAGAGTGAGAGCGAAGTGACTGGAGAAGAAGATGAGGCCCGGACTACTTCCACCAGTTACAGTAAGGAGTTAGACCCGTCAGCCTATCAGCCGGAAGTGGATGTAGACAACTATTATGACCAGTTCAATGGCTCAGTTTTAACTGAAACCATCACGAAAACCGTCACGGATGCCGAAGGAAACACAGTATCGCAGACAAGTACCACCATCCGGGAGAAAAATAAATCCGAAACAGTCACAACCTATGAAGCGGATGATTTCGGAAGAACCATAAAGGAAAACATGACGACAAAGAAGTACCAGGACGGGAAGTGGCTCCCTGCCTATGAGACAGAAGTGCTCTACGCCTACGATGAAAACGGAAATGTCAGCCAGACAGAGACAAAGAGCCGGACAGAGGGAGAAAGCACATGGCAGTCCCAGGTCACAAAGACAGACTACAATGAGCAGGGACAGATAACAAAGGAATATACCCCGAGAGGGGCAAAAGAAGACGCTGCCACCAAGTACACCTATGACATCCTGGGACAGAGAATCCGTTCGGAGATTCCGCAGGAAAAGAAAGACGGCGGCATTACCTATCAGACAACCACTACAGAGTATGATATTTCGGGAAATGTCACCGCAGAGGAAGAACAGATCGACAGTGACAGAGCAGCGAAAACAGAGTATACTTATGATAAACGAGGAAACCTTGTCATGGTGAAAAACTGCATGGAGGATGGCAGGGCGCAGTACGTCCAGTATGTCTATGACATCATGGGGAATAAAGTGCGCCAGTTTACCGGCATGACAGAGCCACTGACACTGACGGTGTCGGGGGTCTCCGATGCTGCATCGGAAAAGGACGTAGAAGATACATTCTCCTATGCAGGAAAGACCTATGCGCTCACGGTCAGCGGACAGAAAAAATCCGACAACATCCGTGAGACAAAGTATGAATACGATGGCAAAAACCAGTTGGTTGCCTTTACTGACCCGGAAGGCAGAAAGGAAACCTATAGGTATGATGTGAACAGCAACCTGATAAAAACAGTGGACAAGAGCGGAAACACGCTGAAAAACACCTATGATTACCGAAACCGCCTGACAGAAGCTCTGGCAAAAAAACGGGAAACAGGGGAAAAAACTACCCACACCTATACCTACAATGCCTATGGAGATGTGGAGACACAGGATGATACCCGCTTTGAATATGGAGATGTATCCGGGCAGGTCACGAAGGAGATCACGAAGCTGACAAAACATAAGGAAGTGGTAAAAAACTACACCTACGACAGCGCAGGCAACAAGTCGGGCTTTACCGTGAAAGTAGGGGAGAATACCGCCCTTTCCTTAGCGTACCAGTATGACGGGGCATCCAGGCTGTCTTCCGTCAAGGATAAAGATGGCAGGGAGGTAGTCCACTATGCTTATGATACGGATGGAAACCTGTCAGAGCGAACCGTGGCAGGAAATAACTTAACCACCACTTATACCTACGATTACCAGAACCACCTGACGGCCATGAAGAACCAAACGGGAAGTGCTGGAGTGATTTCCGAATATAACTCTGAATACCTTGCGAATGGACAGAAGTCCAAAGAGACTTCTACGGTTCTAGGTAAGGAAGGAAAGAAAGAGATAAAGACAGCCGCCTATACTTATGACCTCCTTGGCCGGATTACAAAGGAAACCAAAACAGGAAGCAAAGATATCACCTACACCTATGACAGTCATAACAACCGCAAGGAAATGACCGTAGGGAATAAGGTGACGGCTTATAGATACAATAAAAACGATGAACTGCTCCGTACCGATACCTTAAACACCGACACGGAGAAAGATTCGGTCGTCATTTATAAAAACGATGAGAATGGAAACCAGCTGGCTGTAGTGAACCGCTATGAGATACCAAGCGACCAAAAGGATAGTGTCTACTTTGACCTCGACGTGACGCTGGGTGACAACCGTCTGAATGAAAATGTGGTGAACCACTATAATGCCCTAAACCAGCTGGCCGAGACACTTACAAGGAACTACAAGGTAAGCTTTACTTATGATGC
>JAFLTB010000108.1 GCA_022510605.1 Lachnospiraceae bacterium
GGGAACATGGAAACGGATTATTATGTTTTTGTGCGAGCGTAACTGTGGGAGAGGCCGAAGTATCTTTAATCTGGTTTGAATAGGGCAAAAATTGGGTTGGCAAAAATGTGGTTAATTCCAAAAAGGCTGCATTATTGTGGCAAAGAGCAGCCTAAGTTACCTTATGTTTCCGATAAGCCATAGGGGTCATACCGATTTTTCTCTTGAATTGCTCTGTCAAATTTCCCGGATAGCTATATCCGGTTTCCAGGGCAATTTCTGTAATAGATTTCTTGGTGGTGAGCAGCAGTTCCTGTACATGTTTTAGACGTATATTACTTAAGTACTCTGAATAAGATTTTCCCAGCTGTGACTGAAATATCTTGGAAAAATGAGCGGGAGAAAAGCCTGAAATCCCGGCAACAGTCTCGAGAGAAAGCTTGTCGGGATAATGTTTTTCCATATAATAAAGGGCTTCAATAATAGGCGGCGTCAGCGGTGTAGAATATATGGTTATTCCATCGTCGGGAAGCCGCTTTTCCAAAATCAAAATTAAAACCTGAAAGAGCATGCATTGCAGTGCAAAATCACGATAGGGAGATTCTCTCTCATACTCATCCAACATATTCAGCAATAAATGATATATTTTGTTTTGAATTTCGGGCTCAAAACGGTTGGTAGGATGCTCATAAATTCGGTTCAGTGTCTGTATCCCAAAAGCGTCCGTAAAGGGTTTTGCGAAAGCAAGGGTGTATTTTATTAAAATACTTTCATAAACCTCATTCTTGGAGGCTGAGATGGTTCTGTGGTAGACAAAAGGCGCTAATGTCCCCACATAACCGGGATGCTGGGTATAGGTAATGTTTGGTGTTATAGTAGTTCGGCTTCCGGAAATAAGATAGCCTATGGCGTAGTGGTCAGTGGCAACCTCCAGAGTAGGCATTTCATAATCTCCGGGAAGAGAACGTCTGGCAATAGTAAATTCACAGCCTTCCGGCAAAGGCCTTGCCATATGTCCATGCTCCTTTCTCATCTGGCGAATATTCATCTTTTGAAAGAAAGCATTTCTTTCAATCTATACAATATATCATCAAATCATAAAAATCAATCAAAATCTATGAAGATAATGTAAGAAAACATCGTTTTGTTGTGATAGATTACAAATGATGACAACAGAATTTATAGGGAGTGACATAATGAAAAGGAACACCATTTTTCAATGTATGAAAAAATTCAGCATATTAGTGCTGGTACAGATTGCTCTGACAGCGGTAATTAATGTAGTGACTGTCAGAGGCAATCAGATTATCAGCAATGTAATAGACAATATGTTAGGTGGCATGGAAATTGCGTTTAGAAGTTTTCTGTGGCAGTTTTTGATTCTGACAGCTATCGGATTTGTGGCAGCCTTCCTTCAAAGGGCAGCAGCGTCATGGTACGGTGTGTTAGTATGCACGAGATATAAAAAACTGGTGGCGGAGAAACTTTACCGAATAGAATACCAATATTTTGACACCAATAATTCCGCAACGGTTTTGAACAAAGTGTTGGGGGATATGAGCGAGATTATATCTTTTCTGGACTCTGTGTTACCGGATATGCTGATGTGCCTAGTTGCGGTGGTGATTTATGGCGGATACATAGGAAGTTTGAATCTGGTGCTTCTGCTTCTGCTTATCATTTGTTACCCCATTGTTTTTAAGATTTCCAATGGATTTGCTAAAAAAGTGGAGAAGTTAAGCGAGGTATTCCGTCAGAAGACCGATACCATGACGGAGATTTCCCAGGATGCAATCAGCGGTATTCTGGTGCTGCGCAGCTTTGGACTGGAAGAAATATTCCGCGGTAAGATGCAGAAGGCGGCAAAGGAATTGGTGGAAAATGAAGAAAAACGTGTAACTATTACCAACAATGCCATGATTATCAACAGACTGATTAGGTGGCTTCCCAATATTCTCTGTGCGGCTTATGCTGTCTATCTGGTAAAGGGAGGGGCATTAAGCCTTGGCAGCCTTGTGGCGTTTATTCTGGTATTGAATAAATTTGTGGATTCCTTTATAATGCTTCCTTTTGCTATGGTGGACGCATCCACGAGTTTTGCCTGTATGAAAAGAGTGGAGGAAATATTGGCGGCCAAAGAAGAAATGTCAGGTAAGGAAACAACACCTAAGGACAATCAGGTGATTGTTAAATTTGACCATGTAAACTTCGGGTATCATAAGGAGAACCCGGTATTACGGAATCTCTCTTTTCAAATTAACCAAGGGGAAAACATCGCCTTTGTAGGCGAATCCGGCGGCGGCAAAAGTACTATTATCAACATTCTTTGCGGTTTCTATGAGATTACAGACGGAAAATATCAGTTATATGAGAGAGACTTTGAGGAGTGGCAGCTGGCAGCGGCCAGAGAGCAGATGGCATTGGTATCCCAAAATGTTTTCCTGTTCCCGACTTCCGTCGAAGAAAATGTATCCTACGGAAATCCGGATGCCACTCATGAGGAAATTGTAGAAGCATGTAAAAGAGCGGAAATTCATGATTTTATTATGAGTCTTCCCGAAGGATATGAAACGGTAGTGGGAGAGCGAGGTGTGCTGCTTTCGGGCGGACAGAAACAAAGGATTTCGATAGCTAGGGCTATTTTAAAGGATGCCCCGATTCTTCTTTTAGATGAGCCGACATCAGCCATAGATGTGGAGACGGAGCAGTCGATTCAGCGGGCAATTAATACTATAAGTCGGGGACGTACATGTATTACGATTGCCCACAGATTATCTACCGTCAGGGATTGTGACAGAATTATGGTGCTCAATCACGGACATATTGTAGAGAGCGGCACTCATCAGGAACTAATGGTACTTGGAGGAGCGTATGCGTCTATGTATCAGGAGGTGAAAACTGAAAATGAATAATTTTAAATTATTTGTAAAATCCATGAAAGCAATGGAAGACAGACTTGCCATATATTTGCTTGCTATTTTGGGCATGAGCATCGGCACCGCTATGTTTTCCATTATGGGTTCCCTGTTAATGAAAAGCGTGGTGGACATTGCCCAGACGGGAAAATATGAAATATTGGGGTATACCATTGCTGCTATCGTTCTGGTAGGAGTTATATCGCTGGTAATATATCGGTTTGCAGCCATTACCTATAACGTGGAGGCGAAGAGGGCATTGGGTGTTTTGTCAGAGAAGGTTTTAGAGGTAGAAATGAGACTGCCCTACACCTATTATGAAACACATCATAGCGGTGAAATTATTTCCAAAGTATCCTATGACCTAACCGGTATGAGCGCCATCTATGGTTCTCGGTTCAGAAGAGTAATTATGCCTTTTATGGAGGTCGTTGCTTTTCTGGTGCCTATGTTCTGGTTGAGCTGGCAGTTGACCTTATGTCTGGTGGCGGTAAATATTGTGATTCTGGGAATTGATATTTTCCTAGCAGAGCCGATGCGAAAGGTAAGCCACACCTTGTCACACAGTAATAGTATCATGACTAGCAGATTGTCGGATTTATTGCAGGGCATGGAACAGGTACGAATGTATAGGGCGGGAAAAAATATTCTGGAAAGTTTTCAGAGGGAAAATAAAGAATATGAGAAGAAGTATGGGAGAAAAACTTTTTTATCCGCGTGTCTGGAAAGTGCAGACAGGGGATTTGATTTGCTGTGTTCTCTATTTTTTCTTATGATTGGCACTTATTTTGTAAAGCAGGGTTACACCACGCTGGGTGCATTGGCTGCAATTTATACCATGTATGGCGCTTTCAGTAATCAGTTTCTGATGATGGGCAAATATATACCGGAGCTGGTAGGTTGCCTTGCTAATGCCAAGAATATTTTTGATTTTCTGGAGGAGGAGAGGGAGCCTGAGAACTGGTATGATGTAGAAGGAAAATTTAAAAAGAATCAGGAAGTACATAAGCTGCAAACGGAAGCAGCTCTGGAGGTAGAAAATATTACCTTTTCCTATGGGGAGGATAGGGAAGTGATTGACAATCTTTCTCTTTCAGTGAAACAAGGGGAATGCGTTGCCATTACGGGTCCTTCCGGCTGCGGTAAAACAACCCTTTCAAAGCTACTCCTTGGCTTATATCCTGTTTCCGGTGGAAAAATACAGATAAGCGGAAAAGAAATGCGGGAACACAGCCTTAAGGAGATGAGAAGACAGATTGCGTATGTTCCTCAGGAGTCTTACCTGTTTCAGGGGTCTGTCAGAGACAATATCATGTTGGGTAGACTGGAAGCTACGGAGCAGGAGATGGTAGAGGCAGCAAAGTTGGCAAATGCCCATGACTTTATTATGAGTTTTCCGGAAGGTTATGACACGCAGGTAAGTGAGCGGGGAAATAATATGTCCGGCGGACAGAAGCAGAGGATTGCCATTGCCAGAGCCATCCTGAAGGATGCACCCGTGATTTTGCTGGATGAGGCGACTTCCGCTCTTGACAACGAGTCGGAGCAAATGGTCAATGATGCCTTGAAAAATCTGCAGGGCAACAGAACCATACTCGTGATTGCTCACAGACCTTCCACCATACAGTTGACGGACCGGATTTATAAGATGTAGGAGGAGATATTTCACTGACTTTTAGCCATAGACATGATATAATAAATGAAACTGGATGGGAGGAGGGAAGAGATGCCAAAGGATAATAAATGGCAATTTGATTTAGATGAATACATCAGACAGGGTGAGCCGGAACGGGCGGAAAAGAGCACAGCATGGAAAGCAGCAATAGGCCTTCAGGATGTGGATGGATTAAAGACTTCAGCTTACCTTCTTGAAACGGCAAAAGAGCATATTGAGGGTAAGATTGATATCTCTACCGCACAGAAACATATTCAAAATTATTACGAAGAACGAAAAGACAGACGCACAATAGAGGCAGATACCATGGAAGCTGATATTGTTTCTGCCAGAATTACCGCGCTTTTATCCGAAAAGACATTTCAGTTTTCTCCCGCAGAGTGGAAAGCTATTCATCGTAGATTATTTACGGGGGTATTT
>JAFLTB010000109.1 GCA_022510605.1 Lachnospiraceae bacterium
ATCAAAAGGCAGTTCCCCGTCAAAGACAAATGGCAGCATGCCCCAGTTAATAAGGTTGGAGCGATATCGCTTCGTGGCGTACTCTCTGGCAATGTTTGCCATGCCGCCCAGGACGCGCTGGCAGCTGGCCGCCTGCTCACGGGCAGAGCCGTCTCCCGGCTTCACAGCAAAAATTACGCTTCCCACCTCTGTATCTTCTGGCACCACATCATCAAAACGGCCTTTTATGGTCTGGTAAATCTCCTTCAGCGCCACATCCTCTGCGTAGATGTCATTACCGGCAATCCGGGCTTTTTCTACCTTCTGCACCTCTTTGGCCTTTCCTACATAGGCCGGGTCTTTTCTGGACAGGGTAAACTCTGCCAGTCCCAGCGGATTGGAACGGTAAGAGGAGGTCTCGCCCGAAGGAATCAGCTCATCCGTTGTGGTAACCGGGTCATGAATCATGGAAACCACCTTTAACAGTACGTTGTCAGTCAGCGGCTCCATCTTCGGCCAGTCCACAATGTTTGGCCCGAATTTAATATCCATCGACGGGTCTGCCTTGCCCACGCCATTGAATACACGGTTGTCATAAATGGATTTATCAAAGTAATACTTCGGTTTGGTATATTCCGTATCCACATCCGTAGCGGCGGTGAGGTAACCTTTATTGGCGGCCGTAGCTGCAATGGAACGGGCATCCATCAGTGCAACGGAAGCAATCTGTCCGTTCGTTACCTTTGAGCCCTCTCTATTCGGGAAGTTTCTGGTGGAATGGCGGATGCTTAAGCCCTTATTGCTTGGCACATCCCCTGCCCCAAAGCATGGGCCGCAGAAGGCGGTACGCACAGTGGCACCGGTAGCCATCAAATCTGCAATCCTTCCATTCTTTACCAGTTCCATAAAGATTGGCTGGGAGGCCGGATATACACTCAGGGAGAACTCGTCGGCGCCGATGGTTTTACCCCTGAGAATGTCTGCCGCATCGCAGAGGTTTTCATAACCACCGCCGGCACATCCGGCGATGACGCCCTGCTCCACATACAGTCTGCCATCATGAATTTTATCTGTCAATTTGAAATCAATATTATTGTTATCCAGGCTTACCAGTGCCTTTTTTTCCACATCCCGGAGAATGTCCTCCAGATTGGCATTGAGCTCCTCAATGGAATACACATTGCTTGGATGGAATGGCATGGCAATCATCGGCTTAACTTTGGAGAGGTTTACCTCTACCACACCGTCATAGTAGGCCACCGGAGCCGGATTCAACTCTTTATAGTCACCGCTTCTTCCGTGAATATCGTAAAATTCTTTTACGGCACTGTCCGTGCGCCAGATGGAAGACAGACAGGTGGTCTCTGTGGTCATAACGTCCACGCCGATTCGGTAATCCACACTCAGGTTGTCAATGCCCTCGCCCACAAATTCCATTACCTTATTGTTGACATAGCCGTTTTTGAATACGGCGCCAATAATCGCCAGGGCAATATCCTGCGGGCCCACACCCTTCTCCGGCTTGCCGGTCAGATGAATGGCTACCACGCCGGGCATCGGAATGTCGTAGGTCTGCTCCAGCAGCTGTTTTACAATTTCCGGGCCGCCCTCGCCCACTGCCATGGTACCCAGCGCACCGTAGCGGGTATGGCTGTCGGAACCAAGAATCATATTTCCGCCTGCTGCTAACATCTCTCTGGCAAACTGGTGAATGACTGCCTGATGAGGAGGTACATAGATACCGCCATATTTTTTTGCGCAGGAAAGACCAAATACGTGGTCGTCCTCATTAATGGTTCCACCTACCGCACAGAGACTGTTGTGGCAATTAGTCAATACGTAAGGCACAGGAAATTTTTCCAGGCCGGAGGCTCTGGCCGTCTGCAAAATTCCCACAAAGGTAATGTCATGGGACGTGAGTTTATCAAATTTAATTTTCAGGTTGTCCATATTACCGGAAGTGTTGTGGGACTCCAGGATACCATAGGCCATAGTGCCCTTCGCCGCCTCTTCCTTTGTTGTCTTACTTCCGGTTTTACTTTCCACTGCAGCCAGCGCATCGGCTCCGTCGGGAATTAAGTCCCGGCCATTTACCAGATAGGCGCCGCCTTCATATAATGTTACCATACATATCCTCCTCGTGTTATCACATTACTGTGATTCACCCAGTAATGTAAATTTTTTCAATGTAACTATTTTTCCGAATTATAGTATACTTGCTTTTTGCCTGTATTGCAAATATATTTTTAGTCAGGAAGTCAAAAGATGGGAAGTTCTGCATTTTGGCAGTTGTCTTTCCCTTAGAAATGATGTAAAATAATATCCAAAAAAGAGCCATACTAACATGGCAGAAGGAGGGACCATGAGACATCTGATGAATGCTCTGGATTTATCAGTGGAGGAAACCGCCGATTTACTCTCACTGGCAGAGACCATTATTAAAAACCCGGAAAAATTTTCCGATGTGTGCCAGGGCAAAAAGCTGGCTACCTGTTTTTATGAACCCAGTACCCGTACCCGTTTAAGTTTTGAGGCAGCAATGTTGAATCTGGGGGGCCAGGTTCTTGGTTTTTCTTCTGCCGACTCCAGTTCTGCCGCCAAGGGAGAAAGCGTTTCCGACACCATTCGCGTCATTTCCAGTTACGCTGACATCTGTGCCATGAGGCATCCCAAGGAGGGCGCTCCTTACGTAGCCTCTCTTCATTCCGGTATCCCTGTTATCAATGCAGGGGACGGCGGCCACAACCATCCTACCCAGACCCTTACGGATTTACTCACAATTAAAAATTTAAAAGGCCATCTGGATAACTTAACGGTTGGGCTCTGTGGCGACTTGAAGTTTGGACGGACCGTTCACTCTCTTATCGATGCCATGGTTCGCTACCCTAACGTAAAATTCGTGATGATTTCCCCGCCAGAATTAAAGATTCCTGACTATCTGAGGAAAGATACTCTGGATGCCAGGGGAATTGAATATAAAGAAGTAAATGTGTTAGAGGATGTTCTGCCAGAACTTGACCTTCTCTACATGACCCGTGTCCAGCGGGAACGCTTCTTCAATGAGGAGGATTACATCCGCTTAAAGGACAGCTTCATCCTGGATGCAAAAAAAATGAAACTGGCGCCAGAGGATATGCTGGTGCTTCATCCTCTCCCACGTGTCAATGAAATTGCTGCGGAGGTGGACGATGACCCCCGGGCCGTTTACTTTAAGCAGGCCAAATATGGCGTCTATATCCGAATGGCACTGATTATGACTCTTTTGGAGGTGATTCCGGAATGTTAAATATTGGAGGATTAAACGAAGGTGTTGTCATTGACCACATTAAAGCCGGCGGCGCCATGGAGATTTACCACTATCTTCAACTGGAGAAACTGGATTGCTCGGTGGCGATTATTAAAAATGCCAAAAGCAATAAAATGGGCAAGAAGGATATCATAAAGATTGAAGGCCCGCTGACAGTGAACCTGGATATTCTGGGGGTATTAGACAGCAATATTACCATCAATATCATTAAAGAAAATGAGATTGTGGAAAAACGCTCCCTGAACCTGCCGGACACTGTCACCAATGTAATCAAATGCAAAAATCCGCGGTGCATTACCTCCATTGAGCAGGATCTGCCCCATCGCTTTAAGCTGACGGATAAGGAAAACCGGATTTACCGGTGTATGTACTGTGAGCAGAAATTTTCCAGACGTGCATGACAGAATAATACAGGGGACTTATGGAAGCACAAAGGTAGTGGTGGTGCCATTGTCCCCTGTTGTCTTTTTATAGGGTATATATCGCCTTTAATCCCTTGCCTTCTTAAACTTCACTTCCGTAATCTCCAGTTTATCTGTCGTTTTATTATATTTTAGATACGCCTTAATCTTTCCACACAAACTGCCGTGGCATACATATACATTCAGATTATAACAGATGCCGGATTTTGAATTAATATTCTGAAAAATAGAATAATCTTCTATTTCCGCGTCTAAAACTTCCGCTTCTTTCCAATCCAGTCCTTCTGCCTTTGTCTCTTTTACTATATCTTCCACATCAATTTCTTTTTCAAATGTTACACTTTTATCTTTACACCACACCTTAACCTTTTTACTATTTATAAATTTAGCATCAAAGGCTTCAAATATATAATTGGACGCATTAAAGGAATCCGCTTTCTCATCTTCATAGAAATCGCTTGTTATTTCATCCAATGTATCATCTGACAGTCGGAAGACCTGCCACACAAGCCAGTTGTTCGCCACACCAGACACAATCATTTCATCCTGGCCATCCCCTGTAATATCAGACAGATTCAATTGCTCCAACTGTCCCTCACAAATCCCTGTCTCAATCACATGGGAAGTCCCTCTTGCATAGTCTAAAACTGCCAAATATACGTATCTATCCTCATAATCGTAATCATCATCTGACTGCTTATTGCATAATACCAGCACCAGGCAGTTGCCCTTGACATTTTTCGCCTGTATCCGTTTCTCTTTCTTCTCAGAATATTCATAATTGACAGCAATCTCTCCCGGTTCTTTTTCACCGATAGTTCCTATCGCATAGTTGGCTACAAAGAACTCATGCTCCAGGCCAAGAAAGGGCAAGGATA
>JAFLTB010000011.1 GCA_022510605.1 Lachnospiraceae bacterium
ACATAACCAGGTCGGAAAAGCACCGGCGTATTTTTCAATGAGCCACGCCAGAGTCCTCTCATAGCATCCCATGGAGGTTCTGTGAATAATATACGGCCGTGTCTTTTCACCGTTTTCATCAATGTAATACATGTCAAACTGCTCTGCCAGAAGGGCATCCCATTGTATGGTAATCATGGTATCCTCTTTGCCGTATACGTTTCTGGCATTGATATCCACCTTCGGACCGTAGAAGGCAGCTTCCCCCACATCCTCGGTAAACGGAATGTCAAGTTCCTGTAATATTCCACGGATATGCTCCTCCGTCTCCTCCCAGACCTCTGGCTCACCAATATATTTTTCAGAATTTTCCGGGTCCCATTTAGAGAGATGGTAGGTCACATCCTCCTCTACCCCCAAGGTTTGCAGACAATACTGGGCCAGGGCAATACAATCTTTAAATTCCTTTACCATCTGGTCCGGACGCACAATCAGGTGTCCCTCGGAAATGGTGAACTGCCTTACTCTGGTAAGGCCGTGCATTTCCCCGGATTCCTCATTGCGGAACAGCGTCGAGGTCTCTCCATACCGGCAGGGTAAATCCCGGTAGGATTTCTGACTGGCTTTATACACATAATACTGGAATGGACATGTCATAGGACGGAGAGCAAATACTTCCTTGTCCTTCTCCTCGTCTCCCAGCACAAACATCCCTTCCTTGTAGTGATCCCAGTGGCCGGAAATTTTATACAAATCGGATTTTGCCATCAGCGGCGTCTTGGTTCTCATATAACCCCGCTTCTCCTCTTCGTCCTCAATCCAGCGCTGCAAGGTCTGAATCACCTGCACTCCCTTTGGCATCAGCAGCGGCAGTCCCTGACCGATTACATCCACAGTAGTAAACAGTTCCAGCTCCCGTCCCAGCTTATTGTGGTCGCGTTTTTTAATGTCCTCCAGGTGCTCTAAATATGCATCTAAATCCGCCTTTTTCGTATAGGCTGTACCATATACACGGGTCAGCATTTTGTTTTTCTCGCTTCCTCTCCAGTAGGCGCCCGAGGAGGAAATGAGTTTAACCGCCTTCAAAGGTTTGGTGCTCATCAGATGCGGGCCGGCACACAGGTCAATAAATTCACCCTGCTGATAAAAGGAAATCTCTGCATCCTCCGGCAAGTCCTCAATCAACTCTACCTTGTACGGCTCCTCTCTCTTTTTCATCAGTTCAATGGCTTCCTTCCGGGGAAGGGTAAAGCGCTCTAAGGCAGCTCCTTCCTTCACAATTTTTTTGATTTCTTTTTCTATTGCATCCAAAGCCTCTCTATCCAGAGGCTCCATGTCAAAATCATAGTAAAAGCCCTCTTCAATCGATGGCCCAATGGCACACTTGGCCTCTGGGTACAGACGCTTAATCGCCTGCGCCAGCACGTGGGAGGCAGTGTGGCGATATGCCGCCTTGCCAGCGTCACTGTCAAAGGTCAGGATGTTCAGGGTATGCTCCCCGTCCACCACTGTTCTCAAATCTACAGCCTCACCGTCTAATTCTGCCACACAGGCCACTCTGGCAAGACCCTCGCTGATATCTTTTGCAATGTCTATAATGGCCATCGCCTGTGGATATTCTTTGCTTGAACCGTCCTTTAAGGTTACTTTCATGGTTCGTCCTTCCTTTCTATCTTTTAATTGGAGTTTACCGCCATGGGCATTCACACAGAAAAACCCCGCCCCTTTCCATGTCTGGTTAAAGGGACGAGGTCATAATAATCTCGCGGTTCCACCCTTTTTGGAAAAATAATATACGCCCCGCTTATGCTCCATCCCGTCTGCTCTGGAACACGTATGGCAAATAATTTCTCCCGGCTTCATTCTGACGATAACGGAGTCACCGGACCGGATTAGGGCCACTCTGAGTTGGTATTCAGACGCTTCTCATGAAAACACTTTCAGCAAAATGTGCTTCTCTCTGGCATGTTTCACGTCCTACTCGTCTCATCTGCGTGTTGCTGTTATTATAATCTTTGTTGAAAAAAAAGTCAATGGGAATTGAAGGGATTTAAATACAAAGCAATATCTTTATGTTTCTCCCTTAAAATTCATACCTCCGAATCTCACAGTTCTTTATCCCGAAGGCGGCGTATTCCTCATTTTCCATATCGTAAAAATAAGAATGGACTACTCGTGAAATTCCGTTATGGGCAACTAAGAGAAACGTCTTCTCATCGGCCTGTGCCCTCAGTTCATCCAGCAGATTATAAATCCGCTGTGCCAGGTGCAGCATCGTTTCACCGTTGCCAAAATGATCTACAAAATGGGTTTCCATTTCCTTAAATTCTCTCCCGTCCCGGGGCGTGGCTTCATAACGTCCGAAATTCTGTTCCTTCAGGCGGGGTTCCATGCGCATGGGGATTCCGGTTATCCCAGAGATGTGCCGGGCCGTCTCGGAAGCTCTTATCAGAGGAGAATATAGGATTTCATCAATGGGCAGGCTCTGTTTTAGTATCTCATTGCCGAGCTCCATCGCCTGCTTATGTCCCAACTCCGTCAGTGCAATGTCGGTGGCACCACAGATTTTATTTTCCACGTTCCAAATGGTCTGTCCGTGTCTTGTAAAGTACAGGTATGCCATGATAATCTCCATTCATACATTTCGCATCAGTCCATATCTCCCGCGTCTTCCACATCCTCCAGATCGTCCTGATGCATCATGACTTCTCTGTTGGTGACACGTTTTTTGTCCCTTTGAACCTCTATCATCTCTGACAGCTTTTCTTTTACTTCGCCGGGAGTTTTGATACTCTTGATCTCAAAATCTCCCAGAGTCTTGTCCGCAGAAGCACAGTTTATCGTTCCCACGCCGAAAATCCGCTGTCCCAGTGTTTTGGTGAGACTTACATCCATAATGCGGTACAGTCTGACTTCATCTTCCTTCTGGGTAAGAAAGCCGGTTTTGATAAACAGCCGTTCTTCCGTTAATTCGTACTTTGTAAAGGACAATGGCAGTCCAAACAATGTCCGCTTCCTGTCTTTCCATATAATTTCCATTTTTCCCTCCATTCCGGAGCGTCAGCGTAGGAGGCACGCCAAGAAAGATGCGAAGCATTTTTCCCGAAAGATGCTTTGCATTTTCTTGGCTGTGCATCATACTATTTGTGACGCTCCGGCACAAATAGTGGGTTGAAAAATATGCTATCGAGCAAATTTTTCAACCTTTATCCTCCCCGTATCCTGATTGTCATATTTATACGTTATTATACTGTAAATAATGAAATTACACAAGAGGGGAAACAATTCAAGTATAAGTCCAGAAAATGGGATATGTTTTCTGATAAAATATGATATACTGAAATCAGGAAAAATATATTACTACTATTTACAGTTCACACGAAAGTGCACAGAGGAGGTTACATGGTTTATCTAAAAAGTATGACATTTCCGAATGCCGACAGAGAACATGATTTTATTATGAGCGTTAAACGTACCTGTTACGATTCGTTTTATCCATTCAGGATACTGTCCCGTAATGATCTTTACCGGCTTGATTTTAATCCGGTTACTATACTGTACGGTGGCAATGGTTCAGGAAAATCAACCGTGCTTAATGTTATTGCAGAGAAGGTAAATGTTCGCCGTGATTCTATCTATAATAAGACGAACTTTTTCCCTGACTATGTTACATTGTGCCAGACAAATATAGAGCATACTATTCCGGAGAACAGTAGAATTATTACCAGTGATGACGTATTCGACTATATGTTAAATATTCGTAATCTAAACGAAGGAATTGACGTAAAACGTGAAAAGCTGTTTGATGAATATCTGGATTCAAAATATTCCAAATTCCAGATGAAATCAATTGCTGACTATGACCAGTTAAAGAAAGTCAATGATTCCAGGCGAAAAACACAGTCCGCCTTTGTCAGAGATAGTTTGATGCAAAATATACGCGAACTCTCCAATGGGGAAAGTGCTTTTGGTTATTTTACTGAAAAAATAGATGAAGATGGGCTTTATTTATTGGATGAGCCGGAGAACAGTCTTTCACCAAAACGGCAGCTTGAATTAGTGAACTACCTGGAAGATTCGGCAAGGTTCTTTGGCTGCCAGTTTATTATAGCCACCCATTCACCGTTTCTGCTGGCTATGCGTGAAGCCAGAATATATAATCTGGATAAGGAGCCGGTGGAGGTTGAACGTTGGACAGAACTGGAAAATGTCCGCATTTATTATGACTTTTTCAAAAAACATGAGGATAAGTTTTTATAATGGGGCCCCGGAGCTCATATTTCCCCATGCCACCTCACTTCCGAAAATATTACTCCGCCCCTTCCTTCACATACCAGTAAATCCCATACCGCTCCTTTACAATCTCATAATACGGCACAAAGCACAGCGGCCCACCAAAGATTTCCTCTGCATCGGTTCCTGTCAGGATAAAGTGCAGGGATTCCCCAGACACCGGCTTCATATAATCCGAAACATGTTGCAAAAATTCTTCCCGGCTCGCACCAGTCCGCAGGGTCAGAACCTCCGTCGGCAGAATCTCCCGGTGGCTCTCACCGTAGACAATCTCCGGAGAGGCCTCCTGTCCACCCACAATCTTTACCCCCGAAGCAATGACATCAATCCCGGCCCCCGCTTTTTCATCAAGCCGTTCTGTCCCGAGTCTTGCCGCCAGCACATAGGGGCCGCAGGTAAAGCACACCGCCTCTGGATTATCCGGCAGTACCTCCGTTTTTATCGGCATATCAAAATAAAGGGTAACCGTTTCTTCTTCTGTCAGGCGAAATGTGGCATAGCCCTTCTGCTCCTCCCCCAGCGCCGAATCATCCACTGCCCTGGTGCCCTCCACATGCCAGTGCCCGTCACACCAGCGGGGAATCCGGCAGGAAAGCTTTGTAATTCCCTGGCAACGAAAGGACACCTTCATACTCCCCGAAACAGTCCCCGCATCCAGAGAGACCTGCTGTGTCAGCCTTCCACTCCCCGTCTGCACCACCGAATCCATATATTGGTTTACAAAGAGGGTATCTCCCTCCTGAAAATAAATTTCTTCCTGCAGTTTCGTATAGTTTTCCATGCCGGTGCCAGTACAGCACCAGAATTTATTTTGATTCAGGTCAGCCTCCCCAAAGGTCTTGGTGTAGCCTGTGGCCATTGGCGAAAAATAGGCTGTGGTTCCGTTTGCCGGGTCAATGGCCCCCAAAATCGCATTATGTAAAAGCCTCTCCGAGTAGGACGCATACTTTTCCTCCGGCCGGCGCAGGAAAAGACGATGGGACAGCTTCAGCATATTGTGGGCACAGCAGCCCTCACAGTTGCACTGGGTTCTCCGCCCGTCCAGAGCGTAGTCCTCATGAAAATGCTCCATATCACTGATTCCGCCGGTGGCATAGGCGTGTCGCTCCGTGGCACGCTCCCAGAAGCCCTCTGCCTGCTCCGGGTGCTGTTCCAGCGCCCCAAGAAACTTGGGAATCGTTGTATTGGCGTGCCGCCCCCGAAGGGTATCCCTTTTTTCCGAATTGATTTCCTTCATCAGCCGGGTATCGTCAAATAAGGCCGCCGCCTCTTTGTATTTTTCCTCTCCGCTCTGATGATACAGCTGATACAGGCAGTCATTCATACCCCCGTATTCTGTGGTAAGGATATGCTCCCTGACAGATTGGCTCCAGGAACCCGCACGGTCACATACCCAGTCTCCCAGACCGCAGGCGGTCTCCAGCGCTTTGTCGTTTCCACAAAGCCGGTGTACCGAAAGCAGTCCATCCAGTATTTTGTGAAGCGTGTACCAGGGTACCCAGGTCACCATCTCCCCTTCCACATGAAGTTTCCCTTCCTCTATATCAAACTGACGCTCCGGGTACTCCCCTTCTGCCAGTCTGGCACCAAAAAGAAACCCATTGCCATGGGCCTTCTGGCACTTGTGCAGTTCCTCCACAATATAATCCAGGCGCTCCTTCATCTCCGGCTCCGGCTCACTGCTTACCAGCTGGGCCGCCGCTGTCAGGTAATGTCCCATGGTGTGGCCGCCAATCCGGCTGTCCTCCCAGCCCCCATAGGGCGCTTTCCCTTTATCGGGTAGTCCGGCACTCCGGCGGAAGCCGGACAACAGCCTGTCCGAATCAATTTTCTTCATAAATGAAACATCCGCTTTTTTTGCACTGGCAAAGGGCCCGGACGTAATCTGAACCTCCCGCAAAGAAAAATCCTTCATAATAGAATCCTGCCTCACTGCTTTATTTGTTTATTTATTTGCCGCTTCTGTTACCTCTTCCGTTACTTCTTCCCTGATTCTTCCATACAGCCTTGTCATACGCCGGATTTTTTCGCAAAGAATATCGTCAAAACCACCCTTTGCCATACGCCACTGCCAATTAAAGCCCAGGGTAGACGGCGTATTGATGCGGGCGGTATTTGGCAGGCACAGATAGTCCTGCGCCGGAATAACGCACAAATCCGATACACTTCCCATCGCCAGGCAGATAAGGTCCCAGGTAAGTTTTTTCTTCGATGTAAAACGTCCACGGTTTATGTAGCGCAGGGCCACATCCTTATCCTCCTTTTTCAACTCATCCCACCAGGAAAAGGTAGTGGCATTGTCATGGGTACCAGTATAGACCACCGAATTTTTGTCATAATGATAGGGAAGATAATCACTGTCCTCCCTGGAATCAAAGGCAAACTGCAATACCTTCATGCCAGGAAAACCGGAATCCTTCAATAACTGCCGGACAGAAGCCGTCAAAAAGCCCAAATCCTCCGCAATAATGGAAAGCTCTCCCAGTTCTTTTTCCAGTGTCTCAAACAGTTCCATTCCCGGTCCCGGCTCCCATTTCCCAAATTCGGCAGTTTTATCCCCATAAGGAATGGCATAATATTCATCAAAGCCACGGAAATGGTCAATCCGCACCATATCATACCACTGGTAGCAGTTCCGGATACGGGCCAGCCACCACTTGTATTGGGTCTTCCCATGTTCCTGCCAGTCATAGAGGGGATTGCCCCACAGCTGTCCCGTGGTGGAAAAAGCGTCCGGCGGGCATCCGGCCACCCCGATGGGCTGTCCCTCCTT
The DNA here is from genome assembly GCA_022510605.1 of Lachnospiraceae bacterium. Lineage (GTDB taxonomy): Bacteria > Bacillota > Clostridia > Lachnospirales > Lachnospiraceae > Eubacterium_F. The sequence continues at coordinate 7,046 of JAFLTB010000011.1, forward strand.
ATCAAACTGGAACAACTCCGGGTGCGCCCAGGTATCGGCACTGTCCAGTGCCACATAAATCGGAATATCTCCGATAATCTGTATTCCCTTTTCATTGGCAAAGGCTTTCAGCTTTTTCCACTGGCAGGAAAATTCATATTGCAAAAACTGGTAAAAGTTTACATCGTCAATGAGCTTATTGCGGTAACTCACCATAGCTGCGGCCTCCCGCCGGCGGATGTCCTCCTCCCATTCCAGATAACTCTGGCCGTTTTTACTGTCCTTAATCGCCATAAACAGCGCATAATCCGGAAGCCAGTCTGCGTTTTCCTGAATAAAGGTGTTATATCCGGCATCCGTCTCAATACCGCTCTGGGCAAAGGCTTTGCGCAAAAGGGTAAAGCGCTTTTCATACAGCACCTCATAGCGGATATACCTTTCATCCGTTCCCTCGGCCGCCTTTTCACAGTCCTCCCTTGTCACATATCCCTTCTCCACCAGTTCAGAGGGCGAAATAAAATAGGGATTCCCGGCAAAGGTAGAAAAGGACTGGTACGGGGAGTCCCCGTATCCCGTAGGACCCATTGGCAAAATCTGCCAGTATGACTGCCCCGCCTTTTCAAGCTGTTCCACAAATTCATAGGCGCTTTTATCAAAGCATCCAATCCCATACTCCGAAGGGAGGCTGGCAATTGGCAACAATACACCACTGCTTCTTTTCATACATACTCTCCATTCCGAAACGCCAGAAGACGCTTCTTCCATTTTCTACTCCACCAACAAAGATTTACTGACCTTTACCTCATACTGCTCCGACCATTCCTGGTAAGCTCCCTGAAAGGCACTGGTCTGACGCTGCTCTACTACCTGGTTTTTGTACTCGTCATTTACCGTCTTATTGGACGGCTGGAGACAGCAGGCCAGATAATAGCCGTCCCCCTCCTCTATCACATTGGAGACGTCATATTTTTTCAGCCCCATAACAGCATTCACCAGATTGGTTCTGCTATCCAGCCGTCCAATGACATATTCAATCTCCTCCGCCTGAGTGTTGGCCTTGGCCAGCGTGTAAAAACTGCCGCCGGAGGATTTGGCCTGCTGGTACAGCTTGTCCATCTTTTGTTTTACCTGTTCTTTATTATCTGCGTTAGCTTTCAGATAGAGTAACTGCACTCTGGCCGCCTGGGACTGCTCCTCGGAAATATTTAAATCCACTTTTCCGATTACAATATTGTACATTTTTTCCGCCAGTTTATTTTCCTCAAAAATCTGTGTCATCAGTGCCGGGTTAATACCATTCTCCTGCTTTACCTCCTCACTGAGACTCTCGCAGAAGGTGGATGCGTTATAATTGGCCTGTTCCTTTTCATCGGCTTCCAGCTTCACACCCTGAGCGGAGGCCGCCTTGCATATAACCTTCACCTGAATGATAAGACGCAGAACATCCTCGATGGCCTCCTGTCCAATGCTCTTACTTCCTTCTGCGGTGTCAGTGTAGCTCCAGATATCGGATGTCAGCACATCCTCGTATTGATTTTTCATAAAATAATAATACACCTTATACTCCCGGTATGGCACCGTTGTCTTTCCCACCGACAGGGTCACTGAATCCTCACTTAATGTTCCGTTGTCCACAGAGGCTGCCCGCTCAGAGCCCACTTCCGTATCCTCCACCGAAGTTCCACCGCAGCCGGTGGTTCCCACAATCATACAAAAACATAAAACCACTGCCAACAATTTAGTTTTCATCACTACCTCCATCCTTCCAACTCAATTTCCCGATTTCTTCTGTTATCCACTCTGCCTGCTCCAAAAGCCGGCCCTCCGGTTCATAGAGAAAATATGGGTTTGCCCCGGGCACAAACCGGAGCCGTCTCCCCATCCCCGCCACCAGAGCAGGAATTTTCTCCGATGCTATTTTCGCTTTTGGATACATGGCAAAGCGCAATTTATCTCCTTTGTTTTCAATGGCCGTTATATACGCCCGGTGGGCTTTCGCCTTCAAAAGCGCAATGGCAAGCAGATTCATAACGCTCTTTGGCGGCTCCCCGAACCGGTCAAGAAGTTCATCCAGCATATCGCTCTTTTCTTCCTCGGTCTCCAGCTCCGCAATCCGTTTGTAAATATCCAGTTTTTGGAACTCATTTTTAATATAACTGACTGGGATAAATGCGTCAACCTTTATATCTACGCTGGTTTCAAATTCTTCCTCCGCCACCGTCTCGCCTTTTTGCCTTTTCACCGCCTCATTTAACATCTTGCAGTACAAATCATATCCTACGGCCTCCATATGGCCATGCTGTCTGGCTCCCAACAGATTTCCTGCTCCCCGTATTTCCAAATCCCGCATGGAAATGCGGAAGCCGGAACCCAGTTCGGTAAACTCTTTAATGGCTGCCAGCCGTTTCTCCGCCACTTCTTTAAGCATTTTGTCCCGCTTATACATGAGGAAGGCATAAGCCGTCCGGTTGCTCCGGCCCACCCGGCCCCGCAGCTGATATAACTGTGACAGTCCCAGCCGGTCGGCGTCTTCAATCATAATGGTGTTGACGTTGGGAATATCCAGACCTGTCTCCACAATGGTGGTAGCCACCAGCACATCAATATCCCCCTCTACAAACTGAAACATGGTCTTTTCCAGTTGTCTTTCATTCATCTGTCCGTGGGCATAGGACACCACTGCCTCCGGCACCAGTCTGGCTATCTCATTTGCCACCACTTCCATGTTGCCCACACGGTTGTATACATAGTACACTTGGCCTCCCCGGCCGATTTCCCGGAGAATCGCCTCCCGCACAATCTCTTCATTTTTTTCCATGACAAAGGTCTGTATCGGCATACGGTCCACCGGTGCTTCCTCCAATACACTCATATCCCGGATACCTACCAGGCTCATATGCAGGGTGCGGGGAATCGGCGTAGCCGTCAAAGTCAGTACATCGATGTCATGCTTCATCTGCTTTAGCTTCTCCTTGTGGCTCACGCCAAAGCGCTGCTCCTCATCCACAATTAGAAGCCCCAGATTTTTATAGGAAATATCCTTGCCTAGCAGTCGGTGGGTTCCCACCACCACATCCACACTGCCCTTGCGCAGTCCTTCAACGGTTTTCTTCTGCTCTGCCGTGGTGCGCAGCCGGCACAGTAACTCCACATTAATGCCGAAGTCCCGCATACGCTGGGTAAAGGTGTTGTAGTGCTGGGCGGCTAATATAGTGGTAGGCACCAGAAAGGCTGCCTGTTTTCCATCCATCACCGCTTTAAAGGCCGCCCGTATGGCAATCTCCGTCTTCCCATAGCCCACATCGCCGCAAATCAGGCGGTCCATAATTTTGGCGCTCTCCATATCTGCCTTGGTCTCTTCAATGGCCTTTAACTGGTCCTCTGTCTCCTCGTAGGGAAACAGTTCTTCAAATTCCTTCTGCCATATGGTGTCCTTTTCAAAAGGGTGTCCTTTTCTGCTCTGCCGTTTGGCATACAGCTCCACCAATTCTGCCGCTATCTCCTGAACCGCACCTTTCACTCTGGATTTAGTCTTTTTCCACTCTGGTGAATGAAGGCGGTTTAATTTCGGTACTTTGGCATCGCTGCCGGCATATTTTTGCAGTACCTCAAGGGAAGTGGCCGGCACATAGAGATTACTGCCCGCCGCATAGGCCACCTTCAGATAATCCTTTGTCACATGCTCCACTTCTATTTTCTCAATACCCTGGTAAATCCCGAGACCATGGTTTTCATGCACTACATAATCTCCGATTTTAAGGTCGTTGAAGCTATGGAGCGCAGTTCCCTCATATCGGCGGATTTTTTTCCGTTTCTTCTTTTTTCGTCCTCCAAAAATATCGCTTTCCGTCACCACGATAAACCGGAGGTTGGGGTACTCAAATCCCCGCCGCAGATTACCTCTGGTAACCATCACCTCTCCCGGCTGCAGTTCGTGCTCCATCTTTCCATCATAGAAGGCATTAATTTCAAAGTCCATCAAATCCTGACACAGCCTTCTGGCTCTGGTCTCCGAGGCCGATACCAGAAGCACCCGGTATTTCTGCCGCTTCAGTCTCTCAATATCCTTTGCCAGCATGGAAAAATTGTTATTATAGGAAGGTGGAGACTGCACCTGGAAATAAAACTTCCGCTCCACCGTCATTTCTTTTATCGTGGCATCCAGCGTGGACAGCAGCACCAGCGGACAGCTCTGTAACCGGGTGGTCAGCTGGGGCAGAGCGTACAGCACATCCATCTGCTTTGGCAGGATATAGCCCTTTTCCAGCCGACTTACCATGCTCTCCCTGAATTCATATTCCACCGCCTCTGCCTTTTCCACACAGCGGTTTGGCTCATCCAGAAAAACTACGGTTTTTTTCTCCCGGAAATAGTCAAAGAAGGATACCGGAGAAAAATCTTCTCCCATTCCCTGGGTAAAATAGGAAATATAACTCTCCAGATTTACCATGCCCCGGCAGGCCTCAAAGGTGCCCCGGAAATTCTCCACGTTCTGGCGCAGCCTGGCGGCCTCCTCCTGCTTTCCCTGCTCCCTGAGTTCCTTCACACAGGCCTCCATATCCAGGTTGATTTTCCGCAGGCCGGCTAAGGCTCTGTCCTCTGTCATAAAGATTTCCGCCGCCGGATAGATTACTATTTCCTCCAGATTTTCCACGGAGCGCTGGCTTTCCACATCTATGCTGCGGATGGTGTCCACCTCGTCGCCCCAGAAGTCAATCCGGCAGGGGCTCTCCTCCGTCAGCGGGAACACATCCAGGATGCCGCCCCGGACAGAAAATTCTCCCTCTCTCTCCACCTGGCTCACGCTTTCATATCCCATATCCGACAGCTGCCTCTCCATCTGGGACAGGTCAAAGATGCTGCCTTGGGCCACCGTGATTTTATTTTCCAAAAAACTTTTTACCGGCAGACAATAATCCATGCCGGCATCTATGGTAGTAACTATCGTGACAGGCTCATTTTCCGCAATCTTTTTAATCACTTTCAACCGCTCTTTCACAATGGCCTGCCCGTGTACATCGGCGCTGTAAAAAATCAGGTCCTTGGCCGGATAGTACATAACATTCCGGTCGTACATACGGTAGTCCTCTAACAGCTCCTTGGCACGGATTTCATTGTGTGTCACAATCAGACGGAAATCAAAGGCCCCTGCCAGACCATAGATAAGATGACATTTCTGCGTGTCAATGCCGCCGATGACATTCACCGGCGTATTGCCCTTCTCAACGGCTATCTTCAGTTGTCCAAATTCTTCCAGTTCCCGCAGGGGGGCTAATAATGTCTCCACGTCCTACCTCTCTATCTTCTTTCCATTTACCCGGTTCATGGCACTGTCCACACCCTCTGTCATAATGGCGGTACAGGCTTCTTCCGCCAGCCCGAATATCTCGCGAACCATGCCATCCTCCTCTTTGGAAAAACGCCCCAGTACATGTTTAACCAGGTCGCCGCCCTCCGGCTTACTCCCCACGCCGATTTTTATCCTGGCAAATTCCTGGGTGCCCAGATGGTTAATAATGTTCTTGATCCCATTATGCCCTCCGGCACTTCCCTTGGGGCGCACCCGTATCTGTCCCACCTCCAGACTGATATCGTCGTATATCACAATCAAATCCTCTATGTCCAGTTTATAATAATCCACCAATGCCCGGAGGCTTTCCCCGCTGAGATTCATATAAGTCTGGGGCTGTGCCAGCATCACCTTCTGTCCTTCTATAATGCCCTTTCCCACCAGCGCCTTGTGCTCTTTACTGCGCAGGGAAATGCCATATTTGTCACACAGATAGGTTACCATATCAAAGCCAATATTATGTCTGGTAGCGGCATATTCCATACCTGGATTGCCCAAGCCGGCAATTAAATACATATTACCCTCCATTCCGAAGCGTCAACAGGGGAGATGCGCCCCTTTTGGCTCCAACACGTTTTGCCCGACGGCGGTTACCCTCGGGCTGTTTATCAGTATAGCATATTTCCAGACAAAAAGAAACCGCCAGTTGAAGTTCAATATCTCCAACCTGACGGTTTCCTGCTCGCTCTACTTCTACACAGACTCAGATTCCTCGTCTTCGTCTGGCAATTCCGCTAATGTCTGCTGGAATTTTTCAAGTATTGCGTCTTGAAGCGCTGCACGCATGTTTCCATTGATTGGATGGGCAATATCGCGGTATTCTCCATCCGGGGTTTTCTTGCTTGGCATAGCAATGAACAGCCCCTTTTCCCCTTCAATCACTTTTATGTCGTGAACCACAAAAGCGTCGTCAAAGGTAACAGAAACCACAGCCTTCATTTTGGATTCTTTGCTTACAACCCGAATGCGGATATCTGTTATTTGCATCCCGCTTCCCCCCTTCTCTGATTATTACAGTACGTATCGTTCATTTTTTTCCAGAATAATCTTGATGTCGTCAGGAGTACCCACATAGTTCGAATTGGCGCTAATGGTGTCATGACTTTCTACGATGCAGTTTTCTATATAAGTATTATCTCCAATATACACATCATTGAGTATAATGGAATTACGTATTGTACAATTGTTACCCACATACACTTCCTTGAACAGAATCGAATCCATTACTTCTCCGTTGATAATACATCCGCTGGCAATCAGGCTGTTACGCACCTGGGAGCCCACGTTGTATTTAGCCGGCGGCAAATCTTCAATCTTGGATGCCACCTGCGGATACTCATCGAAAAAGTACTGTCTGGTCTCTCGGTTCAGGAAATCCATGTTCGTCTGAAAATAGGAGTCCACTGTCGTGATATTGCTCCAGTAGGAATCCATCTGGTAGGCATAAATTTTCTTTAAGCCCTTGTAACGAATAAATATGTCCTTAACCAGGTCAAAGCCGCCTTCTGCCCCTGCGCGCTCAATCATCTCAATCAACTGTCTGCGGCGGATAACATAAATACCGGTAGATACCAGCGTCTTGGAGGTCACAATCGGCTTCTCCTCAAACTCTGTTATCAGACCACTGCTGTCCACAGCTACCACACCAAAACGGCTTGGGTCGTCTACCGCTCCCAAATCCTTGGTCACAATGGTAATGTCTGCGTTTTTCTCAATATGATATTCCAGCAGCTTATTCATGTCCATCTTATAGACACAGTCACCGGATGCAATGACAACATACGGCTCATGACTGGTCTTCAAAAAGTCAATGTTCTGGGCAATGGCGTCTGCCGTTCCACGATACCAGTAATTGTTATCGTGGGTCTGGGTCGGTGTAAATACAAACAACCCGCCCTGCTTACGTCCGAAATCCCACCATTTGGAAGAATTCAAATGCTGTGTCAGGGATTTGGAGTTGTACTGGGTAAATACGGCAACCTTGTTAATATGTGAGTTCGACATGCTGCTCAGCGCAAAATCGATGCTACGATAACCACATGCAATCGGCAGTGCCGATGTTGCACGTTTTTTTGTCAGTTCCTTCATCCGGCTGCTGTTACCACCGGCTAAAATAATTCCTATTGCTCTCATAACATGTCACCTGCCTTTATCAAAGTCTCTCCACCTGCCAGGGTGTCGTCTGGATAGTCTGCTTTCGTGGTCTTACCTGATATGGCAGTATTTTTACCAATGGTAACTCCATCCGGAATTACTGTCCTGTCACCTACGGTAACCAGGTTAAAGGCATAGACATCCGGCTTTAACTTGTTCACCACATTTTCTTCACCGGCGCCCAATACGCAATTAGCCCCAATCACAGTGTCCTCGGACACAATCGCCTTGTCCAGTATGGTATTCTTACCAATCCGGGTGGAATTCATAATTATGGAATCCCGTACCACGGCACCCTCCTCGATAATGACATCCGAGCCAATTACCGAATTGTGTACCTCGCCGTAGATTTCACAGCCATCTCCCATGATGGCCTTGTCCACAATGGCATCCTTCGCAATGTACTGTGGTCTCAGCCACTCGTTGCGGGTATAAATCTTCCAGAACTCCTCATACAGATTGAATACCGGAATCAAATCAATCAATTCCATATTCGACTCCCAGTAAGAGCCCAGTGTTCCTACATCCTTCCAGTAGCCGTTGTACTCGTATGCAAAGATACGATCCCCTCTCTCATGGCAATATGGCAGGATGTGTTTGCCGAAGTCACAGCCCTTCTGATCCTTCAGCGTAATCAATGCCTCTTTCAGCACCGGCCATGAGAAAATGTAAATTCCCATGGACGCCAGATTGCTCCTTGGATGTTCCGGTTTTTCCTCAAACTCCAGTATCCGGTGGGTGTCATCCGTGATACAAACACCAAACCGACTGGCCTCCTCCATTGGAACCGGAATCGTGGCCATCGTAACGTCTGCGTTATTGGCCTTGTGAAAATCCAGCATAACCTGATAATCCATCTTGTAAATGTGGTCACCGCCCAGAATCAGCACATATTCCGGATTATAATATTCCATATAATTCAGATTCTGGAATATGGCATTTGCTGTTCCTGTGTACCACTCACTGCTTGTACTCTTCTCATATGGCGGGAGAACGGACACGCCCCCAATATTGCGGTCCAGATCCCACGGAATGCCAATACCGATGTGAGTGTTCAGCTTCAACGGCTGATACTGAGTTAAGACTCCCACCGTATCGACACCTGAGTTAATACAATTACTCAACGGAAAATCAATGATCCGGTACTTTCCCCCAAAAGCAACAGCAGGTTTTGCTACATTTGCGGTCAAAACACCCAGTCTTGACCCTTGCCCTCCAGCAAGTAACATGGCTATCATTTCTTTTTTTATCATGTTATCACCCCTGTTGTTAGATTATGTTATAGAGTATATCATATTATTTTACAAATGTGAATATTTTGACGAAATTTTTCAAAACTTTTTTGCATTTTTCGTCGTTTTGCACAAAAAATCGCAAGATTTATTAAGCAAAATCACCTTTTACCTTGTTTTTTCCAGGATGAAATTATATAATAAAAGCAAATAATCTGGAAGAAAGGTGTTACTTATGTACGAAATTGATTTTGAACATCCTGGCAAAATTCATTTTATTGGAATTGGCGGTATCAGCATGAGTGGTTTTGCAGAGCTTCTCCACTCCATGGGATTTACCATCACCGGTTCCGACTGGCATGAGAGCAAAATAACCAGACATCTGGAAAGCCTCGGCATACAAGTAGTATATGGACAAAAAGAAGAAAATATTACAAAGGACATTTCCCTTGTGGTATATACAGCAGCCGTAAAACCGGATAATCCGGAATACAAAAAGACGGTGGAACTTGGCATCCCGATTATGGAGCGGGCTGTCATGGTAGGGCAGGTTATGAAAAACTATTCCTCTGCCATCGCCATTGCCGGCACCCACGGCAAGACCACCACTACCTCCATTGCCTCCCAGATTTTTTTAGAGGCAGATCTTGACCCCACTATATCCGTGGGTGGAATTCTGAACACCATTGGCGGCAACATCCGCATCGGCCACTCGGAACACTTTATTACCGAGGCCTGTGAATACACCAATAGTTTTCTCCAGTTCTTCCCCACCGTGGGAATTATACTTAATATAGAAGAAGACCATATGGATTTTTTCAAGGATTTAGCAGATATCCGGCATTCTTTCCGGGAATTTGCCAAAAAAATTCCAGCCCATGGCACTCTGATTATCAATGCTGACATCGAAAACTATACTGAGATTACGGAGGGACTGTCCTGCCGGATTCTCACCTATGCCCTGGACAATATAGAGGCGGACTTCACCCCGGAGGACATCACCTATGACGACATGGGCCGCGGCCAGTTTACCGCTGTCCAGAACGGACAGAAGGGCTCCCGCTTTTCCCTGTCTGTCGTAGGCCGGCACAACATTTCCAACACCCTGGCCTGTCTGGCGTTAGCCTCCCTCTACGGAATCGGGGACGACACTATCCAACAGGCGCTGGCTTCCTTCCATGGTACCGAGCGGCGCTTTGAGTACAAGGGAAAGAGAAACGGCTTTACCATCATTGACGATTATGCCCATCACCCTACGGAAATTACTGCCACTCTCACGGCGGCGGATAAATATCCCCACAAGACACTGTGGTGCCTCTTCCAGCCTCATACCTATACCCGGACCAGAGCCTTTCTGACAGATTTCGCAGCGGCTCTTGCCCAGGCAGATAAGATAATTCTCGCTGATATTTACGCTGCACGGGAAAAAGACCCGGGAGATATTTCCTCCCGGACACTGGAACAGGAAATTAAAAAACTGGGAAAAGAAGTGTATTATTTTCCTGATTTTGAAGAAATTAAAAAATTTATTTTGAAAAATTTAGTCGACGGTGACCTGTTGATAACTATGGGAGCCGGAAACATTGTAGATATAGGGAATGACCTTTTGAACCCCTGATTTATGCACACTATCCACAGTCTTATCAACATTCAGTCGAATGAGTGGACTGTGGATATTTTTTTGTCAAGGAAAATTTGTGAATAACTCAAAAAAATTTTTATTTCCATACAAAGCCCGAAAAATCGTTAGTTGTATTTTATCTTTCTACAAAAATAGTCCAGTCGAACATACGTTGTCAACATTATCCACATTGTCAACACGCCTTTTCTACAAGAAATGTACACACTTTCGGGCATTTGCAACTCATTTTTCTTTATGTTATACTCGTTTGTGCATAGATACCAACGTTAGCACGATGGCACCGTCGTGCTAAGGAAAGGAAACGATTACATATTATGGGTTTTACAGTTACTGTGGAGCAGGAGGAAGCGTCTACGCAGATTCCTAACTGGTTTATCCAGAACTACCTGCCCTCTGCCAACGGAAACTTTATAAAGGTCTACCTGTATCTTCGGATGGCCTGCCAGCATCCGGCCCAGACCGGCACCCTGTCTGTCAGTATGCTGGCCGACCGGATGGAATGCACGGAAAATGATATTTTGCGGGCACTGCGTTACTGGAAACGGGAAGGGCTGGTATTGCTGTCAGAGAAGGACAGCGAGATTACCGGCATCACCCTGTGTCGGCCGGATTTCCCACAGGAACTCCATGGGCTTTCTTCCTCCCAGGAGAAGGAAGCAGAAGCGGAGCCGGAAGAGCACTGGCCGCCGGAAGAAGCCCCGCAGAGAGCACGCTGGCAGCCGGAGATTTTACAGACCACCGCCACCTCGGAAACGAAAGTGCCGGACAAGCAGACCTATACGCCGCTTCAGGCCGAAGCCTTTTTAAAGGATGCGGAAATCAACCAGACCATAACCAATATAGAGCAGCTGCTTGGCGCTCCGGTATCTCCGGCCCATTTGCAATTGATTTTATATTTTATGTGCGATGTTGGTTTCTCTTCGGAACTTTTGGTTACGCTATACGAAACGGCGCTGAAAAAAGACAAAAAACAACCTAATTATATTGAATCCATTGGCATCAGCTGGGCCAAAAAGGGCATTACCACCCCAGAGCAGGCCAGAGAAGAGGCCGCCAGTTTCAGTGGAAAATACGCCCTTGTCACCCGGGCGCTCGGCATTAACCGAAGCCTGGCGCCAGCGGAGCGCACCATTATTGACGGCTGGGAATCCTATCACTTCGCCGACTCTATTATTGATGAGGCCTGTCGGCGGACGGTTCTCCAGACCGGAGATACTGACCTGCGCTATGTCTCCCGGATTTTAGAGGACTGGCACAAACAGAATGTAATTTCCCTGCAGGATATAGAAAAATGTGATGAGGCTTTTAAACGCCAGAGAAAAAACAGCGGAAGCTCCCGTAAAAACAGTTCCCGGAAAAACCAGTTTCAGAATTTTCCGCAGCGGGCCTATTCCCAGGGAGATTACGACAGTCTCGAGCGAAGGCTTCTGCAGGGGCCAAAGGCAGAAAAGGCGTGACTGAGAATCGCACGCCTCTAAAAAATGCTTCGCATTTTTTGCTTCGCACAAGAGAGAGGGACTGATATATAGAAAAGGCGTGACAAGATCATGATATAATAAAAGGGAGGATTTTATGGTACTTACAAACAGCCAATACGAGCAGTTGATGTCCCGGTATTATGACAGACAGCTTCGCAGCAGACACATTTCTGAAAAGCGGTATCAGGAAGTAATCACAGCAGTTCCCTCCCTGAAGGAATTAGAACAGCGCATACAAAAAATGTCTCTGGCCCATGCGCGGGACAGGCTTGCCGGCAACGGACAGGGGGCTGACCTGTCAGAGGAAATTGCCGCTGTGACTAGGGAACGGGAAGAACTGTTAACCGCCCATGGTTTCCCGGCGGACTACTTAAAACCGGTATATGAGTGCCCGGACTGTCAGGACACCGGCTACATAGGCGATAAAAAATGCCACTGCTTTGAGCGAGAAATTGTCAATTTCCTCTACTCTCAATCCAACCTGCAGGAGGTATTGGACAGGGAGAACTTCTCCCGCTTTAATCTGGAACTTTACCCGGACGATTACATGGAGGAGACCACCGGTCAGACGCCACGGGACAACATGAGAAATATTTTCAGGACCGCAAAGGAATTTGTCCGGAATTTTGACAACGGATGTCAGAATTTACTGTTATATGGAAATACCGGCGTGGGCAAGACCTTTCTCACCAACTGCATTGCCAAGGAACTGTTAGACTCCTCCCACACCGTAGTCTACTTGACTTCTCTGAAACTATTTGATATTTTAGAGACGTATAAATTTGACAGGGATTTATCCCAGGCGGCGAAAAACGCATCTGTTTCTTATATTCTGGATAGCGACCTGTTGATTATTGATGATTTGGGGACAGAATTGAATAACAGCTTTACCTCGTCCCAGTTGTACCGCTGTATTGATACCAGGCAGAATAACGGAAGCTCCACTATTATTTCCACCAATCTTTCCTTTGATGATTTGCGGGAGCAATACAGTGAGAGAATTTTTTCACGGATTACCAGCAACTATACCCTGTTAAAACTGACCGGTGATGATATACGCTTGAAAAAGGCGTGGCTGAAATAAAAAAGGATACCTACACAATTTCCAATACATAATAAAAACATGGAGGAACAAAAATGAGCCAAAAAGATTTAGCACAGACAATCCCTTATGGAGACCTTGGTATTATCCCATTGGAGAGCAGCCGCTCTATTGGTGAAAAGGTAGACGCCTATATTGCCAGATGGCGCAACGAGGCCACCCCAGGAACCTCCATTCACTTCAACAATTACAAAAAGGATTCCTATATTATTGACGCTGTGTGTCCGCGTTTTGGCTCCGGCGAATCCAAAGGAATCCTGAATGAATCGGTACGGGGAAAGGATATTTATCTTCTGGTGGATGTGTGCAACCATAGTCTGTCCTATAAAGTCTGCGGCCAGATTAATCATATGTCACCGGACGACCACTATCAGGATTTAAAGCGCATGATTGCCGCCATCAGTGGCAAAGCAAGGCGTATTACAGTGATTATGCCCTTCCTCTATGAGAGCAGACAGCATAAGCGCAGCTCCAGAGAATCCCTGGACTGTGCCTTGGCTTTACAGGAAATGACAAACATGGGTGTGGAAAACATCATTACCTTTGACGCCCACGACCCACGGGTGCAAAATGCCATCCCTCTGAAAAGCTTTGAGACAGTGCAGCCCACTTACCAGTTTATTAAGGCACTGTTGGCCAACGTGTCGGATATCCGCATGAATGCTCAGAACATGATGATTATCAGCCCGGATGAGGGCGCCATGGGACGAGCCATCTACTTTGCCAATGTGGCCGGCGTAGATGTGGGAACCTTTTACAAACGGCGGGATTACACAAAAATTGTAGAGGGGCGCAACCCGATTATCGCCCATGAATTTCTGGGTGCCGATGTGGCGGGTAAGGATGTGGTGATTATCGATGACATGATTTCCTCCGGCGAGAGCATGATTGATGTTGCCACAGAATTAAAACGCCGGAAGGCTAACCGTATTTTCGTCGCCTCCACCTTCGGTCTCTTTACCAACGGACTGGCTAAATTTGATGCGGCCTATGAGAGCGGTCTGATTGACCGCCTTATGACCACCAATCTCATCTACCAGCCGGAAGAGCTTCTGCAGAGAGAATATTACATTAACGTAGATATGAGTAAATATATCGCACTTCTGATTGATACCTTAAATCACGATTCTTCCATTTCCGGATATCTGGATCCAGCAGACCGGATTGAACGGATATTGAAAAAGTACAATCAGAAATAAATTTATATCGGTTTCATCTTTTAAGGAGTCTCCTCCTGATTTTCGGTTTCTCCCGTGCCATCGTCATTCGGATTTTCTCCTTCCCCTCCAGTACCGTCGCCCCCATCTACGGCTGGCGGCTCTGTGGCTGGAACCGGTGTTGCTGGCACGCTGGTGGCCGTCGGCGCTTTTGTCGTTGACGGCTTTTTCGTTTTGGATGGTTTTTTCGTCTTTCTTGGCCCTAAATCATCCGGGTCTTCATCTACCTCCGACTCATCATCAGGATCACGGTCCACATCTCCATCGTTGGAACTACTGCCGGAGCCTGAAGAACCGCTCCCTGAATAAGAGGAGCCGCTGCTGGAAGGATCCTTTTCATATGGAAATTCCTTTACCTTCAATCCTTCATGTATTCCCTCCATAAATTCATGCCAGGTTCGTCCCGGATAACTGGCGCCATACAAATCACTTACGGTCTGCGGGGAATCACATCCTACCCATACGGCAGTGGTATAGTATGGCGTGAAACCACAGAACCAGCCATCCTTTCTATCGTTGGTTGTACCGGTCTTGCCTGCACATGGCATGCCATTACTTATGCCTAAGCCCCGGGCGGTTCCCCGGACTAACACACCTTTCAGAATATCTACCATGGCATTGGCCGCATCTGCGTTATAAATATATTTTTCATTTACATCGTCCTCTATTATCACATTGCCATCCGAATCCCGTATTTCCACAATACAGGTAGGCTCCCGGTATTTTCCATCGTTTTCCAGTGTCGCATAAGCAGACGCCATCTCTAACGGGCTGGCGCCATAGGTCAGTCCTCCCAGGGAAGCCGGCAGATAATAATCCGATTTTACAATCCGGCTGAAATTCATCTGCAGCAGATAATCCAGCCCTACCTCCGGTGTCAGTTTTTCAAATAACTGCCAGGCCACCGTATTCAAGGACTGCTCCACCGCAAACCGCAGAGACACATACCCATAGTACCGGCCGCTGGCATTGGACGGCCCATCCGCAAACTTGTGGTCGTTGATGGTAGTATTGGCCGTATCGCCTCTTTCCAGAGATGGTGTGTATACAACCAGCGGTTTAATGGAACTTCCCGGCTGGCGGAAAGACTGATAGGCACGGTTCAGGGAATACCCTTCTGTTTTCTGGCTCCGCCCTCCCACAATGGCCACTACCCGGCCGGTTTTATTGTCAATGCAGACCGCCGCTCCCTGCATTTTATACATACCGTTAGAACCTTTTTCCGTAAAACCGGAAAGGTTGTTATTAATGGCAGACTGCAGTTTTTTCTGTTTTTGCAAGTCAATGGAGGTATAGATACGGTACCCATTGTTCAGCAGCATCTGCTGTGCCGTAGCATAGGCCTCATCATACTCATCATCATATGTTTTCTTTTCCTTGTCACTGTCAAATTCATTTTGAAACTCGAATCCATTTTTTTTCATCAGTGCGCGGGTAGCGCTATAGGTGATAAAGGTCTGAATGTAATCCCTCTTTTTTACCTCCTGGATGTTCAGCTTAATCTTTTCGTTGTAAGCCTCGTCATACTCCACCCGGTTAATTACGCCGTCGTTTAGCATCTGGTCTAAAATACGATTTTTCCTGGAAATGGTATTGTCAAAATTCTTCTCCGGATCATACAGCGTAGGGTTATTGGGAATTGCACAGAGAAAACAAATCTGTCCCAGAGACAATTCCTGACTGCCTTTACTGAAGTATCCCCTGGCAGCTGCCTCCAGGCCATAATACCCATTGGCGAAATAAATCGTATTCATATAAAATTCCATAATCTGTTCTTTCGTGTATTTATCCTCCAGCTCCATGGCAATAAAAATTTCTTTTATCTTTCGCTCATAGGTTTTGTCTGTAGTCAGGAAAGTCCCCCTGGCTAACTGCTGGGTAATAGTGGAAGCACCCTGGGTCTTTTCCCCTTTATTTCGTATCAGCTCCAGTCCCGCACGCACAATACCCTCAGCGTCAATGCCGTTATGGCTGTAAAATTTCTTGTCCTCTGTAACAATCATAGCTTCTTTAGCGTATTCCGGAATGGAATCAAAGTCCAGATAATAGACGTCCTTATCTCCCTTTAATACGGCAATTTGCTTACCCTTACTGTTATAGGCAATAGAAGTCTCCGAGGTCCGGAAGGTCTCTGCAGAAGATGCCTGCACCAGCGCCTTGGCCTCCTGCTGCATGGCAAAAATATCTTCGCCATATCGGAAGTAGAAAAACAGGCCGCCAGCCAGAATCGTCAACAAAATAAATAAAACAAAAATTTTAACAACCAGCCAGAATTTTCTATGCTTTTTTTGTCTCTTTTTCTTTTTCAGTTTCTTCTCAGCCATTGTTACCTCCCTTTTACAACTATACCCGTATGTACCGTTCTCCCTTGGTAATCTTTGCAAGGTGCAGGGCTTCTTCTACTTCCTCATAAAAAACGGAAAAATTCACAGCCCCCTGCATCAGCGCCGCACCAATACAGCACGATAGGGATAAATCTGCCACCTTATTATCCTCATGTTCTATCATAGAAACAATATGCTCCATAATGGAGTCCAGTTCCTCCTCCGAAAGATTTTTTAGATACAAAAGAATCCGGCCGTCCCCCATACGCCCCAGCATGGCATGTCCATCGACTTCCTTCTGTATCAGATCCATTGCCTTAAACAACACCGCGTCTCCACAGGCCACGCCATTTTGTTCCACAATTTTTTTGAAATGGTCAATGGCCACAATGGCCATGGCGTGGGTATCCTCCAGTTCAGCATTTTCCAAAGTATCCTGGATTTTCCCCCGTATGCCGCTTTTCTCATACAGTTTCCTCTCCCACTCTGTCTTTGCCTCCTGACGCCTTAACATCTCATCGTGTATATTTTTAATGCGGCCGATAATCCGGATTACATTCCCACTTTCATCCTCAATACTGGTGTAATACAGCCAATGCCATTCATACCCGCGTCCTGATATTTTGCTCAGGTATTCAAACTGCCCCTCTGCCTTTTTGCCAGCGGCCGTATTCAGATGCCGGCAAAACATTTCCATATGCTCCGGATGTACCAGGGGATATTTCTGCAGCATTTCCGAGTAATGGGGCACCCTGCGCCGAATCAATTCTCCATCTATTTCCTTATAGGAATAAGTCATAGTATCTTCTAACACATTTACTTCAAATAAAATTTCATCTGAAGTCTCCTCCAGAAGCCGGTAGCGCTCATTTTGTACCGCCAGTTCATGCTCCAGTTTTTTCTGCCGGGTAACATCCAGTATAATTGCAATGAAAATATGACGTCTACGGTATCGCCTGAGAATTCTTCCGCGCACCCATACCCAGCCGTTTTTTTTCGGCATCATACGGTAGTGCAACTCACAGTCCAGTACCTTTCCCGTCTCCACTGCCATCTGTACTTCATCCCGCAGCCGCTGCGCATGATGTTCTGTCAGCAAAAATTCTGCATTTTCCTTTGCCTTATCATAGAAATCCTCTTCAAAACCATGGCACAACTGCAGCGCACCGGAGCTTAAATAGAGCGGACGAATCTTATCACTACATTCATACACGCCAATTCCCCCTGGTAAAAGATTGCCAAAGGATTCCAAAAAAATATTCCAGGCTTCAAACTCTTTTTTCAGACTATTGCTCTTTTTTATTTCTGTTTTCCCCAATTCATCACACCTCCTGCCATAAGACATCAGGCTTCTGATACCGCATTTTATATTATACCCCATTTTAGGGTATCTTGCAAAGTATTTCTTCGTGGATGCGTCTGGCTCTGTCCGCCCAGGTATGCCCTGCCGCAGCACTTTTATACCCCTGGCAGGAAAGTCTTTCCCAACGCTCCCTGTCCGCCAGCAGACTCCGTATCTGCTCTGCCAGCGCCTCCCGGTTATCCAGTTCATAAAAAAGAATCTCCTCACCCTCTTTCAATTCCTCCTGGAGATAATGGCTCCAATCCGTAACACAGACGGCGCCATTTAACATGGAATTAAACACCCGGTCGTGGGCACCCTCCTTAAACCAGGGCAGGACATTCAGGGAAATCTTCGCCCGGCTGATTTGCTGCAGGCATCCCAGGGAATCCAGGGATTTGCCCTTTATAAGGTTTTCCGGATTCCTGCACGCCAGCTTTTCCCAGCCCGCACCATAACAGGTCACCGTCACACCCGCCTCCACCAGGCTTTTTACCACTTCGCCGCGAAAATAATTTCTCACGTATAAATCAATCATAATCATGTTGGGCATACATTCTTTTATGCCCTCCTCATTAATATCTTCTACCTCCCGCTCCAGATGCTTGATAATCCCCGTGCTCATTCCCATATGGGGATGTTCGATGAAATCCTGTATAATACCGTAATAAAATTCTGTATATTCGTCGTTTATCCGGGTCAGGGTATGCTCAAAATCCGACGGCGGCGTATAATTCCCCGTGAACACCACTTCGAGCGGTCGCTCCTCCCAGCCCGGCAGAGTGTCCGGCTTCCACAGAGAAGTGCCCGCCAGAGGCAAAAAAGGCCCTCTTTTTATTTCCGGGAAAAATCGTTTCAAATAGGCCTCGTGCTCCCTGTCAATGGATATTTGTGCATAATCCTCCGGCAAATAGGGGCGGAATTTGTGATAGTAAAACGGATGGTCCACCACAATATTGATAAGGGGAATCTGGCGGGCTTCAAAAAAGTTTACGCCTTTGGCGTCTATCATATAATCCTCACCCCGGCAGCCGTCAAAGTTAAAGCTCACTACCGCTGTCACCTTCGGTTCACAGAACCAGAGCAGTTTGGAAAAGCTGTCATACTCTGCACACTGGTCAAAGTAAAACACCTCATAGCCCAGCTTCTGAAAAGCCTTTCCCATCTGCTCGCTGAAAAAACCCAGTGTCTCAATCCCCTTGGTAAATAATACCAGCTTTCGTATCATGGACATTCCTCTTTTCTATTCTGGCGCGATGGTGCAAGACGAAACAGGATGCAACTTAGCGCCATCCTGCTATGTAAAAATCCCACCGCATAAATGCGGTGGAGATTTCATAAAATTTCTTTTTTTCGCCACTGTCTGTCATGGGAGCTCTATTTTGGAATACTCTTTCGGCGGCAATGGCGTCGTAGAGTCCTTTACAAACTTACGGACGGCCTGGGATGCCTTGGAAATGGCAATGTTGGTACCGGCACCAGCCACGCAGCCTCCCGGACAGCCCATGCCCTCAATCAGACAGCCATCCTTTTTGCCTGCCTTCGCCAGCAGCAGCATTTTCTGGCATTCATCCAGACCCTCGGCGTGCTCAATATACACATCCGTATCCGGATAATATTCGTTAATACATTTCTCAATGGCATTGGCCACACCACCGGCCACTCCGTAACCACGTCCGGCGCCGGTAGCGTCATGGATTGGCTCCTCGCACTGATAAGTCTCCATATCAATGCCCTTCGCCTCAAATATGGCCTCCAGTTCCTCAAAGGTAATAACAAAATCCACATCACTCCGCACCGTGCGGCGGGAAGCCTCCAGTTTCTTGGCGGCACATGGCCCTACAAATACAATTTTGGATTCCGGATGGCGCTGCTTAATGGTACGGGCTGTGGCAACCATTGGCGTCAGCGCACTGGATACCGTCTCCACCATATCCGGCAGTGTCCGTTTGGCTAACATAGACCAGGCCGGACAACAGGAGGTCAGAAGAAATGGCAGTTTGCCCGTCTTTACCTCTTGCACATAATGTCTGGCTTCCGTAATGGCTCCTATATCTGCTCCCAGCGCTACCTCATAAACATCTGCAAAACCAATTTCCTTCAGGGCCGCCTTAATCTTCCAGAGACGCACATCATCCCCGAACTGTCCGATTACTGCCGGAGCCAGTTCCACAATTACCGGTCCCTGTTTCATGGCCTGTATCAGCTGGAATATCTGGGATTTGTCGGCAATCGCACTAAAAGGACAATTCACCATGCACTGGCCGCAGGAAACACATTTTTCATTATCAATCTTGGCACGTCCGTGTTCATCACTGCCAATGGCATGAATACCACAGACGGCGGCGCAGGGACGAAGTTTTTTGGCAATGGCATCGTAAGGACAGATTGCCTTACATTTTCCACATTTAATACACTTTTCCCTGTCAATATGGGACTTCCCATTGGCATAGGTAATTGCCTCCTTTGGGCAGACCTCTACACAAGGGTGTGCAATACAGCCGCGGCACTGATCCGATACCTCGTATACATTATCCTCACACATGTCACAGGCGGAAGGAATCACCTGCATTAACGGCGGCTCATAATATTTCTCTGCCACATTGCTGGCATCCAATCCACTGGTAACATGAACCGGTTCATCGTCCGGCCGGAGAGAAAGTCCCATGGCCAGCCGCACACGCTCGGAACAGATGGCCCTTTCGCGGTAAATGCTCTCACGGTACAATGGCACGTCTCCCGGAGTAATCTTATAGGGAATCGCTTCAATATCATTGTTAATATCCTTTGACTCAAAGGCCACCCTTGCCACTTCCGTAAATACCTGTTTCCTCAGTTTTTTAATGGGGGTTCGTATACCTCTCAACTCAATTCCTCCTGTTCATTTGTCCATATTTTTCATAAAATTCTATCTACCGTACGACCGGTTCAAGAACAATACAGTTCCGGCCGTCTTCTTTGCCCTGATATAGCAGTATATCCGCCCGGCGAACCAATTCATCTATTGTCTCACCTTCCTGGTATACCGCCACGCCAAAGGTCATAGAAATCGTAAATTTACGGTCATCCGTTTCAAATTCCGCATCGGATATACACTTACTGACTTTATTCAGACGCTCTTCCAAGTCTGGAAGACTTCCCTGAAAGCCAATCAAAAATTCCTCGCCACCCCATCGGGATACAAAGCCTTCTTCGCCCTCCGCAATCTCTTCAAGGCATCCCGCTACATGCCTCAGCACTTCATCTCCCATCTTATGTCCATACTGATCATTCACCCGCTTAAAAAAATCAATATCTCCCATAGCCACTACAAAAGGCCCGCTTTCCTGCCGTTTTTCCACCTTCTTCAAAAAGGCCCGGCGGTTCAAAAGTCCAGTCAGCGGGTCCTTCTCCACCATGTCCTTCAGTGAGTGGCTGACGCTTACTGCATATTCTCCCATATCTGCCAGCTGGTCTCTCCGTTCCAAAACCTCTTCCGGCATTTTCTGTGAAAAATCGCCGTGGGCCAGACGGCCCAAAAACTGCTTAATGCAGGAAATAGCACTTACCATACGTCTGGCTAACATATTACAGATAAAGCCCGCCAGCAAAATGGCAAAAATACAGATGATAACATTTCCCTCCACCATAAAACGTATGGAAGAATTAACGGAGTCCTTTGGTTCCCCGGCAAAACTCATTCCAATTGTATCTCCCTCATCGTTTGTTATTGGCACATAATATCCAAAATAAGGGACTCCATTGACATCCGCCTGTTCAGAAAAATATTCCTCTCCCTGATTCAAAACCCTCTCTATTACTCCCGGGGAGGCTTTTGTTCCAATCAGACGCTTGCCGGATTCATCTACCAAAGTGGTAAGGCACCGCTCATTACCAATAAAAATTGTTACATCCGCTCCGGTGTCATTTTTCATATCATCCAACAGGCGGTAATCCGAGGTCAATTCTGTGTTCCCCTTCATCACTCTGCCATCTTCGTAAGAAAATTCACCGGCATCCATCATGTTATAGGTACTAATCAAACTGTGGGCCAGACCCGACAGGCTTTTTTCCACTTCAAAACTCATTCCCTCCCGGACCGAGTTCTGGCTGTAAACAGTGAGTACAATACCCAAACCAATTAACGGAATTACAGACATCCTCAAAACAGCAATAATGAGGCTCTTTCGTTTTTTCTCCTTTTCCATTGTGTCACCCCCGGAGCAAACCCGTTATCTAGTCTTCCTCTTTTGGCAAAGCCATCTTCTGCTCAACCACTACTTTTTCCTCTAAACACTCAAATATATTGTCTACTTCCTCCCGCTTCATCTTCGGGCTCAGTACACTGACAATCGGCACTACCACCAGTCCGGCCACCATAGCAATGGCACCAGCGTTAATCGGAGAGGCAATGTATTTCAAAAACATATTGGAGACGGTAATACCAATTCCACAAATGAAGCTGGCCCATACGGCTGCCTTGGTCACGCCCTTCCAGTACAAACCATACAGGAACGGCGCCAGGAAAGCACCTGCCAGCGCTCCCCAGGAAATTCCCATCAGCTGTGCAATAAAGGCCGGAGGGTCCAGGGCAATAACCACAGAAATAATAATGAAGACGGCTAACAGCGCACGCATCCAGATTAACTGCTTTTTATCATCCATATTCTTTACAAACAGCGGCTTGATAAAATCCAGGGTCAGCGTGGAACTGGAGGTCAAAACCAGACTGGACAGAGTGGACATGGAAGCCGACAAAACCAATACGATAACAATACCAATCAGAATGTCCGGCAAAGCCGAAAGCATCATTGGAATAATGGTGTCATAGGCCACACTGCCATCTGGCGCAGCCTGCACACCGGATATCTGGCTGAAGCCTCCCAGGAAATAACATCCTCCGGAAACCACCACGGCAAAAAGTGTAGAAATAATCGTTCCTGTGTGTACCGACTTTTCATCCTTAATGGCGTAAAATTTCTGAATCATCTGCGGAAGTCCCCAGGTTCCCAGAGAAGTCAGAATGACTACTCCCAGCAGATTCAGCGGGTCTGGTCCAAAGAAGGAGGCATAAGCTCCCGGCATAACATCACTTGGCACCTGTGCCAGTTCTTTTATGGCTGCTATGAAACCACCATGCCCGCTCAGCACTGCCGCAATTACTGCCACAATACCAAACAGCATGATGATACCCTGAACCAAATCATTCAGCGCAGTAGCCATGTAACCGCCTACAATTACATAGACACCGGTCAATACTGCCATTACAATAACGCATATTCTATAGTCCACATCAAAGGCCATACCAAACAGATTGGACAAACCATTATATACGGAAGCCGTATAAGGAATTAAAAATACAAAGGCAATCATGGATGCCGCCACCCGGAGACTTTTGCTGTCATAGCGCTTTCCAAAAAAATCCGGCATGGTCATGGACTTTAAGTGCTTCGTCATAATCCGGGTTCTTCTTCCCAGAACCACCCAGGCAAGCAGGGAGCCTAACACTGCATTTCCAATACCAATCCAAGTCGAAGCCAGGCCATACTTATAGCCAAACTGCCCTGCGTATCCCACAAAGACAACGGCGGAAAAATACGAGGTTCCGTAAGCAAACGCCGTCAGCCATGGTCCTACGGAGCGGCCTCCCAGAACAAAGCCATTGACATTGGTTGCATGCTTCCGGGAATAAAATCCAATCCCCAGCATCACGGCAAAAAAGATTATCAATAATATTATTTTAACAGCCATATGTTCCTCCTCTTACAAACTATCATAGAATTATACATAAAATGTGATATACGTTTGAATCTATTTTACCACAAAACGGTCTTTCCTGTAAAGGGGGGCGTTTTGCCGGGGACTGTTTCAACCAATCTCCCAATATATAAAACGTAAAAAAGGGTTGACTTATTATTTTTTTTATTAGACAATAGATTGGTACGGAGGGCAAAAATTGGTACGGAGGGCAAAAAAATGATAAATACTGTCAATGTGATTACTACAATAATAGGTATTGCTGTATTGGGAGCGGCCGTTTATTTCTGGTACATGCAATTGAAAGGAAATAATATAGCAAAAACAAAATCCAGTACAAAATCCAGTACAAAATCCAGTACAAAATCTGAAACAGGCAAAGAAAAATGGTGTGAGTGGATAATATTTGGCGCTTTGCTCCTTGTCGCTTTTTTGCTTCGGGTATATCAGTTTGGAGAAATCCCTGGTGGAATGAACCAGGACGGCGCCATGGCGGCTGTGGACGCAAAGGCGCTTGCTGATTACGCCACTGACCGCTATGGTATGTTTATGCCAGTGCATTTTACTGCTTGGGGTTATGGACAGATGAGCGTTCTCCTTTCCTATCTTATGGTACCCTTTATTAAACTGTTTGGTTTATCTACTGTGACAGCCCGGCTTCCAATGTTAATCGTGAGTATGTGTGGCATCGCCGCTGCATATTTCCTGTTCAAGAGGCTCTTTGGCATCCGTGCAGCACAAATTGTGTTAGTATTTCTTGTGGTAAATCCATGGCACTATATTCAGAGCCGGTGGGCATTAGACTGTAATGTATTTCCCCATATGTTTGTGCTGGGGCTTTTATTCATGGTAATGGGCATTCAGGAAAAAAGACGCTGGCTGTATCTTTCCATGGTTTTCTATGCCCTGTGTATGTACAGTTATGGAATTTCTTTTTATACGGTACCCGTCTTCTTATTGGTGATATGTATTTATATGTTGGTAAAAAAGGTTATTAAGTGGAAAGATGCAGGCATCAGCGCAGGCATCTATGCCTTGATTTCATGGCCAATTTACGCTACTATGGCAATTAATGCACTGGGAGGAAAAACCATAGAGACTCCGTTTTTCACCATTCCCTATTTCCCAGACAGCGTGCGTTCACAGGACATTCTGTTTTTCGCAGAAGACAAATGGGAACAGCTTGTTACAAATGTAAAAGCAACATTTTCTGTAATTTTAACCGGGGACACCCTGCCGTGGAATACCATTATCGGCTATGGTGTCATTTATACCTGTTTTTTGATTTTCATTATTGCCGGAATCTATTACACCATTCATCTGACCCGAAAAGAAGATGATGCCGCAAAACGAGTAGGTTATATCAGCCTGTTTCTGTTTCTTGGAATTGGTCTTCTGGCAGGCTTTATCACGGCAAGTGTCAATGTAAACCGGATAAATATTATTCTGTATCCGATAATTTTCTTTGCGGCACTGGGCATTTTCTTTGTCTATAAAAGCCGGAAACAACTGCTGTATGTATTAGTTCCCATGTATCTGCTAATGAGTGGTATGTTTTTATACAGTTACTTTACAGACTATGCAGAGACGATTCGATACACTTTCTTTGATGGATTTCTTGAGTCAGTGAAGGATTTATCTGCCTCCCGCTGCCAGATATGGTGTATTACGCCAGATTCTCAATATCAAGGCTCCTATAATGTCAGCGAAATTTTGACTCTGTTTGCTTTGCAGATAGATGCAAAATATTATCAGGGGGTAGAGAATAATGGACTGATACCCTACCAGGAAAAATTCTACTACTGCAATGCTTCACAAACACAGATTAACCCGGAAGCATCTATAGGATATGTCATAAATAACGCAGAACTGGAACTGTTTTCGGAAGAAGACTTTGAGATTATAACACACGATAATTTTAGTGCGGTAATACCAAAAAAAGATTATACAGCAAGATGAGGGAGGTAATGTAAATGGCATTAAATATAATACTATCTATACTCATCTGGGGAACCACGGCAGCTCTTATTCTCAGCATATTGACAACGAGCGGACTTTTACTGCCCTCATTTCTTCAGAAAACTGCCTTTGCCAAAAAATATCTGAAATTTCTTAACAAAACAGAGAAGTTCCAGACAGGTTTTTCCCCTGCTCGGAAAACCTATCTGGAAGTATTTTTTTCAACATTTTTCCTGCGGATTGCAATGGTTTTATTTGCCGCTATTGCCATATGTCTGTTTATGAGCGAGGAAACCCTTAAATTGGATGATTTTCTGCAGAAATTTGTAATTTGGGATGCCAATTCCTATGTGAATATTGCAAAGGGCGGATACACAGAATATATGGAAAATGGGGAACCTATTACCTTAGTCTTTTTTCCGTTTTATTCCGCATTAATCCGAATTATTTCTGTAATCATACCAGATATCCGGCTGGCAGGACTGGTAACCAGCGCTATCTGCTTTTCTACAGGATGCTGCCTTTTATATTCCTACGTGGCAAAAAACTATGGCGGAGAAATTGCAAAAAAAGCTGTATACTACCTCTCTCTTTCGCCATTTGGTTTCTTTTTTGGAACATTGATGTCAGAAAGTACATTTTTTATGATGATTTGCCTGTGTTTGTACTTTATTAATGAAAATAAGTGGGGACTGTTTTCAATCGCTGGCATCTTGTGTTCCCTTAGTCGGATGCAGGGCATTTTAATTATAATTCCCGCATGTATTCAATGGTTTGAGAAATATCAATTGGTTTATCATATACGCAAAAAGAACTGGAAACAAATATGGGAAAATGTTTATAAACGGTTTATTTTTATTCCAATCCCCATCGTCGGCACACTGCTTTATCTGTGGATTAATCATCAGGTAGCCGGAAATGCCTTTGCTTTTCTGGATTATCAGAGACGATACTGGACCCATGGTTACCAGTACATTGGCAAAGCCATGGCGCAAAATTTGAAAAATGCTTTCACTGGCGGTCTGACGATACAGCACGTAAGCATATGGATTCCACAACTGTTCTTCTTTTTGCTGGCCCTGGGGCTTTGTATTTATGGCGCAAAACGACATGACAATAAACTGACTGCGTATCTTCTCGCATATACGGTTATAAGCTATTCACTGGACTGGCTTATCAGTGGGCCCCGTTATATGCTGACAGCAGTACCAATGTGGATTTTTTTAGCAGAACTTGGCTATCGTTTCAAGAGACTTGACCGGGTCATTACCGTATTGTCTCCTATACTGATGGGAATTTACTTTACGGGGTATTTATTTATGAAACAAATTGTATAAGTCAGCATACTTTCTGTTCCCTTTCCTCTACCGGATTTTCTCCCCATCCAGTACCGCCTCTACAAGCTGCTCTCCCTGTTCACTTCCTTCATATCGCAATTTCAGCGAAAAAAACTCCCGGTCCTCCTCCAACAACTGGAAAAAAATCCGGTCCCCTTCCCAGAGATTCAATTCGGATATGCGGTCCTTCTCCACCCACTCCAAATCTCCTTCATCGCAGTCCGCAAGCATCTCTCCTTCGTACCCATCTGCGGTATACAGGCACATATACATAGCGTCATCATCCCCGCAGAGAAATGTCACCAAACCCCGGAAGCGGTAGCTTGTCAAGGTCAGCCCCGTCTCCTCCTTCACCTCACGCAACAGACAATCTTCCGGACTCTCATCCTTTTCAAACCTTCCTCCCACACCAATCCATTTATCCTTATTGATGTCATTTTCCTTTTTTACCCGATGCAGCATTAGATACTGGTTCTCCCGCTCAATGTAGCACAAAGTCGTCATGACCGCTCCCTGCATAAATCTTCTCCTTTCACAAACAACGCTCTTAGGAAAAACCCCCTGACTACGCGCCAGAGGGTTTTTTGCTTCATTATTATGGCATTTCTGTCGGTTACTTTCTTCCCGCCAGTTCAATACGAATCAGGGATTTGCGCAATGCCAGCTCCGCACGGCTCACGTTTATGTTGGCATCGGAGCTCTTTAATCGCCGCTCTGCCCGTTCCCTAGCTTCAATGGCACGGTTTACGTCAATCTCTTCCGGCCATTCACAGGACTGGGCCAGAATCGTTACCTTTTCCTGGGTAATTTCCATAAAGCCTTCCAGTACAGCGGCCTCTTTTTTCTCACTGCCGCTTTCCGTAATGGTCAGCACTCCCGGTGCCACAATGGTTGTCAGCGGAATGTGTTCGGCATA
This sequence comes from Lachnospiraceae bacterium, assembly GCA_022510605.1. Classification (GTDB taxonomy): domain Bacteria; phylum Bacillota; class Clostridia; order Lachnospirales; family Lachnospiraceae; genus Eubacterium_F. The sequence continues at coordinate 34,814 of JAFLTB010000011.1, forward strand.
AATACCAATATCTCCCTCCGTCGTTGTCAATTCCACCATTTCCACATCGCCCGTGTAAAATACGCGCTCCGGAGAAATCACTTCTAACTGGAATTTTTTCAACTCAGCCATGCTGCATCACTTCCCTTCTTTGAACCGGGCTACCACATCATCAATGCTTCCGGCATTCAGGAAGTAACTTTCCGGAATCTCATCATGCTGTCCATCCAGAATTTCCTTGAAGCCCTGAATAGTATCGGACAACTGAACATATTTGCCTGGGAGACCGGTAAACTGCTCTGCCACATTAAATGGCTGGGACAGGAAACGCTGTACCTTTCTGGCACGGTTTACCAGCATTTTCTCGTCCTCGGACAACTCATCCATACCGAGGATGGCAATAATATCCTGTAATTCCTTATATCTCTGCAAAATCTCCTGCACGCCGCGGGCCACCTGATAATGCTCCTCACCCAGAATTCTAGGGTCCAGCATACGGGAAGTGGACGCCAACGGGTCTACTGCCGGATAAATACCAAGCTCTGCAATGGAACGCTCCAATACGGTGGTGGCGTCCAGATGGGCAAATGTGGTGGCCGGAGCCGGGTCTGTCAAGTCGTCTGCCGGCACATAAACTGCCTGCACCGATGTAATGGAACCACTCTTTGTAGAAGTGATTCGCTCCTGAAGTGTACCCATCTCCGTCTGTAAGGTAGGCTGGTAACCAACGGCACTAGGCATACGGCCAAGCAAAGCAGATACCTCAGAACCCGCCTGTGTAAAACGGAAAATATTGTCGATGAAAAGAAGCACGTCCTTTCCACCCTTGTCACGGAAATACTCTGCCATGGTAAGGCCGGTAAGACCTACACGCATTCTGGCTCCCGGCGGCTCATTCATCTGACCGAATACCATGGTGGTCTTGTCGATAACACCGGATTCAATCATTTCATAGTAGAGGTCATTTCCCTCACGGGTACGCTCTCCTACACCGGTAAATACTGAATATCCACCGTGCTCTGTGGCGATATTGGTAATCAGCTCCTGAATCAGTACCGTCTTACCTACACCGGCACCGCCGAACAGACCAATCTTTCCACCCTTCTGGTATGGGCACAAAAGGTCAATTACCTTAATACCCGTCTCCAGAATCTCCGAATCCGTAGACTGCTCCTCAAAGGACGGCGCCTTACGGTGAATCGGGTCATATTCCTTTACTTCCGGCGGAGCTTTTTCATCAATCGGCTCGCCGAGGACGTTAAACATACGCCCCAATGTCTCTTCACCTACCGGCACGGTAATCGGTGCCCCGGTGGCTTCTGCCTCCATACCACGCACAAGACCATCTGTCGGTCCCATGGCGATACAGCGGACGGTATCATCTCCCAGATGCTGGGCCACTTCCACAACCAGTTTTTTGCCATCCTCCGTTGCTATACTGATGGCATCATAAATTTCTGGAAGTTTTCCCTCCTTGAACTTAATGTCAAGTACGGCGCCAATAATCTGGGTGATAATGCCGAGACATTTCGCATCTTTATTCTCTTCCATTCTTTACCTCCATTCCGAAGTGTCAACTGATGGCTGAAGCCCCAGCGACAATTTCTGTCAACTCCTGGGTAATCGCTGCCTGGCGGGCGCGATTGTACTGCAAGCCCAGGCTGTCTATCATTTCCTCTGCATTGCTTGTAGCAGAGTCCATCGCCTGCATTCTGGCACCGTTTTCACTGGCGGCCGCTTCCACCAGAGCACCAAAAATCAAGCTGTTCAAATACAATGGAATAATGTAACCGAGAGTTTCTTCTTCCTCCGGCTCATAATTCATCAGCGCCACAGCTCCCTTTTTCTCCTCCGGCTCTGCTCCCTCTGACTGCATTTCCTGGATGTCTTCCTCACTGAAAGGAAGCATTTTAATGAGGGTAGGAATCTGGGTCACTGTATTCTTAAAAACGGTATATGCCAGATACACTTCGTCGATTTCGCCACTTTCCAGAGCTCCTGACACAGTTTTTCCAATGGTAACGGCGTCGCCAAATAACGGTTTGTTCATTACCTCGGAAAAGTCTCCTACGCAGGTGTATCCCATGCGCTGTACGGCTTCCAATCCCTTGCGTCCCACTGGAAAAATAACGGTGTTTTCCGTGTCAAAGTCTCCCTGGGAAATTAATTTTACCACATTGGAATTGTAACCTCCGGCCAGACCACGGTTGGACGTAATCAATATCACGCCTTTTTTCTTCGGCCCGTCACTGGTCTGAGATGCACGGTAGGGATTGTCTCCGCCGCCGGTGCGGGCAAGCATGCCGGACACCGTCTGGTACATTTTATTGAAATACGGCTTCGTCTCCTCGGCACGACCCTTGGCCTTCTGTAACTTTACAGTGGAGACCAGTTTCATTGCCTTGGTTATCTGGGAAGTGCTCTGAATACTCGTTCTACGCCTTTTAATATCTCTCATTGAGGCCATATCATCACACCTCTCTAATTTTCATGCAAAAATGTTTTTTTGTATTCTTCAATTGCCTGAATCAGTTTTGGCTCTGTGGCATCGCTGATTTCCTTCTCATCGCGGATGGCCGCCATCACCTCGGAATACTTCGTATCCATAAATTCAAACAGGCCCTTTTCAAAGTTCAGAACATCCTCCACCGGAATATCCAGCAGGTACTGCTTTGTGGCCGCATAAATAATAACGACCTGATACCATACCGGCAGTGGCGCATACTGGCCCTGCTTCAAAATCTCACGGATTCTTTCACCCTGGTCTAACTGGCGTTTGGTGTCAGCGTCCAAATCGGAGCCAAACTGGGAAAAGGCCGCTAACTCACGGTACTGTGCCAGTTCGATACGGATTGGGCCGGCAATTTTTTTCATGGCTTTTATCTGGGCAGAGCCACCTACACGGGATACACTCAGACCCGGATTCACCGCCGGACGGAAACCGGAGTTAAACATTTCTGTTTCCAGATAAATCTGACCATCGGTAATGGAAATTACGTTGGTCGGGATGTAAGCCGACACGTCTCCTGCCTGGGTCTCAATAATCGGCAGAGCCGTTAAGGAACCGCCGCCCAGCTTATCCGAAAGTCTCGCCGCACGCTCTAACAGACGGGAATGCAGATAGAATACATCACCCGGATATGCCTCACGTCCCGGCGGTCTGCGGAGCAGCAGGGACAAGGTACGGTAAGCCGCCGCATGTTTACTTAAATCATCGTATACCACCAATACATCTTTGCCGTTCTCCATCCACTCCTCACCGATGGCACAGCCGGCATATGGGGCAATGTACTGCAGCGGAGCCAGCTCACTGGCCGTAGCTGCTACTACGGTGGTATAGTCCATAGCACCACTTTCCTCCAGAGTCTTCACGATATTGGCAACCGTGGAGGCTTTCTGTCCAATGGCTACATAAATACAGAGAACATTCTGGTCCTTCTGGTTAATAATCGTGTCAATGGCGATGGCCGTCTTACCTGTCTGACGGTCACCGATAATTAACTCTCGCTGTCCCCGTCCAATTGGCACCATGGAGTCAATGGCCTTGATACCAGTCTGCAGCGGGGTATCTACGGATTTACGGGAGATAACGCCGGAAGCCACACGCTCAATCGGGCGAATTTTGTCCGTATTGATTGGGCCTTTACCGTCAATCGGCTGTCCCAGCGCATTTACAACACGGCCCGATAACGCATCGCCTACCGGCACCGTGGCAACCCGCCCGGTTGTCTTTACAATATCGCCTTCGTTGATGTTGGACGCATCACCGAGAAGTACCGCACCTACGTTGTCCTCCTCCAGGTTCAGCACCATGCCGTATACTTCATTGGGGAACTCCAGAAGTTCTCCCTGCATAGCCTTTTCCAGACCATGAATCCGGGCAATACCATCGGCAACCTGAATGACGGTTCCTACGTTCGCAACCTCGAACTCCGTACTATATTTCTTTATTTCTTCTTTAATCACTGAACTAATCTCTTCAGGTCTTAAGTTCATGTTTTTCGCACACCTTCTTTCCAGGAACTGGCCTGTCACAGCCTGTCGTTCCTTTTTGAACCAACTGTCATTAGCTGGACAGTCTTACCTTACTAAGCTGTCTCGACATCGCACCCATTTTGGAGCGAATACTGTTGTCGAGAACACGGTCGCCAATACGAATTACCATACCGCCTAACAGACTTTCATCTATCTGATAGTGGATTTCCAGTGTCTCGTACTGGGAAACCGCAAGAAGCTTATTCTCCACCTGCTCCTTCTGGCTGTCAGATAAGGGCAGTGGCGTGGAAACGTTCACCACACCAATTTTCAAATATTCCTTTACCTGCGCTTCAAAATATTCCAACACCGGCAGAAGTTCACGGATGCGTCCCTTGCGCACCAGGACATTCAAAAATCCCATCATCTCCTCTGACATATCCTTTTTGAACATCTCTTCGAGCATGGAAAGTTTCTTTTCCTGGGACATCTCAGGATGGCACAATACCGATAACAGCTCCGGGTTTTCCCCGACTGCCTGCTTTATCACATCTGCCTCATTCCGCAGAAGTTCCAGTTTATCTTCCTCTACTGCAAGTGAAAATAAAGCATCTCCATATACTTTTGAAACTAATTTTGCCATGTGTCATCACCCATTTCTTTCAAGGTCTCGTCAATGAGTTTTGCCTGTGTGGCCTCATCTATGGATTCGGATACAAATTTTCCTGCCATAAGTGTAGCCACCTGTACCATTTCCTGCTTCATCTCATCCCGTACCTTATCCTTTTCCAGGGCCACTTCCTTTTCTGCCCGCGTCACAATGCGGTGCGCCTCTTCCTGGGCCTGGGCCACAATCTCATTTTCACGGGACTGTGCCTTTTTCCGGGCCTCGGTCAAAAGGGCGGCAGACTCTTCCTCTACGCCGGCAAGCTTCGCATCATAGGCCGTCTTCATATCCAGAGCATCCTGTCTGGCAGAAGCAGCTTCGTTTAACTGACTCTGAATGTAATCTTTACGCTTCTGAATCAGCTGTCTGGCCGGGTTAAACAGAAGATAGGATAAAAGGATAAAGAGAACCAGCATGGCTATCAGTGTAACCCCCGTGTCTACCAGGGTCTGCACGTCTAATCCAAATATTCTGTTATCCACTTATGAATCCTCCTTTCTCATATCTTTTATGAATGGATTTTTCATTAGCCGATAAGTGGATTTGCAAAAAGCAAAATCATAGCTACCGCCAGACCGTACAAACCAGTTGTCTCGGCAACCGCCTGTCCAAGGAGCATGGTTGACATAATCTCACCACGTGCGCCCGGGTTGCGTCCTACGGCAGAGGCACCATAACCTGCGGCAATACCCTGTCCAATACCAGGTCCGATACCTGCGATAACTGCTAATCCTGCACCAATTGCTGATGCTGCGCGAATAATTGCTTCTGTCATTTCCATAATTGTTTCCTCACTTTCCGCCGCTTTCTGCGGCATTACATTTTCATTTTTAATCTTCAATATCTGCGGCATTCGCAATGAATACCATCGTCAGCATGGCGAATACATACGCCTGCAAAGCGCCGGCAAACACATCCATATAGGCGTGCAGTGCCGCTGGCCATACCAAAGTCGCCACATGTGGAAGCAGACCGTAAATCAACGCCATCATCATGGTTCCCGACAAAATATTGGCAAACAAACGAAGGGACATGGATATCGGCGTCGCAAACTCACTGATCAGATTCACCGGGAAGAACACAAATATCGGTTCAAAAAGTCCTTTAATTTTGTTCATCTTCTGCCACTTGAAGCCCTGGTACTGAATCATAACAAAGGTAATCAGTGCCAACGGAAGCGTTATGCCAAAGTCCGCCGTCGGCGGCCTGAGACCAAATAATCCCGACAGGTTACAGGTCAGAATCAGCATAAACAGCACTCCGACATAATTGCAAAACCTTGGTGCCAGCACTCTTCCCATATTGTCCTTAACCAGATTATCCAATGTCTCAATCAGAAGTTCCAGCACATTCAAAAAACCACTGGGGGCCTTGGTTGGGTCAGCCTTTTTAATCTTCCGGTTTGCTACAATGGCAAATACAATCAATACCACCATAACAATGGCCAGACATACATGGCTGGTGGTAATCCAAAAGGATATGCCGCCAATTTTTACCTGCTGGTAACCATGCACATAAAAATCAACTTTTTCCTCCAAGCTTTCATCTCCTTTCCTTTAATTTTTCAAACCACGACACAGAGAGTGCCGCGAATTTTCTTCCTAACATGCCAGTAAATACCGTAAAAGGCAAGAGCCACTGGGGTATAAACATACTGCCCGCTAATACTGCCAGTTCCAGAAAACTCCGCAGAATGGACATGATGCGGGCATGGTTCACTGCCTGCTTCCGTGGCAAATCCATCTCGGTTTCCAGACTTCGGTATAACTGTATCATCATGCCGGTGGCAGTGAGGCTTCCCACTGCTTCACCAAGCGTATAGGCCAGGGGATTGGATACCCAGAACACGCCCGCCAAAATTACGATGCCCGCCAGAATCCAGATGCCGGCAATTACCTGCTTTAGACTAGTCCTGGCTGTCTCCATGGGTCTCTCCATCCTTTTCTTTAACATAAGAGCTTTCCGGCTTCTTAAAATACCGCTCTGTTAAAATAAACAGACTGCGAATCGCCGCCAGAATACCGATGAATAACATAATGATAAGCCAGTATCTGGTGCCAAACAAACGGTCAATATAATATCCGATTGCCATGCTCATTCCCATACAGGTGAGCATAGCCAATCCAATCTGTAATACCATCGTCAGGGCATGTATAATTTCCCTTTGATTCTTCTTTTTGTCACGCATCTGCATTTCCCCTGTCTCTTCCCATAAGGGCGGCTTTCTTTACACAGGCCATCTGTCCTTCTATAATGGCACTGCGCAGTCCCTTTTCCTCCAATATGCGCACCGCCTCTATGGTAGTCCCTCCTGGGGAGCACACCATATCCTTTAATTCTCCCGGATGCTTTCCAGTCTCTAATACCATTTTGGCACTTCCGTATACACTCTGAGCCGCCAGCTGGTACGCCTGTGCCCGGGGCATCCCGTCTGCCACCGCCGCATCCGCCATGGCCTCAATAAACATAAAAACATAGGCCGGGGAACTGCCGCTGACACCGATAACGGTATCCATCAGACTCTCAGGAACCACGGCAACTACACCGAAACTTTCAAAAAGACGGATAACTTTCTCCTGCTCGTCCTCTGTGACATTTTCATTAAAACACATACCCGTGGCACCGGCCATGACTAATGCCGGCGTATTTGGCATGGTTCTTACCAGTTTAAGGTTTTTATCAAAAACTTTTTTACCAAAAATTTTCTCGATATTTGAAATGGTCTGGCCTGCAGCAATGGAAATTACCAGTGTATCTTCAGACACCCGGTCTGCAATCTCCGGAATGACATTGGCAAACTGATTCGGCTTTACGGACAGAATCAGCACATCGGCCTTTTCTGCCACCTCGCCATTGTCTGTCGTGGCCTGAACGCCATACTCTTTTTGAATGGCCTCCAAAGCACTGCGGCTGCGGCGGGACACCAGAATATCCTCTTTTTGGTAAAGCCCCTTTTCCAATATTCCTTTCAGCATGGCCTGGGCCATGTTGCCACATCCAATAAAACCTAACATTGCTGCCTCCACCCCGAAGCATTTTTCACCAATCATGCTCCGGCCTTCTATCCATATCAGTCTTCTTCAATCATATCTACCCGGCGGGCATGTCTCTCTGCGCCGGAAAATTCCGTGTCCAAAAAGGTATCGACTATTTTTTCTGCCAGCCCCGGCCCGATTACCCTGGCCCCAAAAGCCAGAATATTGGCGTCATTGTGAAGTCTGGTGGCCTCTGCGCTGAAACAGTCGCTGCATACTGCCGCACGGATTCCCTTTACCTTATTGGCCGCAATGGAAATACCAATGCCGGTTCCGCAAATTAAAATCCCTTTGTCACATTCCCCTTCTACAATGGCATGGGCCACTTTTTTTCCGTAAATGGGATAATCCACCGGCTCGGCATTATAACTGCCGTAATCTTTATAGGCGAGCCCTCTCTCCTCCAGATGTTTCATAATCACCTGCTTCAATTCATAACCTGCCTGGTCGCTTCCCAATGCTATCATAACTGTCTCCTCCTTGTGCAATCAGTTCCACTCCAGTTTTTTCTTTACTTTATACAACAAATCTTTTAACTCGACATAGCACTCCTCGTAGGCATCCTCATCCCCGCCGTAGGGGTCTGTCACATCGCCTTCCTCCTCCACAAATTCCTTCAGGGTAAATACATTGTCTGTCAGGGAAAAATCCTCCACCAGCTTTACCTTCTCCGTGAAATTCATGGCGATAACCAGGGTTTCTTCATCCACCTGGTCCGGAACAAATTCCTGAGACACCTGCTCCTCACAGGGGACGGCGTGATTCATCAACACATCCGTCACCTTCATATTTCTCGGTTCCGGGAACAGTACCACCAGTCCCCGGGACTCAATGACTTTTGTTTTATCCATCAGAATGCTTTTCATAATCCATTCCGCCATGGGACTTAAATAAACATTCTCCTTACACACAAAGATAATTCTCTGTATGGTATGGTAATCTGTCATACAGTTTCCTCCAATCATTTCCCCGGAAGAATTTCCACATGATAGCCCGCCGCCTTTTTCAGCCGGTTCATAATGGCCTCACTGTCTCTCTCCCCGGAGAAGGTTTCGGAAAAAATGACTTCCACTCCCAGATGGTCAAATGTCCGCAGCGCTCTATAGAGCCCTTTTCCTATGGTGCCCGCTGTGCGCGAGCCCACGGTGACAACCTGTCCATGCGGATACCGTTCTTTTGTTTCCTCCGCTGCCAGAATCCCAACCTTATCCGCCGGATAGTCCCCGGCCAACTGGTTAATCCTCTCTATGACAGTCTCCATCTCTCCTTCAATAATCGTCATGGCCGCTTCCGGCGCATAGTGGCGGTATTTCATTCCCGGCGCCTTCGGTGGTTCCAGGGAATCCTTCCCCGCCAGCCCGGCGTCCAGTCTCACCTCTCCAATAACCTCTGCTATCATGGCCGAAGTAACCGCTCCCGGCCGGAGTATCACTGGCACGGTCTCTGTCAGATCTATAATCGTGGATTCCAATCCAATGCCAACGTTTCCTCCGTCAATAATCAGGTCGATTCTGCCGTCCAAATCCTCCCGGACGTGTTCTGCCGATGTGGGGCTTGGCCTTCCCGATATGTTGGCGCTTGGGGCTGCTACCGGCACACCGGCGCAGGCAATCAGTTCCCTGGCTCCCGGATGCTCCGGCATCCGTATCGCCACCGTATCCAGCCCCCCTGTCGTTTCAAGGGGCACTCTGTCTGTCTTTTCAAATATCAGCGTCATGGGGCCCGGCCAGAACGCCTCCATCAGCCGTTTCCCTGTATCGGAAACCTCCCGGACAAGAGGAAATAATTCCTCCTGACTGCTGATGTGAAGAATCAGTGGATTATCACTGGGACGCCCCTTGGCCGCATAGATTTTTTCTGCCGCCGACGCAAGCAGTCCATTCCCGCCCAGGCCGTATACCGTCTCCGTGGGAAATGCCACCAGTCCGCCCCGCCGGAGAATCTCCGCCGCCCGGGCCAGTTCTTTACCCTGATAACCACATTCTCTATCCCATGTAATGTATTGTGTATTCATAATTACCTCTCGTACTTTTCTATCATACCATAATCTGCCTATTTATACAAGAAATTTTCAATACCTTCGCAAATCCCCTGAGCCATTTTTTCCTGATAATTTTCGTCACACAACAGAGTTTCTTCTTCAGGGTTTGATAAAAATCCACACTCCACAATAACAAAGGGACAGGTTACCTTTCTCAGCATGTAATAGCTGTCGTTGGCCTTTTCTACCCGGTGATTCTCATCTCCGATAATCTCCCGGATGGTGTTTTGCAGGATACCTCCCAGTTTTTTCCCTTCCTCCGAACTGGTATAGTAAAATACCTGCGCTCCCTTTGTCCCCGCCGAGTAGCTGTTCTGATGGATGCTCACCGCCAGCGCCGGCTTCGCCCCCTCAATAATTGCCACCCGGTTTTTTAAGTCTGCTGCCTTTTTGGAGGGCTCGTTTCCCTGACACAAAGCTTTGTCCTCCGTCCGGGTCATATGCACCGTATAACCGCTGTCTGCCAGTTTTTTCTCCACCTTTTTGGCAATTGCCAGATTGATATCCTTCTCCAGCGTCTTTTTGACTCCCACCTTGCCCGGGTCAAATCCTCCATGCCCCGCATCAATTACTACCACCGCTTTCGTTCCCTGAGCCGTCATGTTTAACACGGGTATTCTTTCTCTGTTTCCCCAGGCCAGTACAAAAATGACAGCCGCGGTCAAAATCGCACCGCCTGCTGCCATTTGCTTTCTGTGTTTTCTGAAATTAAATTCTTTGAACCTTTTCAAACCGGCACTTCCCCAGTCATTTACTCATCAAAGTATATGATGGGGAAGGTGTCCACTATGCACATTATTTCTGGATGCCTCCGCTTCAGTTTCCTTTGCCGCGTCAATCAATGTCTGGATTTCGTCATCATTAAAAACCAGTGTGCCATCTTTTGCATCCTCCATCTTTTTTTCTAATTTCTCTGCCAGTTCCTCTGTCTTTCTGCGGGAATTTTCCCTGGTTTTTTCAATCTGCTTCTCAGCATTTTCCTGCGCTTTTTTGCGAAGCTTTTCGTTTAATTTATCTTTACGAACCGTCCGGGCTGTATGCCATATTTTCCCATCTTTATCGATAAACCAGTGGCTGTACTCCGTGGTAAATCCCCGGGAAGTCGTAATGCTTTCTCCCAATTTTTCTGCTCGCTCGATATCTTTCATACGCTGGGTATAATATTTTTCTTTTTCCGGATTATTCTGCATCTGGGCCAGTATGTCCGGATGGACAGTAAGGGTGCCGACTCTCCGGTCTTTTGATGTAGGTATGCTGTACCCCGTCCCTAATTTCATAGAAGGAACCTTCTTTTGTAATTTACCAAGATAATCGCTGTTGTCAGTTGCGGCATCCACGTTTTTCTGCGCTGCCGCTGTTTCTTTTGTTTCCTCCTTCTTAGCCGTCTGCTGTTTTTGTGTTCCATATGCACTCTCGTACACATTGTTATAATTGTTTGTAATCTCCATTGCCATAATAACCTCCATTCCGGAGCGTAAGCGGAGGAAGCACGCCGAGAAAGATGCCTCGCATTTTCTCGGCTGTGCATCAATACTATTTGTGACGCTCCGGCACAAATAGT
>JAFLTB010000110.1 GCA_022510605.1 Lachnospiraceae bacterium
AACCCACGTATCTAGCTTGGAAGGCTAGTGTTCTACCATTGAACTACACCCGCATGTTACTGTATATTAAATTTCCAGACGGTGTTCATTATAACAACACCATCTGGAAATGTCAAGAAATTTTTGTAGGAAAGGGGCGAGCGAGATAAAATCTTTCCCAGCCATTTACTGATAATACTGAGCCTGGGCGCTCCACATCTCATGATAGAGGCCGTTTTCCTCCTGCAGCAGTTTTTCATGGCTTCCGCTCTGGGCAATCCTTCCCTCATCAAAGACCAGAATCTGGTCACAGAACCGGCAGCTGGACATCCGATGGGAAATGTAGATGGCGGTCTTTTCCTCCACCAGTCCATCAAAGCTGCGGTAAATCTCATACTCAGAAACCGGGTCCAGGGCCGAGGTTGGCTCGTCTAAGATAACCAGCGGCGCATCTTTATATAATGCTCTGGCAATAGCAATCTTCTGGGCCTCCCCGCCGGATATTTCCACACCATCCTCCTCTAGCTGGAATAAATTCGTATGGATACCCTTTTCCATCTCCTCCAGACGCCCTCCAAATCCCGCCTTTTCGAGACAATCTGTTACCTTTTCCCCTTCAAACTCTCTGGAAGCCGCCACATTTTCCGCAATGGAACGTGAAAAGAGTTTAAAATCCTGAAATACCACAGAAAAAAGATTTACATATTCATTATAGTCATAATAGCGTATATCAATGCCGTTTAGTAAAATTTCTCCTCCAGTGGGGTCATACAGACGGCAGAGCAGCTTGATAAAGGTAGTTTTTCCGGCACCATTATTTCCCACCAGCGCAATCTTTTGTCCCTTTTCAATCCGAAAGCTGAGATGGGATAAAATTTCCTCTCCCTCCTCATATCTAAAGCTTACATCACGAAACTCAATAGACACCGGCGCTGTAACATCCAGCACTTCCCCCTCTCCGTGAAGAAATATGTCCTTTTCTTCAAAAACATCATATAACGCTTTAGTTTCCAAATTTGTTTTCATTATTCCCGAAATCTGAAACAAAAAAGTTGACAGCCAGGAAGCGAATCCCGCCACGATACCCACATAGAAGGTAAACTCTGCCACTGTCATGGCGCCCTGTATCACACTCATAATGAGAATAGAATACAGCAGAATATCTCTGGCAATAGCGAATATCGTATCTGACAGGGTAGGAAAGTACCAGTGAAGCTCACTTTTCCCATGCCACCGTAGCAACTTTTTATGATAATGAAAAAACAAAGGTTCAAACCAGCTCTCAATATGATACATACGGACATCCTTTCCGTATTCCGGCTCCCTTGCCTCCCATGTCATATGCCATAACAACCGGCCTACGTGGTCTTTGTCCTTTGTGGTTCTGTCGGAATAGTGTACCGCATGACGGTGCAGAAAAAAGCTTGTTACACTCATTCCTGCCATAATGAGTAAAACACGAATATCTACTGTTACTATAATAGCACCATAGGAGAGCAGTCCTACGGAATAACACACCAGTCCAAAGGTATTGTCAGTCAATCCCTGCACTCCCAGAGAATCGCCATTTAAGGCATTCATTCCCTTCTGCATTTTAGTCTGTTTTTTGGCAGTCTCAGTGTGACAATAGTCCATGGTCAGATTCTTTTTCAGCAGGCTTACCCAGAATCCCATCACCCGCGTACCCACAACATAATCCTCACTCCGATTTGCCAGAAAATTTCCCCCAATCCGTATTCCCACATCCATAAGCAGTAAAAGGCTGATTCCTATCATATAACGTCCGATATCTTTTTCCAGAATCATGGCAATGGCCATGGCCGGTATGGCACTTTCTATGAGTGGAATCACAACTACCAGCACCGCCCTCAGTGGCATCTGCCACTTCATGGATGGGTAATGGCGAAACAACTCCCGATATACACGAATAATATTTTTCATAGTTCACCTCATTTCTGTTTGGCTGTGAAAAAATGGAATTGGAGAGACTCCGTTTTTTCCAACCCCTTTTTAATCTGGCTTTATTCTAACACGCATTTTTTATAAAAAAAGAAACGTGCACGAATGGTTGAAATTCGTGCACGAAATGTCAGCACCGGGTGGCACGACGACGCCAACTTGAACCCTGTTTAGTCTTGCGCTAACAACGTTCACAGTGGCAGCATGACCTCCGTAGCAAACACCCCCGGTTCATTTTTCCGATTGACAAATCCACTATACTTACCAACGATTCGGTCAATCCTGCGCAGTCCATGCCCATGATTTCCCATCTTTTTACTGATCAATTCCCGGTTCAGCCGGCGCTTTGCCTCGTTGGTCGAATTGGACACGGATATATAGAGCTGCTCCTTAAAGATACCAATATACACCCGGAGAAAACGCTTCTCTTTTTCCTTTACTCTTCCACAGGCTTCCACCCCATTGTCGATTAGGTTGCCGAGAATGACACACAGATCAACATCACTCACTGCCAGCGTTTCCGGCACCTTTGCCTTGCAGTTAATGGAAATTCCTCTGCCGGAAGCCGCCGACAACTTGCTGCTGAGAATCGCGTCCACACTGACATTCCCGGTTTTAATGGCAATGTCAATGGCATCTAAATCCTCCTCTAACCGATTTAAGTAATCCTTTAACTCCTCGATCTGGTTCAGCGCCAGATGCGCCTTGATCTTCTGCATATGGTTATGGTAATCGTGGCGCCAGCCCCGCATCGTTTTATAAATGCTCTGGATTTCCTCCCGCTGGGTTTTTAGAATCATATCCTGGTATTCCCATATTTTTTTCTCATCATAACGCCTTATCATAAAGGCTGTGATACCCGCTGTAAGAATCACTGTCACAAATATTTCTGCCAATAATATACCCATTCTTTCATCCCTTTCGTGTCCGATAATAGCTGATAAATGCTTCATTGACCGTTCGGTACTGGCTTCTGCTGACAGGGATGGCTTCTCCGTTATCCAGTATACACCCAGTCTTTCCCACCTTTGCCACCCGTCCCAGATTGACAAGGGTGCCCCGCCTGGCCACGACAAATCCATTTTCTTCAAATTCCTGCTGCAGCTTGCCAATGCCGGATTTGAAACGGAGTACCTCCTCCCCATAGTGTAGCTCCACATAATGTCCCTGGGCTTCCAGATACCAGATGTCATGGTATGGAATTTTCAGTACTTCTTCCTGGCGCTCCAGAACAAAATACGCCTCCGCTTCTGCTAATCTCTCCCGCTCTATCTGACACATAATCTGATAAAATTCTTCCTCCTTGATGGGCTTCATCAAATAGCGCATGGCCCCTACCTCATATCCTTCCAGAATATAATCCCGCAGGCCCGTCAAAAATAAAATCACCGCCTGGCTGTCCTTCCCTCGAATCCGTCTGGCCAACTCCATGCCGTCCATTCCGCCCATCTGGATATCCAGTATATAAATGGAAAAGGGAAAATCTTCATCAAAGGAGTAAATCAACTGTTCCGCACTGTCATAACCTTCCACCCTGCAGACCTTATTTTCCTTTCTGGCCCAGTCCTCCACAAGGGAGGCAATGTAGTCCTGCTGTGTTTTATCATCTTCACATATCGCTATCTGGATGGCACGGCGCATTTTCTTTTCCTCCCTTGCGTGTGAATGATTTTGGGGAATTTATAACTACATTATAGTAATCATAGAAAAAAAGGTCAACGGATAACAAGAAGGGAGAACACTCTATTCATCACTTGTACCCTTTTTCTCTGTAACGTATTGTCTCTTTTCCTGCATCACCAGTGCTTCTTGTACGTGGCGGACATATTCCAGCGGCTGTCTGGTCATCCGGCTGATATCCTCCGGCGTCTGGTGGTCCTGAAGCATGTTGGATATTATATTCTCTGTTCCCCGTTCAATTCCTTGTTCAATTCCTTGTTTAATCCCCCGTTCAATTCCTTGTTTAATTCCCTGCTCAATCCCCTGTTTAATCCCTCTTTCTCGTCCCTCTTTCAGGCCTTCTTCCAGCCCCCGACTATGCCCCTTTTCATATCCTATTTCATTCAAAACATCGGATAATAAAACCATCGG
>JAFLTB010000111.1 GCA_022510605.1 Lachnospiraceae bacterium
ATTGTTCATCGGATGAACAACAGCAAATCAAATATGTTTTGTTTGGAGGCACTCCCTATGGGGTGCCTCTTTTTTTGAAAGTGTCAGTTGAAAAAACGAGGGAATAATGGTAGAATTTTAGATAATACCGTACCAGCACGGCGGCGCAAGACTAAACAGGGTTCAAATTGGCGCCGTCGTGCCAGGAGAAGTGGAGAGGAAATGGGTATGAAAATTTTATTATATGAGTGGTCCGGGCTTATGAAACGGGATGTTAAGACTGTGTTGAGGAGGAGGGGGCATGAGGTGATTCCTTTTTCCTATGAGTCGCCGGATTGGAAATATGATGAATATATGTATGTCAATATGAAGAAGTATATAGAGAGATACAATGTGGATGTTGTTATGTCTATGCACTTTTTTCCTACCATTGCCGATATATGTCATGAGAAAGAGCTCCCATATCTGTCATGGATATATGACTCACCCTTTGCGGTAAAGAGGGGAGAAACATTACAATATAAAGAGGTTTATGCATTTATATTTGACCGCACGCTGGTAAGAAAGCTGCAGGCAGAGGGTTTATCCGTATATTATGGACCTTTGGCCGTCGATGTGGAGAGGCTGGATTGCATGGAAATTACAGAAGAAGAGTATAAGAGATGGCACGGGGATGCATCCTTTGTCGGCCGATTGTGGCGAGAGACCCCTCCCAATTCAGATGACCCAATTCGACTTGCCCAATATGAATCGGCACTTCAAAGGATAGAATATACGAAAGCTCTGAATGAAATATGTGATTTTAAGTGGTTTAGTGGTCAGGTAAAAAAGTTACCAGAGTTAGAAAAGATGGAAATGCAGGATTCTGTGTTCTATTACAGTGAGATGCCAAAAGTGTTCCGTCTGAGTAAGATTAACCTGAATATAACGTTGAAGACCATCGGGAGTGGTATTCCGTTACGGGCATTGGATATTATGGGAGCCGGGGGCTTTTTAATGTCGGATCCGCAAGAGGAATTATTAGAGAATTTTGAACCTGAGAAGGATTTTGCAACATTTTGTTCGAAGGAAGAACTCTGTGAGAAAACGTTATACTATCTTGCGAACGAGCAAATGCGGGCGGGGATTGCCCAAAGAGGTCATGATAAGGTAAAAGAACTGTTTTCTTACGAAAAACGACTGGGTGATATGTTTTCGCAAATGGGATTAGCATTCTGAAGAAATGTAGTCAGTGTTTCTTCTGGAGAATGATATGGCCTGGCAGGGCGCCTGGTAGCATTTACATACTCACTGGCCAGTGCACACATAGTGACAATTTCCACCTCTTCCTCATAAGACATTTTTCCAATACCGAGTTCTTTTAAAAGTCTCAGGACATGTTTGTAAAGGACAGCATCTGGCCTTGATTTTAATGTCTTGATCAAACGTTTGCAAAGCATAGAAAATACATCTGGTAAAGAATTGATTTCAGCCATGATAGCAGAAGGCTCGGATATTTTTCGCAATGGCAGTTCTGTGGAGTCCAGTTTAGGAGTTGGAATGGTACATACCGCCGGAATATCGCGAAAATAGTTCTTTATGTAGGCTTCATCTGAGGCATTATGTACATAGAGTATATGATTAAAATTTATCCGTGTTGCCAGATACTGATTCACATAGTATGGTGGAAAGAAAAGTTCATGGGCAAATGGACATGGAAGTTTCATCAAAATACTATCCTCATCTGTATCCAGGCATTGGAACCCAGCCAGATTCAGAGTGATACCAAAATCCGGGGAGAATGTGGATGTAATGGTGTCCCATAAAGCGCGGGGAGATTTATACTCATCGGTACAGAGTGCCAGCACGGAATAGCCTTGCTGTTGTAAAAATTGCTGGTATGTATTGGCTAATTCAGTTACCGAAGTGTCGGTTTCATTTTGATAAAGTATTACTATGTTAGCACTCATGAGACGTACCTCCTTATTGAAACCATTATAGCGTGCAGGGGTTAAAAATTCAATACTTTTATCGGATAAGTGCAAAAGAGTAGAAAAAACCATTGTTTAAGCCAGGCGCCAGTCGAGTTGCTCCAAAATGGGAGGAAGAGAGTCTGTCAGAGAAGTGGTAAGAGTAATATCATATATGTTGGAATAGTTCTTCTCCAGATAGGTTTTGGCTTCTGGCGTAGTGACAATGAATTTGGCAGTAAAGTCAATAAGCCCCTGTAACTGCTCTCTATAATGGGAAGGGGATTTCGAGATATAGTGTATAAAATTGACAGGAAGTTTAGTATAGGCAGCATCATTTCCTGTGGTGCGGAGTTCAAATCCCGCCAGATTGATTGTCAAAATCAGGTGTGGAAGGGTCTCCTGCCATGTACTAAAGAAGGAGCGAATGCTGTCCGGATTTTCCAAAGGGCATAAGGTTATCTGATAATGTTCGGGAAGAATGCAGGGCAGTTTTTCTGCCAGTGAACGACTGTTGGTTTCTTTTGGATTATATACAATAGCAATTGTTTTCATGTCATTACCTTCCTCTCATGGGTTAATAAATATATTGAGTATTGTGTATATTCTATCAGATATATCATGATTTTACAATGCAAAGGAGATTGCTATGAAACTTTTATTTTGTGAATGGGGTTCTTATATGCAGGAAGATTTGCATATGGCTTTGCAGGAAATGGGAATAGAGGTGAGGAGGGCCGGCTATACCTTTGATGATTCTTCCGAGGACGATTATTTTTACCGGCATTTTGGTGCTTTATTGGAGGACGGCTGCTATGACGGAGTAATCACGCTCAATTATTATCCTGTGCTGGCAAGAGTATGCTGTGAGAAGAAGACCCCTTATATTGCCTGGGTGTATGACTGCCCCTTTGATGTGAGAGAGCCGGAAAAGACACTGGGACTGGCAACGAATCATGTGTTTTTCTTTGACGGGGAAGAGTACAAAAAATATAAAGATATGGGATTTGACACCGTATATCATCTGGAACTGGCGGTGAATACAGACAGACTGGACCGGATTGTCATCACAGAGAAGGAGAAGCAGCAATATACAGCGGATATTTCTTTTGTGGGAAGTCTGTACGGGACAGAATTTCCACAGTACTATGCCGGCCTGAATGAATACCAGAGAGGCTATGTCAATGCGCTGATGGAAATGCAGTCCAGAATATATGGAACGTATTTTCTGCGGGAGTGCGTAGAGCCAAAGATGATAAGGGAAATAAAAGAACGTTTCTCGGAAGTGGAAAAAATTGCCGGTGAGAGTGATAAAAACTTTTCTGACTGGATTTTTCATATTCTGGCTTCCGAGATTACAAGACGGGAGCGAATAACCATATTGTTGATGTTGTCAAAGAGGTGTCAGGTAAAACTATATACTCACAATCAGGAGCCTCTGCTTTCCCAGACCATTTTTTGCGGGACAGCCAGGAGTTTTGAGGAGACGCCGAAGATATACCGGAGCAGTAAAATCAATCTGAATATCACTTTGAAAGAGATTGCATCCGGTATATCACTGAGGGTGCTGGATATATTGGGGGCGGGAGGATTTCTTTTGACGAACTGGCAGAAGGAAATTGCTGAAAATTTTATCGATGGAAGAGATTTGGTTATGTATGACAGTGTCGAGGATGCAGTGGAGAAGGCAATGTATTATCTGCAGCATGAGGAAGAAAGATGCCAAATCGCAGAAAATGGCAGAAAAGCAGTGGAAAAATTCTCATATCACAGACAATTGGAAAAGATTTTTCAGTGTGTATATGGAAAATAAAACGCTCAAAAAACTAAAAACTAAAAAAAAATAAAAAAAATAAAATTAAGGCTAAAGAAATAAAGAAGGTCTCCGATATATATATTGTAGGATAAAACGGAAGGAACTTCCGTTGCGGAAAGGAATCCGTAGTGGGAATCGTTTTCCCACAGGAAAAAAATAAATACAGCAGGGACGCTGTAGTAATTTCAAGGAGGAATATATTATGATAGTACAACACAACATCTCATCTATGAACACCAACAGACAGTTGGGA
>JAFLTB010000112.1 GCA_022510605.1 Lachnospiraceae bacterium
TTCGAACCGGCAACAACGCAATAGCGTCTCGCGTTAAGGTTCTCACTGATTGGATTCTTTTTCTTGTTTTAACCCTGTTTATACAATTTGTTTCTTACAAAAAACAAATTCCGACTCTACATGTTAAATTTATCTACTCCACTAAATTCCCCATATATTCCACGCCTGGACTTCTTTTGTGGATGGGTCCATCCAGATTGAATACCTGGTTCCCTCTGTCGTTTCACACTCCACTTCAACCAGTACTTTCAGGCACTCATAGCCGGCAATTTTGGCACCATAGGATGCGGTTAGTACCCTGGATATATTTTCCTTTACCGGCCCATCCTGTATCTTGTCCTGAACATAGTTTTTCGCTGCCTCCTGATACTGCTTCTTCCTTACTGCCACCCGAAGGTCCAGGGCTTCATTCGCCTCCACATCATCATATTCCGGGTCCACATAGTTCGTTATTTTATCAAGACTGCACACCTGGCCTGTGACGGAATTGATAGTGAAGGTAAAAATACAGTCCTCCTTACAGCGAACCACTCCCACATAAGCCCGATATGTGGTATTTCTCATTTTCGGTTCCGCAAAACCCATATTGGTTATCTTCTTCACCGTAATGTCACCATAACAGGCCTGAATTTTTTCTACCACCCGGGACACTGCTTCCTGCTCGGACATATCTGCCTTTGTTCGCTTCTGGTTGACCTCCTCTACCTTCTCTGACGTCGCTCTCTCAATAACATACTCCTGCTTTTCTTTTGTATTCTGTGGTTCCTCCGTTGGCACCGCCGCCTCCGTCTCCCCGTTTTGCACTACTTTCACCGTTTCCTTACTCTGGTTTTTTGCCATGGCCTGGGCTAAGATTCCTGTACCGCTTCCGGCTACTGCGATAGCCAGGGCCAGGGCCATCCATTTTTTACTTTTCATACTGTTTTCGCTCCTTTCTTTTTTTCCATGGATTTTCTGTCGACAAACATATCATATCCCTTTGTGATTATCTTTCCTTCTCCAAAAAGTAACAGGAAGGTAAAAGTTTATTTTTTTATCCTTTTTTATATAGGTTTATCCTTACCGTGGTCCCCTGTCCTGGAACAGAGGAAAACTCCATGGTTCCCCCGTGGCATTTTACAATTTGGGCACAAAGTGCCAGTCCCAGACCGTTCCCGCCCTCTTCCCTGCTTCTTCCTTTGTCTGCCCGAAAGAAAGGTTCCGTAATATGTGGCAGTTTATCTTCCGGTATTCCCATTCCCTCATCCGTTATCCGCAGTAAAATCCCCTCTTTGTTCTGCTCTTCGTCTATTCGTTCCATAAAAACGGATACCTCGGGAACCTTTTCCCCTGAAGCATCCGGCCCGGAAATCTCCCTGCGTTGACAGGCCCGGACGGCATTGGATACCAGATTCAGCAGAAGCATTTCCAACAACATCTTATTCCCGTAAATTTCCTCTTCCGCAGACAGGGCATTGCTCCAATTCACCCTCACCTTTTTTTCTTCCCCAATCCCTGACTGCCAGCGGACAGCTGTCTGTTCCGTCTCTTCCATAAACTGCTTTGCAGGAAAGGCTGTCATTTCTATTTTTTTATGCCGGATTTCCGATAAATCCATCAGGGCATAACACATATCCTTCATCCGCAGGCTCTCCTCCATAATAAAGGAACAGCACTCCGCTATCTCCTCCGGCTCTACTCGGCCTTTCATCAGATATTCTGCAAACCCATAGATACTGGTCAGGGGGCTTTTCATTTCATGGGCCAGATTGTCCACCAGTTGTTCCTGCCGCCGGTTATCCTCCCTGAGCGCCTCCATATTTTCTTCAATGGTCTCTGCCATGGCGTTAATGTGGTTTCCCAGACTGGCCAGCTCATCCTTCCCCCGGATTTGCACCCGGCTGGCATAATCTCCCTTTTGAATCCGGGACACACTGCCCGTCAACTGCTGCAGGGGCCGCAATAAAAACCGGAGCATAACGCTCAATACCAGTGCCAGCACCAGGGAAATGCCAAAGCTGATAAAGAGGTATATACGATACAACTGATTCCATGTATCGTTTAGTTTTTCCAGAGGATATTCCATATATAAAGAATAAGACTCTGAAAACCCTGTCAATTCGCTGAATGCCGCCAGTTCTTTGTGCCGTCTGTCCCCACGAATCATAATCCGGGTCTGGTTTTCCTCTATAGTGTAAGGAATTTCCTCCTCCCCCTCTGGATAAATTTGATTCCCATTTTTCCATAATTTTATCTGAATTTTCTGCTTTGCATAATCCTCTTCATATATTTTCATTAAATCTGCCGCCGCCTCTCCTGACAGCCGTCCCTGACTCTCCATGGTCTGCATGGTTTTCTGTATATTTTTGCGAATCACACCATAATCTGTCTCCCCCCGCAGCTGCTCCGTCTCCAGATTTTTCTGATAGGTCAACTGAAACACTGCATAAATTCCCACATTGACAAATACCATACTGACCGCCAGCATCACCAAGTATATTTTCTGCCACACCTTCATCGCTCCACCTCCAAACGGTATCCTACCTTCATCACTGTTCGGATATATTTCTCCCAGCCCAGTTTTTTCCTGAGTCTCTGGATATGCACATCCACAGTTTTGGTCTCTCCCTCATAATCATAGCCCCATGCCAGCTCCAGCAGCTTGTCCCGGGACAACGCGATATTCCTGTTTTCCACCAGCACTTCTAACAGGGCAAACTCTCTGGGCGTCAAGTCCACCTCTTCCCCATCCCGCTTTACACTGCGCCGGTCCAGGTTCACCTCCACTTCTCCCAGTTGGAAACATACCTCTTCCTTCCGAAACCGCCTCAGTACCACTCCTACTCTGGCAATCAGTTCCATCATTTCAAAGGGCTTTACTATATAATCCTCCGCTCCCAGAGTTAACCCCTGTATTTTATCCTCCAATTCTCCTTTGGCTGTGACAAAAATCACCGGAACGTCTCCCTTCTTTCCAATTAAATCAAAACCAGACAATCCCGGCAGCATCACATCCAGCAAAATCAGATTAAACTGCTGTTCCCGCAGACAGCGTTCCATTTCCCTGCCCTCATGACATACCACACAGTCGTATCCCACCAGCTGCAGATTCCTGCGAATCAATTCACTGATATGCCTGTCATCCTCCACAATCAAAATTTTCTCCATCCCGTTTCTCCTTTCACTGCCGTCTGGCACAACACACCGATTCCATCTGTAACAGATGGCAGTTCCTACTTTACTCCATTCTATAACAAAAAAGTTACCAAACTGTAACCATTAAAATTTCTTTTTTGAGGAAAACATATCCCGAAGTATAACAAAAAAAAGAGACACCCTCCAATCAGCGAGAATATTAAACGCGAAGCGTTTCGATTCGAGTCGATTGGATGGCGTCTCTTTTTTTATCTTTATCTTTCGGAAAATGTTTTCTCCATCATTCCTCCCTGTTCATGGGAAATACCCTGCGGATACTGGCCGCCGAACGGATGGTATAAGTACTTTTTCCACATTCGGTACAGGTACGGTCCTCCCTTTCCACACTTTCCTCCTCGAAGGTGTGCCCGCAAATAGGACATTTATAAACATAGCGCTGTCTGGTCTCCATATTGTCACTTCCTTACCATTACAAGAGACGCCACATTTTACGGACGCCTTACGTCATTAAAAAAGCCGGAAACATTTTATATTTCAGGCTTTTCGCTCAAGCGCGAGACGGGACTCGAACCCGCGGCCCCGACCTTGGCAAGGTCGTGCTCTA
>JAFLTB010000113.1 GCA_022510605.1 Lachnospiraceae bacterium
GTCCAGCAGGCTTTTGGCTGCTAAATCTTTTTTCAATTGTATTCTCCCTCCCTTTAGTAAAGCAGGATTGTAAAACAACTTTATCAAGCAGGAGCATTACCGGTTCTGTCTTGCTTTTCTTTTGTTGTCTGTAGTATAGCATGGGGCAGAAAACAGCGTCAAGAAACATTCAGACGAAGGAATTTCGTCTGAATGGAAAAGAAGAACATAATTCCTTGAAAAACTCCGTTTTGGGGAGCGGCGATTTACGCTCTAAGAATTTAAAATATTTCTTTATAATAATAAATTTTCTTGTACAAAAAATGATGAACTTACACATTAGTAAGTTCACCAGTTGTCTTCTTCCTTATTATTTTTACTCCTCCTGAAAGTGCCGTGACAACTTTGCGGAATTATGTATTTCATGAATCTCGATTGTATGATCGGTAATTTCATAAACAATCGTATACTTGTCATAATATAACTCTCGGACATTACTGTTATCAATCCACTTGGCAGGTGTTCCTTTCCGGGTTTGCCCTTCAATTCCTAACGAATCACCATAATCCAACAATTCCATAATAAAAGAAATTGCCCGTTCCGGGTTATCTCTTGCAATATACTCTTCAATTTCCCGTAAATCTTCAATTGCCAAATCTGACCAAATCACTCTCATACGAGCATTTTCCTTTCTTCATGTTTCTGTTGAAACATCGCCCGCACATCTTCCGTTGATTGGCCGCCATTAGATGCAATTGATTGTTTGCTTTTCCGATAACGTAAAAGTTTATACAAATTTTCCATAACCTCAAATTCGTCTTGGATATCATCTGGGATACCTGAAAGACTCTCCAAAATTAATTGTTTTGCCGTACTCATCTCTACCACACTCCTTTGAAGACATTATAACCGATAACATTCCGGATTACAATTTGAATTTTAGGTGAAAGTATGCTTGATAAACAGAACCGCTGAATTAGCCGGCGTTTTACGCTCCAGACATTTCAAATATTTTTTATAATAAACATTCCCGTATAGATACAACAAGCGCCACGCAAAAACGTGGCGCCCTTATTTTTAAAGTTGTATGATAGCAGTTTTATTTTGATAGAAGCCAGTCCGACTTACTCCGTCGTCCAGTACCGGGCCTTTGCATCAATGACTGCATAGAAGGCAGACTTCGGTGCATACAGGCCGCTGAAGATGCATGGATATTTCTGCGCTCTCCAGCTTACCCCGTCATACAGGCTCCAGATTACCAGGCCGGTGATGTTGCCACCGTTTTTCTTATTGGTCAAAATCGCATTCATGATCTGGTCATAGTAGGCTGCCTGGTCCCTGTCGGTCAGTGGATTGTCTTCATTACTGACCATGGTGGCATCCAGCTCTGTGATGTGGATTTCCAAATCCGCCGCATTGACACGGAAGAACTCCAGGGCCGTTGCATAGTTGTTGGCGCTGTGGAAAGTCTGGCTGATGTCCAGATGGGACTGCATGCCGATACCGTCGCAGATTTTGCCGTCCTCATTGATGAAGTCCGTCAGGTGCACAACATCATCCGGATACTGGTAGCAGTTGTAATCGTTGTAGAACAGCTTCACGTCCTTGCGGTTATGCTTTTTTAGCATCTCATCGGCAAGCTCAAAGGCCTTCTTCACATAGCTTGGCCGCAGGGTTACGCCGCTTTTTACGCCGGAAGTCGGTGTGCCATAAATCGAGCCCCAGTAGGTCTTTTTTTCTGAAGCCGCATTGGCGCTGTGCAGGTACTCATTTACTACGTCGTAGCCATACAGGCAGTCGGCATACTCACTGCTCAGTACGTGCTCCAGCACGTTCCTTATATAGAACTCCAGGCGCACATCCATAACTTCCTGTGTCGTATTATAGGTGGCAGAGTTGGAGGTACGGTAGTTCTGCTGGAAGAAGGAGGACGGGGTCTGCTCATGCCATACCAGGGTGTGGCCCCGGAGCTTCAGTCCTTTCTCATGGCACTCCTTCATGATCTGGTCTACGGTGGTAAAGTCCAGTTTCGGTACAATAAAGTCGCCGCTGTTATCTGTCGTGTTCTTTCTGTTATCATCATACTTGGTATAATCATCCGGGATGATATAGCCCTGTTCCTTTGCAGCCTCAACCGTAATGGTGGTTAGACTGCTTCCCATGATGGCATCCGGCTTCATCTCATTCCCCGGGGTATAGGCATTGTACTGGTCCACAATAAACTCGGAACCATTCGGTCCGAACAGAGAAGCGGTTCCAGCACCGACACCCACAATGTCAAATATAGTGCCATAGGTATCCTTTAGAGAGGTAATGGTTTTGTCCGGGTTAGTTACCGTTGTCTGGGTCAGGGTAATGTCATCCAGATAAATGTCAGCCGTCCCACCGGATGTTTCAAAATACACACCATAACTGTATTTATCATCCGGAATGCTTATCTCTTGTTCTATTTTGGTCCATTCAGACAGATTGCTTTTTATAACCAGGTTGTCGTATTCTTCCTTTGTATCTTCTGTCGCTTTTAACTGATAGCTCATCATGACAGTGGCAGTTGCATCGGCGCATTTTACCCATGCCGTAAAGGTATACTTACAGCCCGGCTCAGTGCCGTTCGTTAAGTCAACCAGTGCTCCCTGCCAGGACTTTTCCTTGCGGTGGATGACGATGCACTTGTCACTGTCATGTCCCCCGCTGGCCACTGTGATGGAATCGCCAGCGGTAGCGCCTCTCCGAAGGGTGACACCCTCAATGTCTCCATAGTCAAAGTATGATTCGTATTCGTCTGAGTCTTCATCTGCGTCCTCTGGTACGTCAATTCCTGTGATGTTATCTCCAACCGTCTGGTTCTCAAAATCTGCCGAGAAGGTATCTTTCTTTGCCGGGTCTACCGTCGGATTCGGCGGAGTAGTCGGGAATACATCCGCATCCTGCTTTGGCACCTCCACCGGGCTGACAGAGGTCAGCGGACGCAGGGTCGGAGTCGGAGACGGGGTAGCCGGAGTTGGAGTTGGCGTGTTGGTGTCGCCATTGCTACCACCATTGTTACCTCCGCCATTGCCACCGCCGCTATTCGTTGCGGTTGCAGTTGCCGTTGCAGTCGGGTTTGGTTTTGGCGTCATCGTTGCCTTCGTAACGTTAACCGTAGTCTTTAACTTGTAGGTTTTCTTTCCTACCTTCACCTTGGCGGTCAGAGTCGTATTTCCCTTTTTCAGACCCTTCACCTTCACAAAGTTATTTTTCTTTTTCGTGATTTTTGCAATTTTTTTCTTTGCAATCTTCCATGTGGTGTTTTTGATTTTTTTGGCTTTTACTTTTTTTACCGTGATTTTCTTAGTGGAACCAACGGTAACGGAAACCTTCTTTGCCAGCTTTGGCTTCGCTGCCGCCTGGGATTCCGGTGCACTGATGGCAGGAATCACAAGG
>JAFLTB010000114.1 GCA_022510605.1 Lachnospiraceae bacterium
GGCAGCAAGAGCAGGAGATTTTGCTTTAAAGAAATAGCAGCCCTGGAAAAAAGTAGACGGCAACGGTAAGAGCAGATAAGAGACGTGCGAATGAAATTTTAAAGCCCTCTGCAGGCGAACACCTCAAGAAAATGTGGTGAAGTCTGGCAGAGGGTCTGGTAATTAAAGGTAAGCTGATTTATTGTTGTTTTGAGGAAAGTTCATTAATCTTTTGGCGGAGGCGTTCTATTTCGGCATCCTTTCTGACGAGTTCGGATTCTTGGTTGATATTCTTTGTCTCCATGTCAGAGTACTTTGTCTCCATGTCAGAGTACTTTGTCTCCATGTCAGAGTACGCTGCCTTCATGTCAGAATACTTAGCCCTCATGTCAGCGCAGGTTATCTCCAAGTCGGCTATTTTACCTGTCAAACCACAAATTTTTTCCCACAACTCATCCTCAACAACGCTTGGCAGTTTGATTAGCGGCTCTGTCATTCGATATACCTCCTCTTGCAGCTGCGGATGCCCTGTGAGCACCCTGTCTACAGCGATGAAAAACAGCCTCAAATAATTGCGATACTCCTGTTCTGATAAATACTCATCGTGCAATTCTTCCTTCAATACCAATATAGCCTCATTTATGAATTCTGTCAACTCCTTTAGCGTCAACAGTTTCTTTGATTTCAGTTTGGGACGCAGTCGCAAAATAGAGTAAGGAATAAATAGGGTGAGATGCTTCTTATGTATCTCTTCCAGAGAGTAGGTTTGAATTTTGACGGTAGGGATTTTGTAAATATGTTCACTGTTATCCTGGAATATTACCCGACATTTCAAATAATTGGGAATGGCACTGTTTTTCTCGGGGTAGATTACAGCGGAATGAGGAAAATGCAGCGTGAGTTCGCCGGTATTTTCATCTAAAAACTTTGTGTGAGTGATGGCAAATCGCACATCATACGCAAACATTCGTATGACCATTTCCTGGTCGTTTTCCATTTGGCATTCCAAGTGATAGTAGTCTGAACCGGCTACCAGAAGAGCAATATCCATAAGAGTGGAGCCCGGGGGAGCCTTTGGGTTTTCCTGGAAGGAAGTAGTCTCCGTGCCAAGTACGACAATGGGCGTGTCTTTGGGATATTCTTTGCCATAGACTTCCTTAAAGAGCGGGAATAGCTGGGAGGGCATGGCACCCACAATGGCTTTGAGTATTTCATCCCACAGTTTTGAACCGTCAAAAACTGCGGAATCGACTATTGGTGTTTTGGTGTTCATAAATAGTCCTTTCTTGTGAATCGATTGTCAACGGGTTACAAAACTGTGAAGTAAGGCGAAACGCCGGAATTGGCGGGCAGCCGGATTGGCATGCCGCAAATTGTTCACAATCATTAGTATAGCAGTTAAAGAAGAAGTTGTAAATAGAAATAGTATATTTTATAAGTATGCTTTGCGAGTATATTTTTTATGAGTCTATGTAAGTATGCGGAGTGATAATGATTGACAAGAGAAACGTGCTTTCCTATAATGAAATTCAAATGGGCAGACGAAGGTGTTCGGAGCGCAGCTATGTGGAATTTCTGGCGGAAAATATCGCGTGATAGAGAGGGCTTGATATGCAGTTCAGTGTTATGAGGGACGGATTGTGCCTGAGAGGAAGAGTGGATAAAAAAGGAGATGGGAAATGCCCGGCCGTAATCCTTTTGCATGGTTTTTCGGGGGATATGGGATGTGAAAAAGGGAATATTTTTCAAATGATTACAGACCGGCTTGGGGATGCGGGAATGGCTGTGGTCCGATTCGATTTTAACGGTCACGGAGAAAGCGACGGAGATTTCTCGAAAATGGACGTTTTAAATGAGCTGGAAGATGCCATTGCGGTTTTGAACTATGTAAAGAGTCTGGATTTTGTGACTGAGATTTATGTGGCAGGACATTCTCAGGGTGGGGTGGTAGCGGGACTGCTGGCCGGCTGTTACCCGGATGTAATTCGTAGGCTTGCCCTGTTGGCCCCTGCGGCCTCCCTGAAGACGGACGCGCAGAAAGGGGAATGTATGGGGACCGTGTATGACACGGAACATATCCCTGAGATGGTACGCATAGGGGGCGGTCTTCCGGTGGGCGGTCATTATTTCCGTATTGCAAAATGGCTTCCTCTTTATGAAGTGGCGGGACGATTCAATGGCCCTGCGCTGGTCATCTGCGGCGGTGAGGATGTAGTGGTGGATGAAGAGGCTGCCAGCCGTTATGGGCAGGCGATGAAGGATTGCAAAGTAGAACGGATTGAGAAGTTGGATCACGGACTGCAAGGGAAGGGGCAGGAAGTTATGCTCCAGAACCTGGTTGAGTTTCTGACAACAGGAAAGGACTGAAACGCTGAGGCGAATTGCATAAAAGAAATGACGTGCCGTATCGGGTGACAGACTGAATTGTCTGCTGCTTGATACGGCTTTTTAGCTTGAAAGAATTATTTTCAACAGGAGCATTTTAACTTGAGTTTTTTTG
Organism: Lachnospiraceae bacterium; assembly: GCA_022510605.1. Classification (GTDB taxonomy): domain Bacteria; phylum Bacillota; class Clostridia; order Lachnospirales; family Lachnospiraceae; genus Eubacterium_F. The sequence goes on from JAFLTB010000114.1 coordinate 2,480, forward strand.
TTTGAAAGTATCTGGAAATACCCCAAGAGCTGTGGTATGCTGAAATTATTCAGGTACTATGGATATAATATATCCGGGATAAATGATATCCGGGGAAATATCCGGGAACGGAGGAAAAATGGGGTTTCTGATTGAAAAAGGCAGGTCTTGCAGGATATTGCTTCGAGATACGGAGCCGGAAGCTGTGAAGATTGCTGTGGAAAATCTGAAGGTGGACCTGGTGAAGGTCTTTGATGAGGACATTTTGGTCGAATGCATTACTTCTTTGGCAGACCAAATTGCTAAGAACAATACTCTTAATAAGACAGCAATGGTGCAGATAGAGACATTAGCCTGGTCTGGCTGCCGTAAAGAGGAATACCGACTGAACGTCCGGGATGGCGTGCTGTACATAACAGGCGCAGACAGGCGCGGAACGATTTATGGAATTTATGAGTTTTCGGAGATGCTGGGGGTGTCTCCCTGGTATTTCTGGGCGGATGTGCCCGTGAAGACAAAGGACAGCTTCCGGCTGCCGGAGGGATATGAGAAATGTGATGCCCCTTCCATAGAATACAGGGGCATCTTTATCAATGACGAGGAGGAACTGGACCGCTGGGTGCAGGCCCATATGGGGGAGGATACCATCGGGGTCAGGACCTATGAGAAGATATTCGAGCTGCTGCTTCGGCTGAAGGCAAACTATATCTGGCCTGCCATGCATGTGAACT
>JAFLTB010000115.1 GCA_022510605.1 Lachnospiraceae bacterium
ATCCAATCAGTGAGAACCTTAACGCGCAAGCGTTGCCGGTTCGAATCGATTGGATTCTTTCTCCTGTTGGTTAAGACTGTTCCGCTTCTTCCGTTTCCGCTTCAGGCTCCTCCGGCAAATTTTCTTCCGCCTCCTTCTGCTGCTTCGGCGGCTGGGACAGCAGTACAAGAGCCCCCATTAAAAGTGTCAATACAATAGGGGCGGCATAAACAAGATTTTTTGCCGCTTGGGAGGCTGCGTTTGGTACGGTATTAAACCATACAATAATTCCAAAATAGACAGCAAAGACAATGGTGCCAAGACTGGCGCCAATGATTCGGGCCAGCATTTTTTCGTTGCCTCCGAATTTTGCCTTGGCAATGCTGTATACAAGGAAAAAAGCAATGCCAGAGTCCACCAGTCCAAAGAGTAGCATGCCGGGATTCATTATCACAGGTATCACCTCGTTTTCATCGTATAGAAAATCTTTATGAATGCAGAGCAAAAATGCCTTGCGTTTTTTATTATAACACAGAACTACAATTTCGGAAAGTTTTTTTACTCAGAACCATTGACAGCCGAAACGGGCACAGGGTATAATGAATTATATTCAACATGCGGTCTAAATTGAGAGGGTGAGATGGTATGGAACAGATTCTGTATAATATGCTGGTATGCACAGGCGGAATTGTAATAACCCTTATTCTCTCTTGCATTCTGGCACGAAGATATTCCGTTAGATGGCGCTATTATGTCTGGCTGGTGTTTTTGCTTCGCCTGCTTTTGCCGATGGACATTTCTCTGCCTTTTGCCTATGCGCCGAAAGGTTCTCTGGATGCTTCCATAGACGCAGTACCCGGCAATATTACCAAGGTGTTAAACCAGGGACAGGACAGTTTCCCGGTATCAGGGGAATCTCTGGAGGAGAGCGAAGTGCGGGGGAACTATGTTGTGGATGGCGATACGAATCAGGTTTCTTACATTCCCATATTGAACGATACAAACCGGGAATATAATCTTTTGTTATTTTTCCGTGAAAATGTGATGTTTATGATAGTCGGTTTGTGGGTTGTAGTGGCTCTGTTTCTATTTGGCAAGCAATGGCTGATGTATGGACTTTCCATGCACCGGATTAGGCAGAACAGCCAGCCGGTGGAAGACGGTCTGGTTCCCGATACAATTGCAGAGATAGCGGCCCGGTTAAAAATCCGGCGGAAGATTTATTGTTCCCGGTGCTCACTGATTCGCTCCCCCATGAGCGTAGGACTGCTGCAAAATCGGATTCTTCTCCCGGCAGGAGAAGCCGGTTCCGGGGAGATATGGGAACAGCAAATGCCGCCAGAGGCTGTGGAGTATGTATTGCGGCATGAACTAATGCATGTACGTCATTGCCATGCCTGGATAAAGATGGCAGCCAGTATTGTTCAGGCGATTTACTGGTTTAATCCGGTTATTTTCTTTATGAGATACATGCTGGATGAAGATATGGAGATTATCTGTGACAATTATGTAGTAAAACACCTGCCGGAGAAAGAGCGTGCCCGGTATAACCGTATTTTGCTGCGGTGTGCGTCCGGGGAGGAGCCGCTGCGGTATGCGGCGGGTTTTTCGCGGAATCAGACCCGGACACTGAAGCGCCGGTTTTATGAAAATCTGCTGGTTCACAAGAGAAAGAGAGGCGGCCTTTGGTTTGTGCTGGTGACTGTCATGCTGGCAGCCAGTCTGATGTCGGTGGCCTGGGGCCGGGATTTGGGGGCATTGGCGAAAAGTGAACGCCGTGCTTATGCGGATAATTACATAGAAGAATATCTGTGCCAGGATTTGGCCTGCGATGGAACGGTGTTCCCTGAGAAGATGGCAGCCTGTGGTCTGGGACAGGAGGACGATACGCTGGTAGCAGTGGGCTATTCAGAAGAAAATGGCGGAGAAATCTGGCGAAGCCGCTGGTTCAGTGGGAAGTGGCTGCCAAGACGGGCAATTTCGGCAGAGACATTACGGGCTGCCTGTCCGAAACTGATGAACAGTAAGAGGCATTCCCTGGAGATATTTCAAGGCCAGGATAATGAATTTTATCTGATGGCGGTTTTATATGGTGAAGAAGGGCAGGAGGTTTTGGAAAACCTTTTCTACCGGCTGGACATTTACAATGGATATGTGGAGGAAATTCCCATACCGCAGACCCCGGTTCCGGGGCAGACTGGCATTCATGCCCTGCGGGCAGAGGTTTTTTATGACGGCAACCTGTTGATTCAGGATGAGGAATACTGGCATGTGTATAATCCCCGCAAAGGCAGCTGGGTATGCAGGCTGGAATACCAGGGGAAGGCCGGAAATGTGTGTGCCGGGAATGGTATTGTATACCGGCTCTATCTGGGAGCAGAGGGAGCCATGATTTACCAATATGACGAGTACAGCGGTCAGGAACGGGGCCGGATTTCGGTGGAGATAGAACCGGAAAAGCTGGCGCAGATGGGATATGCAGGTTTGTCATGCTGGGACAATGAGACGTATTTTGGGTGCCGCCAGGGGCTCTGGTGCGCAGATAGTACGGATTCTTCTGCTGTCCCTCTGATTAACGGAGAGGCTCCGGGAACCCTCATCATGGCAGACGACAGAAACCGGATGGCAGACATTATACCTTTGTCAGAGGATTCCTTTA
>JAFLTB010000116.1 GCA_022510605.1 Lachnospiraceae bacterium
TGGCTTTGGTGTCCGGGAGGGCGGAGGTACAGCACCGGACTGGACGGAGCCAATCCGTCTGGTGAAGGAATTAAATGAAGTGTATGGAATGAAAATGATAGATTTGACCATGGGAAATCCTTATGATACGACCCATGTAACCCGTCCCTTTGACAGAGGGAAATATGTTCCGAAGGAGCATCCTCTTTGTGGAGTAGCCCGGATGATTAATGGGATTGGCGCCGTAAAGGCGGCCGTTCCTGATATGACAGTGTTCGGCTCCGCACCTTCCTATCTGCATCAATATGCAGATTTGTTTACGGCAGGGGCTATAGAAGAGGGCCTTTGTGACGGTATGCTTTTTGGCCGAATGGCCTTTGCAGACCCGGATTTCGCCAATGAAATTATCAAAGACGGACGGATTGACGCGAAGCGGGTTTGTATAACCTGCGGCATGTGCGGTGATTTAATCCGCGCCCATAAGCCCACTGGCTGTGTAGTCCGGGATGGTGAGTTATTTCGCCCTTTTTATAAGGAGTTTCAAGAGGAACAGAAGAGGTGAGGAATCAGAAATGAAAAAAGTCGCACTCATAACGGGAAGCAGCCGGGGTATTGGTTATCAGATTGCCAGGCGGCTGGGGCAGGATGACTTTCGGGTGGTTCTTGCCGCAACCGGGAGTCAGGAGAAGAATCAGAAAGCGTTAGCAGTTTTGACGGAGGAGAAAATACAGTGGATTTATGTACAGGCTGATATAGGAAAGCAGGAGGACCGATTCCGGCTTGTGTCTGAGACCGTGGAGGCCTTTGGGCGGATTGATGTGCTGGTCAATAACGCGGGAGTAGCCCCTGATGTACGTGCAGATTTACTGGAAATGACAGAGGAAAGCTTCGACCGGGTCATTGGCATTAATACGAAAGGCAATCTGTTTTTGACCCAGGCGGTGGCGAAGCAGATGTTAAAGCAGGAGATTATTGGAAAGAAAAGGGGTACAATTATCAATATTTCCTCCTGTTCCGCAGAAGTCAGCAGTATTAACCGAGGGGAATACTGCGTGTCTAAGGCAGGCGTCTCCATGCTGACGAAGCTGTTTGCTGACCGGCTGGCCGGGGAGGGAATTTTTGTCCACGAGATTCGGCCGGGGGTGATTGCTACGGATATGACCAGCGGGGTACAGGAAAAATATGACAGGCTGATTGAGGAAGGCAAGTTTCCTATTGCCCGTTGGGGAACGCCGGAGGACGTGGCGGAGGCTGCGGCAGTTTTTGCAGGGGACAGCTTTCTTTATACTACAGGAAATTATATTGATGTAGATGGGGGGTTTCATATTAAAAGATTGTAGGCGATTTTATGAAAGAAGCGGAATTTAAATCGGAACATTTTTCAGCAAAGCTTTTTATCTGTAATACGGCGGTCGTGGGAACGGGCGCGGCGGGCTATAATGCGGCTGACAGACTGTGGCAGTTGGGGCAGAAAGATATTGTGATTGTGACGGAAGAACGGCTGGGTGGCACCAGTCGGAATACAGGCAGTGATAAACAGACCTATTATAAGCTGACGTTGGCAGGAGGAGAGGGAGACAGCGTGCATGAAATGGCGGAAACCCTGTTTTCCGGTGGATGTGTAGACGGTGACATCGCTTTATGCGAGGCGGCTCTTTCTGTAGAATGTTTTTTTAAATTGGTGGAGTTGGGCGTGGATTTTCCGCGAAACCGATATGGGGAATATATTGGCTATAAAACGGACCATGACCCCAGACAGCGGGCCACCAGCGTAGGCCCCTATACCAGCCGGCAGATGACGGAGCGGCTGGAGAAGGCGGTAGAAAATAAGGGTATACCAATCCTGGATTTTACGCAGGTGATTTATATAGTAAGTGACGGAGAGCAGGCTTACGGCCTTCTTTGTCTGAACCAAAAGGCGAAAACAGAGGAAGAGCGGTTTTTGCTGATTCGGTGTGAAAATATTGTTTATGCCACAGGAGGCCCAGCCGGAATGTATCGGGACAGCGCCTATCCGGAGTGCCAATATGGGGCGACAGGTCTTGCGCTGGAGGCCGGTGTAAAGGGGAAAAACCTGACGGAATGGCAATATGGCCTTGCGTCCGTAGAGCCCCGCTGGAATGTGTCAGGCACTTATATGCAGGCACTGCCCAGAATGTTTTCTGCAAATGCAGATGGCAGCGATGAACGGGAATTCCTTATGGATTATTATAAAGAGCCGAAGGAAATGCTGAGCAAGCTGTTTTTAAAGGGTTATCAGTGGCCTTTTGACGTGAGGAAACTGCAGGACGGCAGTTCTGTGATAGACCTCTTGGTTTATGAAGAGAGCCGTAAGGGAAGACGTGTCTTTCTGGACTATCGCAGGAACCCGTTAGACGGCAATTATAAATATGAAGCTCTGGAACCGGAGGCAAGGCAGTATCTGACCCGGGCAGGGGCTTGTTTCGGCGTGCCCATAGAGCGGCTT
>JAFLTB010000117.1 GCA_022510605.1 Lachnospiraceae bacterium
CCGGAGCGTCACAAATAGTATTGATGCACAGCCGAGAAAATGCGAAGCATCTTTCGGGAAAAATGCTTCGCATCTTTCTTGGCGTGCTTCCGGAGAACATCTTCGATGTTCTTTGCTGACGCTCCGGAATGGAGGATGCTATGTTTGGAAATCGGGATATACCGGTATATCTGTTTACCGGTTTTTTGGAGAGTGGCAAGACCACCTGTATTCAGGAAATTTTAGAGGAGGGAAATTTTGAGGATGGCCTCAAAACCCTGTTTCTCATTACCGAGGAGGGAGAAAAAGAGGTTGATGAAAACCTGCTTCAGTACAATAAGGTGACTTCCGTGGTTATTGACGAGGAGGAAGATTTGACGGAGGAGAAATGCCTTGCGCTGGTAAAGGAGCATAAGCCGGCCCGGATTATGATGGAGGTCAATGGCATGTGGAATCTGGCAAAGCTTCTCAACGAGACCCTGCCGGAAAACTGGGTGGTAGTACAGACCTTTACCACGGTCAATGCGGAAACCTTTTCCATGTATATCAACAATATGAAATCTTTGCTGATGGCGCATTTTGAACAGTCCGACCTGGTGATTTTTAACCGTTGCAGCGCCGACATGGACAAAGCATCGGCCCGTCGGAATGTCAAGGCCATCAACCGTCGGGCCCAGGTGCTTTTTGAGTCGGAGGACGGCAGTGTGGAAAGCAATATTGAGGAGGAGCTGCCCTTTGATGTAACGGCCAGCGAAATAGCCTTAGAGGATGATGATTTTGGCCTCTGGTATCTGGATGTCAGTGAACACCCGGAGAAATATGAGGGAAAAACCATTGTGTTCAAGGGACAGGTGTACCGCAATAAGACCTTCCCGGCAGACGCCTTTGTGCCGGCCAGGGCGGCTATGACCTGCTGTGCCGATGACATTGCCAAAATTGGGTTTATCTGCCACTACAAAGAGGCGGAAAAGCTTGCCGTCAATGACTGGGTTATGGTGTCGGTAAAGGTAAAGCCGGAATTTTCAAGACAGCATCAGAGCCTGTACCCGGTGCTTTGGGCGGATAAGGTGGAGAGCGCGGAGCCGCCAGAGGAGGAAGTGGTGTACTTTAGTTGATATGGGGGAATGGCAAAATGGGATGCCAGACCACTGCTACGAGAGAAAGGAGTCAGAGATGAGATTTGCGTATTGCCCCTATTGCGGGGGAAAAGTAACCTTCCGGGAAATTGGCGATGAAGGCCAGATGCCTTTTTGTGAGGCCTGCGACCGTCCGCTATTTGACGTGATGCACACCGCCATCATTACTCTGCCTGTTAATGAACAGGGCGAGGCGGCGCTGCTTCGACAGAATTATGTTACAAAGGATTCCTATGTCTGTGTGGCTGGTTATCTCAAAACCGGTGAGACAGCGGAAACAGCAGTGCTCCGGGAAGTCCAGGAGGAGACTGGTCTGACTCCGGAGAGGGCTACTTATATAAGCAGTTATTATTACGAAAAAAACGACCTTTTAATGCTGGGATTTTTGACTCATGTATCCAAAAGGGAGTTTGTTCTGTCAGGGGAGGTGGACAGTGCTGCCTGGTTTCCTCTTGAGGAAGCACTGGCACAAGTCCGGGAAGGGAGCATTGCCTGGCAGTTAATCCAGGCATGTCGTGCCAAGCTTCTGGAAGAAAAAGACTGAGGAAAAAATAATAGAAGAAGAGGAGAGAAAAAAGATGAAAAAAATGTGGATAATTTTATTTGTGGTGGCAGTAATGGCAGTATCTATGCCATCCACCGCATCGGAGGCAGCCATCAGCAAAAAAGTGGTAAAAATGTTAAAGGGAAGATGGTATCGGAATTCATCGTCGTATGATGGACAATATGCAATATTTACCAGCAAGTATGGCAAGTATTATAAGCCAAGTGGCAAACTGGACCATAAGGTAAAGCTGGTTTCTGCCAAAAAGAAGAAGAGCGGTTATCAAAAAGGCGGATATGTGATTCGGGTAAAAGATGGGAAATTGAAATATCGTTTGTTTACGCATATGAAAAATGGTAAAGTGAAATATCTGGAGTTGTCCGAAGGATGGACTGGCAAGTTTGGTGACAACTACCGTGCCGGTGCTTCCTTTAGCAGGGAGCCGCTTCCTACATTTACCTATCAATAGAGTATAAGAATTTGTGCCTGGCGTGATGATTTACAAAATGTAAATTGTTAATCCTTCCATTTGAGGATATTTAATAATTATTATAAGTTATCATAGAAAAGACCATGCGCTGAATGCGTTGGCAATAGACAATATGCTTGATATATGCAATCCATCGGACTTCCGATGGATTTGTTTTATCTAAGGACTTGACAAAACAGATAGGACTATATATAATCATCGTTATATAATTACAAT
>JAFLTB010000118.1 GCA_022510605.1 Lachnospiraceae bacterium
ATAAAGCAGTTTTTTTTCTCATAAAGTATCATGAAAACGGCTTTCCTGCCGTTTAAAAACTTCCTGTATATCCTCCTCCCGGCAGAGAGGCGGGAGAGCTCCGTCAATGCCATTTCGGTGAAAAAACAGATAGAGCGCCAAATCATCGGTGCCGTACCGGGTGTGATAGTAATGTGTCCACAAAAACTGGCTTAGAAAATGGCCTTCGCTTGTAAAAACCGGTCGACGGTTTTCGTATTTTGCAAATTCCTCCTGGGTAACGGGGGTAATTGGTTTCAATTCCATGTGACCCATTCCTTTCCTTGCTTTTTCGGCAAAATCTGTTATGCATTATTCTGTGCGTTTCTTTTGGCACGGTAGCGTGCGGTGCCGTCAAGGATTTTCTTGCGGATACGCAGGCTCTCTGGTGTGACCTCCAGCAGTTCGTCGGTATCAATGTAGTCCAGCGCCTGCTCCAGACTCAGTTCCCTTTTCGGCGTCAGGCGCAGTGCCTCGTCCGCCCCGGAGGAGCGGGTATTGGTAAGGTTTTTCTTCTTGCAGACATTTACTTCAATATCATCGGATTTGGCATGTTCCCCCACAATCATGCCGCCGTAGACCTTTTCGCCCGGCCCAACAAACAGTGTGCCCCGTTCCTGGGCATTAAAGAGGCCGTAGGTAATGGTCTCACCGGATTCATAGGCGATGAGGGAGCCCTGCTTGCGGTAGGGGATTTCACCTTTATAAGGGCCGTAGCCCGCAAATTCTGTATTGATAATGCCGTTTCCCTTGGTGTCTGTGAGAAACTCGCCCCGGTAGCCAATCAGTCCCCGGGAGGGAATCAGAAATTCCAGCCGGGTGGTGCCGGCGTTTAACGGCGCCATGCCCTGTAATTCTCCTTTGCGCTGGCTGAGCCGGTCAATAACAGTCCCGGTAAATTCATCCGGGACGTCTACAAGGGCCCGCTCCATCGGTTCCAATTTCTTTCCCTTTTCGTCCTCTTTGTAGAGAACCTCTGCCTTACTGACAGCAAATTCATAGCCCTCTCTGCGCATATTTTCAATCAGCACGGAGAGATGCAGCTCGCCCCGGCCGGAGACCTTATAGGCCTCGGTGGTATCCGTGTCCTCCACCCGGAGGGAAACGTCCGTATTTAACATACGGTACAGACGGTCCCGGAGATGGCGGGAGGTTACGTATTTGCCTTCCTGGCCCGCCAACGGACTGTCATTTACCATAAACTGCATGGCAATGGTAGGCTCGGAAATTTTTTGGAATGGAATCGCTTCCGGATTCTCCGGGCTGCACAGTGTATCGCCGATATGGAGGTCGGCGATGCCGGATATGGCCACGATGGAGCCGATTTCCGCCTCGGGCACCTCCACCCGGTTCAATCCCTCAAACTCATATAATTTGGAGATTTTTACACGTTCACATTTGTCAGGGTCATGGTGGTTGACAATCACTGCCTCCTGGTTCACGGCAAGACGGCCATTGTCTACCTTGCCGATACCGATACGTCCCACATATTCATTGTAGTCAATGGTGCTGATAAGTACCTGGGTATCGGCCTCCGGGTCACCCTCCGGCGCCGGAATATGTTCAATAATGGCGTCAAAGAGAGGCTTCATATCCCGGCCTTCCTCCTCTATGGAAGTCTTAGCAACACCCTCCTTGGCAGAAGCAAAGAGGAAGGGAGAATCTAACTGGGATTCGTCTGCATCTAAGTCTATGAACAACTCCAGAATTTCATCCACGACTTCGGACGGCCTGGCTTCCGGGCGGTCAATTTTGTTGACACAGACTACTACCGGCAGAGACAGTTCCAGTGCCTTTTTAAGCACAAACTTGGTCTGCGGCATGGCGCCCTCAAAGGCGTCCACCACTAAAATAACGCCGTTTACCATTTTCAGTACCCGCTCCACCTCGCCGCCAAAATCTGCGTGTCCCGGTGTGTCAATGATATTGATTTTCACGCCATTGTAGGAGATGGCGGTATTTTTGGATAAAATCGTAATGCCCCGCTCCCGTTCCAAATCGTTGGAATCCATAACCCGTTCCTGTACTTCCTGACCGGCCCGGAACACACCGCTTTGTTTTAAAAGTTCATCCACCAGCGTGGTCTTGCCGTGGTCTACGTGAGCGATAATGGCAATATTTCGTATATCTTCCCGCTTTGTTTTCATAAAAATCCTCCGTTCCAAAGAACTGTTTTGCACAAAACTGAATTATAGCACGATTGAAAAGGGCTTGCAAGTCCTGGCCCTGTAAAAACCGAAGCAAAATGCGAACCGGCGCAAGATATTTTTTATGTTAAAAAAGAAAATTATTAAATTTTTATAAAATTTGAAACCCAAGGGCAGTCC
>JAFLTB010000119.1 GCA_022510605.1 Lachnospiraceae bacterium
AGCCTTCAGAATCGGAAAAGTCTCCTCAATGGATTTACCCGAGGTGGTAACGTCTTCAATAATGACAACTCTGTCGCCATCCTCTATTTTACTTCCCAGAAGGATTCCCGTATCTCCATGGTCTTTGACCTCCTTGCGGTTGGAACAGTACCGGATTTCCTTTCCATACAATTCATGAAAAGCAATCGTGGTGGCTACGCTGAGGGGAATACCCTTATACGCCGGTCCAAATAATACATCGAAGTCCTCTCCATAATTGTCATGAATGGCCCTGGCATAGTACTCTCCCAGGCGCTTTAACTGGGAGCCGGTGACATAGGCGCCGGCATTCATAAAGAAGGGAGATTTCCTCCCGCTTTTTAATGTAAATTCGCCAAATTTTAAGACATTGGCCTCTACCATAAATTGAATAAAGTCCTTCTTATACTGTTCCATAATTTTTAAACCCTCCTGATATTTTTTTGTTAATTATTTTTATCCTTTTCCATTGCTACAAAACATAATCCCAGGTGAAGTTGTCACACTCCAATGCCGTTGGACAGGCGTCAAAGTTATAGTCTTCCCCACCAATGACCGCCGTCGCATAATAATGATTCAAATACCCTGCATAGGTCGGTCTGGACGGGAGTCCCAGCTTATCTGCAAATCTCATCATAATATACGTTGTCACAAGGCAGTCTACTGTGCCAACCTTACCGTCATATTCCCACCATAGCTGTTCCTGCACATAGGCACCAGTTGAGTAATACCTCGAGTTGGAGCGGATGGTATACATAAGATGCCTCATTTGATAAAAGGTCCGTGCAGAAGCATCTGTCATATTCGGATAGGAAGCTTTTATATTGGCAATCTCCTCGGAGGAAGGCTCCGGTACTTCTGAAATCATTTTATCCAAAAATGCATCTTCGGAAGGATTCGGGTCCAGAACATTCAATTGGAATTTCGCTCCCTTAATAGGAAGAATTTTTTCCCCCTCTTTCTTTTTTATTGTAATATTATTTATCCCGATTTCATCTCTTCTCGAAAATTGAACAGAACAAATATATCCACCGGAAACACGATTTAAATTTGCATTTTCATTGTAGTCCACATAGTGTATGTCTCTGAACTTATATTTATAAATATTTAATTCATAATCCTCTGTAGGCGGCAGAGACATGTTTCTCAACTCCTGAGATTTGTCACTGTAAAGCCGCGCATTTTCCAAATCGGGGTCCTTCGTTTTTATATACAATACGGTAAAACCATTGGAGGCCCGAATACTGACACCCGCTCCGGTCAGCGGATAGGAGGTACTGCTGCCATAAGGCTTTCCGCTACAGGATAATACCTCTAACTCATATGTATAACCCGTATCAATTTCTTTTTCACCTTTGGCCCCATTTTGGCTCTTTGAGGCCACGGAGGAATTCTGTGATTGTGTGGTCTTCTTGTCATTATTTGACTTTGTAACGGCCGGTTTTACCGTTACCTTATATTTGTATTTCCTGCATTTCTTCTTTGTTTCATAAATCGTAACAGTAATTGTGGTTTTGCCCTTTTTCTTTCCGGTAATCTGAATAAAGCCTCCCCCTTTTTTAATTCTTTTCAGTTTTGCCCTGGCAATCCCTTTTTTGCTGTATTTAATCTTTACTTTCCGGATTTGCTTAGATGACACCTTATAAATTCCCGTTCTTCCCTCTCGGACCATTACCGACTTTGTCTGTGTCTTTCCCATTGACTGCACTGTCCCGGGCACCAAAATAAGAGTTGCGGCTAAAACAACCCATGCAGTAAATATTGCAAAGTACCGTAAGAAGGTTTTTCTTCCCTTTATCCAAAGCATAATTCTATCTCCTGTTTTATCTCAATTTCAAGAACTTCGGCTGATATATCTTCTTTGAGCATTATTATATCCATTTTTTTTGCAGAATGCAAGCGATACTCCGGCATAAAGCAAAAAGTACCGCAGTTCTTGAAACCACGGCACTTTTTAATTCTTCACTATAAAGTTTATTTTTCAAAATTTGCCGATGGCAATTAAAACTTGCCGATGGCAATCAGAATTTGCCATTGTCTGCTGCTTCCTGGATGGAAACGGCTACGGCTACGGTCATACCAACCATTGGGTTGTTACCGGCGCCAATCAGACCCATCATCTCTACGTGAGCCGGTACGGAAGAAGAACCGGCAAACTGTGCATCACTGTGCATACGGCCAAGAGTATCGGTCATACCATAGGAAGCCGGGCCGGCCGCCATGTTATCCGGGTGAAGGGTACGTCCTGTACCACCGCCGGAAGCCACGGAGAAGTATTTCTTGCCCTGCTCTAAGCACTCTTTCTTATATGTACCTGCTA
>JAFLTB010000012.1 GCA_022510605.1 Lachnospiraceae bacterium
TTTCTGTTCCAACACTGGAGCAGATTCAGATTTTGAATGCTTTTTATCTAAAAGAGTTATGGTGTAGGGGAAGCCAACTCAAAAAAATCACGTTATCAGTGCTTCCGGTTGATATACATTACAATAGTGATTCCTGCGAAGTGGAAATTATAAAATAGATGATATAAACCAGGGGTGTCCCGCTCTGTGAGATGCCCCTGTGCTTCCCCAGGGAGGAGCCCGACTTTAGGGAAGAAACAATATTTTGAAAAATACTTGCAATACTACGCAATATATAGTATAGTGTAATCAGATTGATTCTCCGAGAGGAGGGCGTATGTTTTGCAGCGTATACGGGGCGGATATTTCTGGTATGGAGGCCAGAATGATTCGTGTAGAGGCAGACGTCAATGATGGTCTGCCTGTTTTTGATATGGTGGGATATCTGGCTTCGGCAGTAAAGGAGGCCAGAGAGCGGGTGCGTATTGCCCTGCGCAACATCGGAATCCGGTTTCCGGCCAAGCGGATTACGGTAAATCTTTCACCGGCCAATCTCAGAAAGGAAGGGACGAGTTTTGACCTTCCCATCGCTATTTCGTTATTAACTACCTTCGGTTATCTTTCCGACGATTTGACAGATCAGACCTTACTGATAGGGGAACTGGGATTAGATGGCAGCATCCGGGAAGTAAAAGGTGTGCTGGCCATGATTCTGGAGGGACGCAGACAGGGGCTCAAAAAGTTTCTTGTGCCGAAGGGCAACGCGTCAGAGGGCGCTGTATTAACAGATGTGGAAGTGTACGGTATATCCAGCATGGGAGAGGCGCTGGCTTTTTTGCGTGGGGAGAAAAGGATTTCGCCCGTGCATTTTTCCTTTGAAGCCTACCGGAGAGCCAGGAAGACCGAACTGGACTTTTCAGATATCTGCGGGCAGGAGGGGCTCAAGCGGGCAGCGGAGATTGCTGTCAGTGGGCGGCACAACCTTTTAATGATTGGACCGCCAGGCAGCGGCAAGACCATGGTGGCAAGGCGGATTCCCACTATTATGCCCGAACTGGATTTGGAGGAAAGTCTGGAACTTACCAGACTATACAGTATTTGTGGGCTGTTATCCGAGGAGGAGCCCATTGTTACAGAACGTCCTTTCCGGACACCTCATCATACAGTAACAGCCACGGCACTGACAGGTGGAGGGCGGATTCCCATGCCGGGCGAGATTACTCTGGCGGCGAAGGGGATTCTTTTTCTGGATGAGCTGCCGGAATTTTCCAGAGCAGCGCTGGAAGTGCTGCGCCAGCCTTTAGAGGAACATAAGGTGACGGTGGCCCGGGTGGGGCGTTCTTTTGAATATCCCGCCGACTGCATATTTCTGGCGGCTATGAATCCCTGCCGCTGTGGATTTTACCCCAACCGGGAAAAGTGCCGGTGTACCGAAGGGGATATACACCGGTATCTTGCCAGAATCAGTGAGCCGCTGTTAGACCGCATGGATCTTTGTGTGGAGACAGGTCTGCCGGAATTTCACCTGTATCAAAGAGAGGGAGAGACCTCGGAGGAGATACGCAGACGGGTGCAGCACACCCTTGCCATACAGAAACGGCGTTACCGTGGAGAGACTTTTTCCTACAATGGGGAACTGCCGGGGAAAGAAATGGAGAAGTATTGTCCGTTAGGAAAGGCACAGAAGGAATATCTGAAAGAATTTTTCCAGGAGGAGGACTGCAGTATGAGACGCCTCTCCAAAATTATCCGGGTGGCAAGAACCATAGCGGACATGGAACAGAGTGTTGAGATTACCGAGGAGCACATTACGGAGGCAGTGTGTCTTAGAAGCATCAATAAAAAATACTGGGGGTAGTGTGAAAAATCATGCGGATGCTTCGGAAAGGAGGTAAAATGGAGGAGGAAAGTATTGCCTACTGGCTGTGCACCAGACCGGGAATCGGCATAAAAAAGGCCAGGCTTCTGTTAGAAAAACTGGGGAGTCTGTCAGCGGTCTACGAGGCAGAACCATCTCAGTTTTTGCATATTCCGGGACTGTCCCAAGCCTGTATTCGTGAGCTGGTCAGTGAGGCCGGGCGGGAAACAGCCCAAAGGGAATGGGAAGAACTAAGGAAAAGAAAAATCGGATATTTTTCCTGTTTTGGAAAAGATTATCCGGAAAGACTTCGGTGGCTCTATCAGCCGCCCAAGCATCTCTATGTCAAAGGGAAGCTTCCGGAGGCTTCCAGGCGGGCTGTTGGTATTGTGGGGGCCAGGGACTGTACCAGCTATGGCCGGGATATGGCAAGACTGTTTGGCTGCCGTCTGGCAAGGGCAGGTGTGGAGATTATCAGCGGCATGGCGAAGGGAATTGATGGATGGGCCCATCAGGGGGCTCTGGAAGGGGGAGGAAGAACCTATGCGGTGTTGGGCTGCGGGGTAGAAGTTTGTTATCCGGCCGAGCATAGACGGTTATATGAAAGCATTCAAAAAAATGGTGGCATTTTGTCGGAATTTCCCATAGAAATGAAAGCAAAGGCGGCGTTTTTTCCTATGCGCAACCGTATTATCAGCGGTCTTTCCGATGGGATTCTTGTTGTGGAGGCCAGAGAGCGGAGTGGCTCTCTGATTACGGCAGATGCCGCCTTAGAACAGGGAAAAGATGTTTTTGTGGTACCAGGGCGAATCGGGGATGTTCTGAGTGTGGGCTGCAACCGGCTGATTCGCCAGGGTGCTATCCCTGTCACCGCACCGGAAGAAATATTGGAATATTATGGGATAGATATGGTTCCAGATAGAAAAAGAGAATATTCGGATAATGACATGAATATTTGTTCAGAGGAGGCGTCCTCTTTTATGGAAGGAATGGGGACGGTGGAGGAGAAGATTTTAGCCTGTGCCGCTGTCATGCCAATCCATATAGATGCTCTGGCTGCGACACTGAAAGTCAGTCGTACCGATGTCATGAAAGGAGTCCTCAGACTGAAAAAGGAAAACAAACTCCGGGAGACAGCCAGAGGGTATTTTATGTGCTATTAATGAAAAAAAACAAAAAAATCTAAAAAAAAGAGGAAGAAAATTTTATCTTTTTCTTGAAACTCCAAAAAAAATGGTGTATGCTGTTCTATGGCTTAGCACAATGGCGCCAAACTAAACAGGGTTCAAATTGGCGCAATTGTGTCAATTGAAAAATAGTAAGGGAGCGGTAAAATGGCTAAGAATCTTATTATTGTGGAGTCACCGGCAAAATCCAAGACAATCAAAAAGTTTTTGGGGAAAAACTACGAAGTAGTGGCCTCCAACGGACATGTCAGGGATATGCCGAAAAGTCAGATGGGGATTGATATGGACCATGACTTTGAACCTCGTTATATCACGATACGAGGCAAGGGGGAACTTTTGGCAGGTCTCCGCAAAGAGGTCAAAAAGGCTGATAAAATCTATCTGGCAACGGACCCGGACCGGGAAGGGGAGGCGATTTCATGGCATTTGTGCCAGGCGCTGAAACTGGACCCGAAAAAGACCAGCCGTATTACCTTTAATGAAATTACAAAAAATGCAGTGAGACAGGCTCTGAAACAATCCAGGGATATTGACATGGACCTTGTGGATGCCCAGCAGGCCCGACGTGTGCTGGACCGGATGGTGGGATATTCCATCAGTCC
This sequence comes from Lachnospiraceae bacterium, assembly GCA_022510605.1. Lineage (GTDB taxonomy): Bacteria > Bacillota > Clostridia > Lachnospirales > Lachnospiraceae > Eubacterium_F. The sequence goes on from JAFLTB010000012.1 coordinate 3,627, forward strand.
GCTCCTCTGGGATAAGGTGAAAAGAGGGCTGAGCGCCGGCCGTGTCCAGTCGGTAGCACTGCGCATTATTGCAGACAGAGAGCGTGAAATCGAGGCCTTTATTCCAAAAGAATACTGGAGTTTAGAGGCCCATTTTGCTGTGTCGGGAGTAAAGAAACCGCTGGTGGCCAAATACTATGGCGACCCGGAGAAAAAAGAAATTTCTTCCAAAGAAGATGTGGAGCGCATTGTGGCGGAATTGCAGGATGCCAGCTACCGCATTGCCAGTATTAAACGGAGAGAGCGTATGAAAAAACCGCCGCTGCCGTTTACCACCTCCACGTTACAGCAGGAGTGCTCCAAGCAGTTAAACTTTGCCACCAGAAAGACCATGCAGGTGGCTCAGCAGTTGTATGAGGGTGTGGCAGTCAAGGGACATGGCACCATTGGACTGATTACCTATCTTCGTACAGATTCTACCAGAATTTCCGAGGAGGCAGATGCTGCCTGCCGCGAATTTATTGCAGAAAATTATGGAAGTGAAAATATCATAGAAGGGGCGGGAACCGCCAAAAACACGAAAAAAATCCAGGATGCCCATGAGGCCATCCGGCCTACCTATGTGGAACTGACGCCGGCTCAGGTGAAGGCCTCATTGAGCCGCGACCAGTTCCGGCTGTATCAGTTAATCTGGAAGCGTTTTGTGGCAAGCCGGATGCATGCAGCCCGGTATGAAACGATATCCGTAAAAATTGATGGTGGCGGCCACCGCTTTACCAGTGCCGGTTCCAAACTGGTATTTCCTGGATTTATGGCCGTGTATCAGAGTGACGAGGACAAAGAGGAAGCCAATGCAGTGCTGGCAAAGTTAAAAGAGGATTCAACTTTGCAAATTGAAAAACTGGAAAAGGAACAGCATTTCACCCAGCCGCCGGCCCATTACACAGAGGCGTCGCTGGTAAAGGCCTTAGAGGAGCTGGGGATTGGTCGTCCCAGTACCTATGCCCCCACGATTTCGACTCTGATTTCCCGGCGGTACGTGGCGAAGGAACAGAAGAATCTGTATTTGTCGGATCTGGGAGAAATTGTAAACCGGATTATGGTTACCAGCTTTCCGGGAATTGTAGATGTGAATTTTACTGCTACTATGGAGGCGTTATTAGACAGTGTTGCCGACGGAGCGGTGGAATGGAAAACCATTATTCGGAATTTTTATCCAGATTTACAGGAATCTGTCAGCCGGGCAGGAGAGGCGCTGGAAAAAATTGAAATAGAAGACGAAGTTACAGATGTGCTCTGTGAGTTCTGTGGAAAAAACATGGTGATTAAGTATGGCCCTCACGGGAAGTTTCTGGCCTGCCCAGGATTTCCGGAGTGCCGCAATACGAAGCCATATTATGAAAAAATCGGTGTAACCTGTCCGAAATGCGGCGGAGAGATTGTCATTAAGAAAACCCAGAAGGGGCGCCGGTATTACGGATGTGAAAATAATCCGGAGTGTGATGTCATGACCTGGCAGAGACCTTCCGGGGAAAAATGCCCAAATTGCGGTGGTATGCTCTTAGATAAAGGGAAGAAACTGGTGTGTGCAGATAATACCTGTTCCACAATAATTGAAAAGCCAAAGAGTTAACACTTGTCATTTTGTTTGATTTGTGATAGAATTGTTTCATAAGATTCCAAGGAGGATGCTATGAGTCTTGAGTTATTGGATAAAACTCGTAAAATAAACCGCCTCCTTAATGACAGACATTCTTCCAAAGTTGCGTTTGCGGATATCTGCTCTGTGCTGGGAGAGATTCTTGGGGCCAGCGCTTTTATCATAAGCAGCAAAGGGAAGATGCTGGGAACTTATGTTGCCGACGATGATGAGACAATTCAAGGTTTTCAGGAGAAGCGTGGAAGTTATATTGAACCGAAGCTGAATGAACGTTTCCTGAATGTATTATCAACAAAGGAAAACGTCAATCTGGAAACATTAGGATTTCCCAGAGAGGCCATTATGGGACTGGAAGCGCTGATTACCCCCATCAGCATCGGCGGCGAGCGCCTCGGCACATTGTTTTTATACCGAAAGCAGGAGGCTTTCTGTATCGAGGATATTATTTTAAGCGAATATAGTACAACGGTGGTAGGGCTGGAAATGACAAGAGCCGTCCAGGAAGAATCCGATATTGAGAAACATAAGCAAAAGAATTTTTCCTCTGCCATCATGACGCTGACGCCTTTAGAGCAGAAAGCGGTAACCTATGCAATACACGAATTAGGCGGAAGAGAAGGTATGCTGGTGACAAGCAAGCTGGCCGGGCAGATTGGTATTACCCGGACAGTGATTGTCAATGCCCTTCGGAAGTTGGAGAGTGCCGGCCTTATTAAAACCAGGTCCTCCGGGGTAAAGGGGACTCATATTGAGATTATCAATGATATTGTGTATACAGAGTTTGAGAATTACTATAAAGAGAAATGGAATTCATAAGCGCGAAGGGAATCGTGATTTTATCATGGTGCCATTTGCGTTTTTCTTGAGAAAGGAAGTGGGTATATGATTTTATCCAATGCTTACAATTACATCAATGTGCTGGATAAGGCGGCAGATGCCAGTTGGCTGCGAAACGATGTATTAGCAAATAACATTGCCAATGCCGATACGCCGAATTACAAGCGGAAGGACGTGCAGTTTGAGACCTATCTGGCCAATGCGGTGGCTGGTACAGATTCTCTGGACGAGAGGATAGCCACGCTTGATCTGAGTGCACTGAATGCCAGTACCTATACAGAGCAGGCGAATCTGGCTTATCGCATGGATGGCAACAATGTTGATATCAGTACCGAGAATGTAGAGCTGGCAAAGAACCAGTTGAAATATTATACGCTGATGAATTCCATCAGCAGCGAGTTTTCCCGGCTGCGTTCAGCCATGAAGACATCGTAATAAAGAGACCGTGAAAAAGGGGTCTTTTGGAAAAATACAGGACAGTAGTGAAAAATCATCTTATGAAGGGAGACTATGATATGTCAGTATTTGGTGCAATGGATGTGAGTGCTACCGGTATGACTGCCCAGCAGCTCCGCATGGATACCATATCCGAAAATATCGCAAATGTGAATACTACCAGAGATGCCCATGGCAATGTCTATCGGAGAAAGACGGTGGTGTTTGAAGAAAAAAGTTATCCTACCTTTGACGAGAGTTTCAGTATGGCGACAGGTCATATCGGCAAGGGTGTAAAGGTGAGCCAGATTGTGGAGGATAACACAGTGGGGAATCTGGTATATGACCCATCCCACCCGGATGCCAACGAGGATGGGTATGTTATGTACCCTAACGTAAATACCGTAACGGAAATGACGAACATGATTGATGCTACCCGTGCCTTTGAGGCCAATGTAACGGTGTTAAATTCCACCAAGGGAATGGCTCTCAAAGCATTGGATATTGGCAACCAGTCATAAGGCGGGACAGAGAACAAAGGAGATAACGAATGGATATAACAAATATTTCGGCCATTAATGGCCTGGAAAGTGTCAGCCGTTATACTACGACAAATCCGCTTTCGAAAATGTCAGGAAGCGCAAATACAACCAGTTTTGACAGTTTGTTGAATTCTGCCATGAAGCTGGTGAATCAGACCGAGGAATATTCCAATGCGGCAGAGGAGCAGGAAATCAAGTATGCCACAGGGGAATCAGACAGCCTTCATGATTTAATGATTGCACAGCAGAAGGCAAATGTCTCATTGCAATACACCGTGGCGGTGAAAAATACGGTGGTTGAAGCGTATAGAACTCTGATGAACATGCAGTTCTGATGGATGGGACACAGACTACATAGTTTTGGGGAGCGATGAGACATATGATGGAACAACTGATATCCATTAAGGATAAGATTCTTGAATTTTGGAACAAATACACAACCCGGCAAAAAACCATAATTGTCTGTGTAGTGCTGGCAATCTTTTTTGCCTTGGTTTTGTTGGGCTATTTTCTCACCCGTCCGGTATATGTAGATTTGGTGACACTGGGTGGTGATACCGCCAGTGAATTTGCCGAAGCCTTGGATTCTGGCGGTGTGGATTATGATATGGAATCAGACAGCAATGGAAATACTCATTTTAGTGTGGAACAATCCCAGTATTCTGATGCTGTTCTTTTGATGGGAGCAAACCGGATAACCAATGAGGACATGTCATGGGAAGATGCACTGGATAACGACATGACAACTTCTGCGGCGGAAAAAAGCACCAAGGCGAATCTGGCGCTGCAGTCCTCGATTCGCACCGGACTGCTGAACTTTGAGGGTGTGGAAGATGCCACAGTATATCTGAATCGTCCGGTGGATGATGGGACGGTATATTCGGAGAGAGAAGAGGCTTCCGTCAGCGTTGCCTTCCGACTGGCGCAGGGATATGAGATGACGGCGGAGACAGCTACCGCCATTGCCTACTATCTGGCCAATGCGGTGGGAAATACCACCACAGACAATATAGTGATTACCGATACAACAGGAACCCTGCTTTACGGCGCAAAGGAGGACAATACCTTAGGCGGCTCGGTGGCAGGCAATGTGGATTATGTCGGCAAACTCCGCAATACATTTGCGAAAAATGTCAGCGACATGCTGTTAAAAGCGGGATATGACGATGTTCAGATTGGAAGCGCCAATATTGTATTTGACATGGATAAAGTAACGGAATTGGTAAAGACCTACACCGCAAATGAAGGACAGGATCAGGGTCTGTATTCCAGTTCCTATAACTATAAGTCTACCGGCACGTCCGGTTCCGGCGGTATTCCGGGAACCGATACCAACGGGGATGAAACGGATTATATGATTGATGCTGGCGGTACCAGCAGCAGTGAGACTATACTGGATAAGTATAATTATCTGCCGAATGAGACAGTACAGAACATTGAGCATGAGGTGGGGGCTGTACGGCCGGAAGACTCCTCCATTGCCATTGTGCTGACCAATTATAATGTGGTAAAAGAGGAAAGCCTGAAGGATCAGGGTCTCTTAGATGATATTTCCTTTGATGAATATGTGGAGCAGAACAGTGCAGTGACAACCCTGGAGGTTCCAGAGGAGTTGACACAGTTAGTGGCAGCAGCCACTGGTATTGCTACGAATAACATTGCGATTCAGGCTCAGGAGAAACCTCTGTATGAGGCGGCGGAGGAAGGCTCCTTTGGGGACAATGTCTCCAATTATCTGATGGTGCTTCTGACGATACTGATTGCCGGCCTGTTAATTTTCGTGATTGTGAGGGGAACCTCACCGGTAGAGGTAACCGAAATGGAGCCGGAACTGTCTGTGGAAGACCTGCTTGCTACTACGCAGGAGGGTGATCAGAATTTGGAAGAAATTGAACTGGGTGAAAAATCTGAAACCAGAATGATGATAGAGAAATTTGTAGATGAAAATCCAGAGGCAGTTGCATTGCTGCTTCGTAACTGGATTAACGAAGAATGGGGAGGTGTGTGATGAGTAACGGTAATAGCAGTGTATCCGGACTGGATGGTCTGCAAAAGGCGGCCGTTCTGCTGATTAGTCTGGGGCCGGAAAAGGCTTCCACTATTTTTCGGCATTTGAAGGAAGACGAAATTGAACAGTTGACGCTGGAAATTGCCAATACCCGGAGTGTGTCTCCTTCCCAGAAGGAAGATGTACTCAATGAATTTTATGAGGTATGTCTGGCCCAGCAGTACATTGCAGAGGGTGGTATCGGATATGCTAAAGACCTTTTGCAAAAATCCCTGGGAGAGGACCGGGCCAGAGAGGTGCTTGGCAAACTGACCGCTTCGCTTCAGGTGCGTCCATTTGAGTTTATCCGTAAGACGGAGGCTTCCCAGATATTGAACTTTATCCAGGATGAGCATCCACAGACCATCGCATTAATCCTGTCTTATCTGTCGCCGGGCCAGGCGGCGGGTATCATTAGTGCTTTGACGCCGGATAAGCAGACGGACGTGGCAAAGCGTATTGCCCTGATGGACCGGACATCACCGGATGTCATCAAGGAAGTGGAAAATATATTAGAGCAGAAACTGTCTTCTCTGGTGAGCCAGGACTACACCATTGTCGGTGGTGTGGATTCGGTGGTGGAAGTGTTGAACACTGTAGACCGTGGTACAGAGAAGCACATTATGGAAAACCTCGAAATCGAGGAACCGGAACTGGCAGACGAAATCCGAAAGAAAATGTTTGTATTCGAGGATATTCTCATGCTGGACGACCGCTCCATCCAGCGTGTTCTCCGGGAGGTGGAGAACAACGAACTGGCCGTTGCGCTTAAAAACGCCAATGAAGAAGTTCAGAATGTTATCTTTAACAATATGTCCAGCCGCCTGTCAGATATGATCAGAGAGGATATGGAATATATGGGACCTGTCCGCTTGAAGGACGTAGAAGAGGCTCAGCAGAAGATTGTCAATGTAATCCGCAAGCTCGAGGATACTGGTGAGATTGTAATTTCCCGTGGCGGAGGTGACGAGATTATTGTCTAATTTAATCAAATATCCCTTCGTGAATCTGGCAGGGAAAGAAGCGATGCTGATTGAATATGAAAAGGAAGAAGAGCCTTTTGTCCCGTTGAAGAACAGCCAAAGAGTAAAGGTGCGTCCCGTTGCGGAAGTGGAAGCGGAGAAGGCGGCCAGAGAGGCAAAGGAAGAGGCTGCTGCGACGGAAAGTGAGTTTGAGCCAGGTGTGCCGGTAGTAAATTTTGACGAGATGCTGGCAGAGAAAAAAGAAGAGGCAGAGCATCTGGCAGAGCAGGTTTTGTCTGAAGCGAAGGAGAAAGCTGCGATTCTGTTACAGGAGGCCGACGAAAAGGTAGAGGAGATTCGTCAGGCAGCACATGACGAAGGAATGACAGCGGGAAGAGAGGAAGGTCTGGCTAAAGCAGAGGAAGAACTGGCACAGACGCGCATGGAATTGGAGGAAGCCAGACAACAGCAGGAAAAGGACTACCATCAGTTAATTGCAGACGTAGAACCCCGCTATGTGGAGGTTTTGTGTTCTCTTGTTCAGAAACTGACAGGAGTCCTGCTTTCGGATAAACAGGATGTGCTTCTCCATTTGATACGGAACAGTGTTGCGGATATTGAACCGTCCAGACGCTATGTCATCCGGGTATCGCCGGAGGACGTTATGTATGTGGAGAGCCATCGGGAAGAAATTCTTGTGAAACTGGGTGCCGAAGCCGTTGTAGAGGTTCAGGAGGAAAAAAACCTGGCAAAAGATGAATGTATCATAGAGACGGACACCCAGATGATAGACTGTGGTTTTCAGACACAGTTGGATAATCTGGTCAGCACCCTTCGGATGCTGGCGCAATAAAGAATTGAAGGAATGATACCATGCTTCCCATTAACTTTGAAAAATATGAGGCACTGTTAGATAAAAGTTTTGCCAGTCCGTTAGGCAAAGTTTCCAAAGTTGTCGGACTGACCATCGAATCCATTGGCCCCAGTGCCAAGCTCAACGATTTGTGCCTGATTAAATCCAACACCAAACCAGAACCCGTAAAAGCGGAGGTGGTCGGCTTCCGTGACGACAGGGTTCTTTTGATGCCATATGATAATGTAGAGGGTGTAGGACTGGGAAGCTGGGTGGAAAATACAGGAGCGCCGCTGCAGGTGGCTGTGAGTGAAGAACTATTGGGCTGCACCCTGGACGGCGTGGGCAAACCCATGACCATGGAGGAACTGGGAGACCAGTGTCCCCATTATTCCGTGGAGGCATCGCCGCCAGACCCCCTTACCAGAGAAATTATCTCCGATGTACTACCCCTTGGCGTTAAGTCGGTGGACGGTCTGATCACCGTGGGAAAGGGACAGCGTATTGGCATTTTCGCCGGCAGTGGTGTGGGAAAAAGTACCTTGATGGGAATGTTTGCCCGGAATACCAAGGCGGACATCAATGTCATTGCACTGATTGGAGAGCGTGGCAGAGAGGTGCGGGAATTTATTGAGAGAGATTTGGGTGAGGAGGGAATGAAGCGCTCGGTAGTAGTGGTAGCCACCTCGGATAAACCGGCGCTGATTCGGAACAAAGCGGCCAAAACCGCCACTGCAGTGGCAGAATATTTCCGGGATAAGGGCAAGGATGTGCTTTTAATGATGGATAACCTCACCCGTTTTTCCATGGCCCAGCGGGAAATCGGTCTGGCCTCCGGGGAACCGCCGGTGTCCAGAGGGTATCCGCCCAGTGTGTACGCAGAGATGCCAAAGCTGCTGGAAAGGGCGGGGAATTCCGATAGGGGTTCTATTACCGGCCTGTATGCGGTTTTAGTAGACGGTGATGATTTCAATGAACCCATTGCCGATACGGCCCGGGGTATTCTGGATGGTCATATTGTACTGTCCAGAAATATGGCGCAGAGAAACCACTATCCGGCGGTGGATGTGCTGGCAAGCATTTCCCGTGTCATGAGTTCCATTGCCACAGACGAGCATAAGGCACTGGCAGGACAGATGAAAAATGTGCTGGCCACCTACCGGGATGCGGAGGATTTGATTAACATAGGGGCCTACAAGCCTGGCTCCAATCCCGGGATTGATTTTGCTATTGAAAAAATCGAAGCAGTCAATCAGTTCCTCCGACAGGGAACAGGAGAAAAATTTCAGTTCGATGATATTGTCCAGTCTATGGGGGATATTTTTGCGGAGAGTGCCCCAGAAGGAGGGGATGAGTAGTGGCAAAATTTATTTTTTCCATGCAAAACCTGCTGGACATGAAAGAAAAACTGGAGGAGCAGGAAAAAAACAACTACAGTCAGGCCAATCTCCGTCTTTTGGAGGCAGAGGAAGCATTGGAGGCCATCAAGGCGAGGCTGGAGGCGGCCAAGGAGCGGTTGAAGCAGGAGGTTGCCAAAGTCCAGGATATTGGAGAAATCCGGCGTAGAGAGGACGCTGTGGAAATACTGAAAATGTATGTGGCTGAGCAGATTCTTGTGGTGAGAGCCAGACAGAAGGAACTGGAGATAGCCAGAGAACGGCTTCAGGAGGCCATGAAGGAGAGAAAGACCTTTGAAAAGCTGCGGGAGCGGGCTTTTGAGGCATTTATGGAGGAAGAAAACCGGAAGGAACAAAAGGAAGTGGATGAACTGGTAAGTTACCGCTACGGCGTGGCGGAGAGCAGATAAACAGGAAACGGAAAATGCGTTAGCCGTAAGAAACGGCAGAAAGGATGTTAGTATGGCAAAAAAGGACAAGGACAGGGATAAAAATACGGAATCCACTGTGGAAAATGAAGAAGGCGCCGGAAGCAAAATTGTCACGATGCTGATTGTGGTAGTTATTATATTAATTTGGCTGGGAATTTTTGGCGTTTTGATTAAACTGGATGTAGGAAATTTTGGAAGTGATGTGCTCTATCCGGTATTAAAGGATGTACCAGTGGTGAACTGGATTCTGCCGAAGCCGGAGGATGGAGATGTAGCGGAAACCACCGAGGAATATGACAACCTCACTGAGGCCAATGCCCGCATCCGGGAGCTGGAGAGCCGCCTGGCGGCCAACAGCAGTGCGGACAGTGCCAACAGCAGCGAAATCGAGGAATTGCAGGCGGAGATAAACCGGCTGAAAAAATTTGAGGAAAACCAGAAGCAGTTTGCTGAGCGGGTTCGGAAATTTGATGAAAATGTGGTGTTTAACAGCAAGGCGCCGGACACCTCGGAGTACAAGGCGTACTATGAGGAGATTGAGCCGGACAATGCTGAGGACATTTATAAGGAAGTGTGCCGTCAGTATGAGTACAACCAGGAGATCCGGGACCAGGCAGACACCTATGCTAAAATGGAGCCGGCCGCGGCCGCTGCCATAATGGAAGAAATGAACAATGACCTGACGCTGATTGCCAGCATATTGGATTGCATGCAGACCTCAAAAAGCGCATTAATTCTTGCCAATATGCAGCCTACTACGGCGGCTCAGGTAACGACGAAAATGACGGCCATGAAAAAACCGGAGACTTCTTCTTCCGCAAATTAATGATGTCTATTAAGTGAGGCATGATAAATGCCGATATAAACTTTGTAGAAAATTTATAAGAAGAAAGGAGGGAAGAGAATGCAGACACAGGGAATTTCCCTTGTCACTTCAAACATGTCTGGAAATGTGTCAGTAAAGAACACCAAGGCAAGCGATGTCACTTTTGACAGTTTCATGTCCAGTCGCGCTTCAAAGGTAGACACCCGGTATGCAGCCAGCACCGTTGACTCTAAGGTCAGCACTCCGGCGGCAAAGTCGGGAGGAAAGAAACAGGATGTCGTGGACAGTCATAGTCTTGACGAGATGTCCGATTCGGGAAAATCTGTGAAAAAACCTGTGGTCACAGGAGATATGGAGGATAAGGTAAATATTCTGGATCTTTCACAGATGGCCGCACAGATGGTGGATTTGCTGCAGGAAAAGTTTGGCTTGTCCGACGAAGAGATTCAGGATATGCTGACGAAGCTGGGAATTGATTTACAGTTCTTTGCTTTACAGATGAACTGGGCAGACGGCACTATGTGGCCGGCTTCCGTAAACAGTTTGCAGAATCTGCTCATGGAATTTCACGGGATTACTGACCCGTCCGTCTTTTTGACAAATTCGGATTTGAATCAGGAATTGACCTCGTTAGTGGAGGATATGACCGACCTTTTGGTGAATTTCGCAGCTGAGACTTTCGAAGGGGATCCAAATGCTCTTCGCCAGTTGTTAGCGGAAGCAGTACAGATGGAGACCGATGGGGAAGACAAGGCAGCTTTAAGCGCACAGACACCAGTGGATGAAGATGTGGCAGATGGCAGACTCGCTGGAGAGCAGGAAGGTTTTTCTGTAATCGTTGAGGATTATACAGACGGAGACGCAGAAAGCGATATGGCTGACAGTGGAACCGAAATGGGCTCTCAGACCAGTCGAAGGACAGATGCCAGAACCGATGTGGTAGCAGAAAGAAATGCAACGGCATCCGAACTTTTCACAGAACGTCTGGCACAGGCCTTTGAACCGGATGCAGAAATTGCCCCGGCAGAGCGCAGTATGGTCAACATTGTGGAGCAGGTTGTCAGACAGGTAAGAATCCGGGTGATGTCGGATACCACAAGTCTGGAATTGCAGCTGCATCCCGCCAGTCTTGGACGGGTGAGCATACAGGTATCTTCCGCAGCGAATGGAGCAGCCACCGCCGTACTGGCAGTGGAAAACCAGATGGCGAAGGAAGCGCTGGAAAGCCAGATGATAGCACTGAAACAGACCTTTGAAGAACAGGGATTAAAAGTGGATGCGGTGGAGGTTACCGTTTCTGAATTTGGTCTGAACCGCGAACAGCACCAGGCCGGACAGGAGCAGACGGGAAATCAGTCCAAAGACCGCCGGTTCCGTGCAGATGCCGGAAATGGATTGGAGCAGGAGGACGAAGCCCCGGAGGTAGCAGAAGCATCCCGGCGTGATGTAAACAGTACCGTAGACTATACGGCATAAGGAAAAGGAGGTAATTATGGCAGGAGTAGACAGCTCTGATTTGCTTACCAGTCTGGATGAGATTTCGAAAGCAACGGACCGGTTGGCGTCCACTACATCGAAGACCAGAGGCTCCAGCGAATTAGGGAAAGAAGAATTTCTTAAACTTCTGGTGTGTCAGTTGTCCAATCAGGACCCACTGAACCCACAGAGCGATACGGAATTTATATCCCAGTTAGCACAGTTCTCTGCTTTGGAGCAGATGTCAAATCTGAATACGGCATTTGCCAACTCATCGGCATACAGCCTAGTAGGAAAAGAAGTAGTGCTTCAGCCATCGGATTCCAGTGAGGTAAGAGGAACCGTGGATTATGTGGAAATCCGCAGCGGTAAGGCATACCTTTCCGTCGGTGGATACAGTTACAGTATGGATGATTTGGTTCGGGTAATTGACAGTTTCTATGCGATTCAGGATTATTTGCCATCCATAGATGAACAGATTCTGTCCTACGACCATGAGAATCCATCAAAATCAAATATCCGGATTAATCTGGGAAGCAATGGATATGAGGCCACTAGTGTAGTAGTAGCCATCAATGGCAATTACATCAGTTCAGAATACCTGAAGTATTCCAATGGTGTCCTGACCATTTCACCAGAAGCATTTAAGGATTTGCCAACGGGCAGTTATTACCTGGCATTCTACTTTAATGACCCATATGGAACATCCATCGTGGATAAAGTAAGGGTAGATGTGTTAAATGGTGATAAAGTGGGACAGGAAAAGCCGGATGATGACAACGTGGATGGTGACGAAAAGGTAGACGGAAGCGGTGACGTGGACGGCGACGAAAATGAAACCGAAGAAACACCGTGACAGAAGGCTGACAAGGAGGTCGAAGCGATATGAATGTAAATCAGACAGAATATACATCCATTGAGCAGATTCGCAGCCGGTTACAGGCTGGGAGGCCAGTCAATACGGCAGACGGCAGGGAGAGCAAAGCTGCACAGACCTTTGGCGATATTCTTACCGATAAGACCAGTCAGATTAAATTTTCCAAGCATGCTTCACAGCGGCTGGAGACAAGACAGATTGATATGTCGGAGGAGCAGAAAGCCAGATTACAGGATGCGGCGGGGCAGGCCAGAGAAAAGGGAATGAAAGAATCCCTTGTTATGGTTGACAACCTGGCATTTATCGTAAATGTAAAGAGCAATACGGTAATCACTGCAGTGAATGATACATCCCATGCTGTTTTCACAAATATCGATGGAGCGATTATTAATTGAGTAACAAGGAAACAAAGATACAGCATGCTGGCCCTTACAAGGAAGCATGAGCACTTTTGAATGCCAGATAAAGTGCAGAGAAAAGAAAAGATATTTGGAGGGTGATTCATTATGATGAGATCATTGTTTTCCGGAATTTCCGGATTGAAGGTTCATCAGACAAGGATGGACGTAATTGGTAACAACATTTCCAACGTAAATACATCTGGTTTCCGTGCCGGAACAGCGCACTTCACAGATGTATTCTATCAGACCACCAAGAGCGCTTCCGGACCGAACGCAGCCACAGGTGCGGCAGGTACCAATGCCATGCAGATTGGTCTTGGTGCCAACGTGGCGGCGATTTCCGTGGATTTAAGCGGTACGGGAGCCACCCAGCGTACAGACCGTGGTATGGACATGATGATAAACGGCGATGCTTTCTTTATCGTAAGAAGCAATGGAAGCACATACTTTACCAAAGCTGGATATATGGACATCGATGCCGATGGTACATTGTATTGTGCCACCAATGGTGCCACAGTGTTAGGCTGGAGTGTGGATGAGAACGGAGAGATTCGGAAAGACACCGTAGCGCCGCTGACCCTGATGGGAGGCGAATTTGCTTACTCGGCTCCAACCGCCACTAGCAGAACCAGCTTGAAGGGAAATATCGACAGCATGGACCCTCTGGTGGCTTACAGTGAGGATGGTGTAGGAAATTATCCAATTTCCGTAAGTTTTTATGATAACGTAGGTAATCTGTTCTCTGCCAAGTTCACTATTGCGAAAGCATCGGAGGATACCGACTCCACTTTCACTATCCGACTTGCAGATGTTCAGGGGCCGGATGGAAAATCTATCCTGCGGAGAGAAACCCTGGATGAGAATGGAAATCCAACATATGAACCTACAGAGCAGTACCTGAATTTTAATGGTGAGGAACTGAGTTACGATGTAGATGCGGACGGCAACATTATTTTTGATGATGCACAGTGGCCGACCCTTACCTTCAATGGTTCTACCGGTCACTTCACCTCGGTTTCCAGCGATGATGGTGAAACCCTGAATCTGACTCTGAACCCTAGCGAAGAGAACAATGCCTTCCCGTTAGGCGGTGTGAGTATTGATTTTTCCAATCTTACCAAATACGCCAGCGATGGCAACACCAGTGTACAGCCGGATTACAGAAATGGAAATGAGGCAGGAAGCCTGCAGGGCTACTCCATCCAGACAGATGGAAAGATTTATGGTGTATACAGCAACGGTGACAAGAGACTGATGGGCCAGATTGCAGTGGCAACCTTCCCGAACCCGTCCGGTCTGGAGGCAGTGGGAAACAGCCTCTATGCGGCAACCTTAAACTCCGGTGAATTTGACGGTATTGGAATTGACATAACAGAGATTGGCAGCTTTTCCGTCGGCGCCCTGGAGATGTCGGATGTGGACCTGGCTACGGAATTTACCAGTATGATTGTCACTCAGCGTGGTTTTCAGGCAAATTCCCGTGTTATTACCACCACCGATACCATGTTAGAGGAACTGGTAAATCTGAAACGATAAATATACGGATAGTATAAGGTTAATTTTTGAAATGGGTGACTCACTGGCAGTCGCCCATTTCCCCGTGTAAAACCGAGACAAGGAGGTCGAAGCCAATATGATTGATGTGACAAGGATGAATGGTTTAGTGGTAACTATTAACAATGATTTGATTGAAACCGTCGAAGAAACGCCGGATACAGTCATTACCCTTACCACAGGAAAAAAAATAATTGTAAAAGAAAGTAGACAAGAGGTGAAAAATTTAGTAAAATGTTTTAAGAAAGAAATATTTTGTAACAATTAAGGTGGTGTAAATTTGGATTTAGCAACAATAGTTGGTATCATCGGTTGTGCGGCGGCCGTTGTGTATGGTATCGTGTCGGGAGACCAGGGAGTAGCCGCGCTGGGAAATTTCTGGGATACGCCTTCTTTCTTTATTGTGTTTATTGGTTCGCTGATGTGTATGCTTACCATGTCAGACAGTTTTAAAGGATTTGTAGGTTCTCTGAAGTCCTTTCTTCTGACCACGAAGGTGCCGGCCTATAATGAGGGCGAGGTCATACATAAAATCATTGATTTGGCCAATGTAGCCCGTAAGGAAGGTCTCTTGCAGTTGGAGGAGGCCGCAGGGGATATTGATGATGACTTTTTGAAAAAAGGCATTATGCTGATTGTAGACGGTACAGACCAGGAACTGGTATCCAATATTCTGGAGACGGAGCTGAACTGTATTGAGCAGCGCCATAACAAGGTAATCGGTTTCTGGAATGGTCTGTCAGCCATGGGTCCTGCCTGGGGTATGATTGGTACCCTGATTGGTCTGATTAACATGTTGAAGTTGTTAGACGACCCAAGTTCCATCGGACCGAACATGGCGGTGGCGTTGATTACCACCTTATATGGTTCTTTGATTGCTAACTGGCTGTGTACGCCGATAGCACAGAAACTGCAGGCCATCAACCGTCAGGAAATTATGATGAAGGAAGTTATCTGCGAGGGTATCCTGTCCATTCAGGCAGGAGAAAACCCGAGAGTCATTGAAGAAAAACTGAAGTCCTTCCTGGCTCCGGGAACCCGGGATGCAGTATTAGGAAATCCGGATCAAGGTGGTGACGCTTAATGGCTCGTAAAAGTGAAGAACCGCAGGGACCAGAGGCTGGATGGATTAATACCTTTGCCGACCTGATGAACCTGCTGCTCTGTTTCTTCGTGCTTCTCTTTTCCATGTCCACGGTAGATGCGGATAAATATGAACAGCTGGTTACCTCCATGACCGAGAGTATCAATATATTTTCCGGTGGAGGCTCCGTAGTAGGAGAGGGGCCCTTTGTGTCCAGCGGAACCGATCAGCTGGTTTCCATTGCGGATTATTTTAATGCATTTGAAAATCCCGGTTCAGAGGATTCTGAAGAGGATGGCAAGGAGTCGCCAAACAGTACGCCGAATCCGGACAGTCCATCCACTGAGACAACAACCGTGACGGATGAAATCAAAAATCAGGTAGAAGCGGCAAATATGGAGGAATTGAAAAACCGGACAGAGGAAATCTACACAAATGTTGTAGATGAAGCCAGAAACCGGAATGTGGAAGACCAGATTACTGTTAATATGGATAAAAATTATCAGTATGTACAGATTTCCATGAACGGAGCGCTTCTGTTCGATTCGGGAGCAGCGGAGATTAAGAAATCCACTCTGCCGCTTCTCAGCAAAGTAGGAGATATACTCAAACTGTATGACAGTCATATGATAAAGATTGAGGGACATACAGATGATGTACCAATATCCAGCAGCCAGTATCCGGATAATATGTGGCTGTCCACGGCCAGAGCCATGCAGGTCTTTGAATATTTGAAGGATAAGAAAAAGTTACAGCCTGAGAGTATGGAGGCCACAGGGCGGGGCGAATACGATAAAATCGCATCCAACAAGACAGAGAAAGGCCGGGCACAGAACCGGCGTGTGGAAATAAAAATATATACGGACGAATAGGAGGTCTGTTTCAATGAAAAAGAATATATTGACTATTGTGATTATGGCGGCAACACTGATGAATCTGATTTTAACCATTGTACTGATTTTTTCCGTGATGCCGGCCATGAATAAAACCGGGAATCTGATCGATAAGGTAGCCTCGGTTATTGATTTGGAGATTGATGATAAAAATGAGCAGGAAGAATATACCATTGAGGATCTGGTTACCTTCCCGATACAGTATGAGTCGAACCAGACCATCAATCTGCAGAAAGATCCGGGGGATAGTACAGCTCACTATGCCCAGTTAAGCGGTATGGTCATTTCCTTTAACCCTAAAGCAGAGGATTATGATGATATATATGCTTCCGTGACCACCAATACGGTATATGTGGAGGATATTGTCAAAGCCACCATCGGCGAATATTCATTAACTACCTACAATGATACAGCGGTAAAAGAGGAAGCTCTCAAGCGTATCCAGGAGCGTTATAATACAAAATGTATCGTAGATATTTCTCTTACCGGTTTGGTGCGGTCGTAATGTAATATATCGGCATAATCGAAAAAAAATTAACACCAAATGACAATATATTAAAAAAAGTGCTTTATGTTATCAGCTAAATGTGTTATTATAATATATGGCACTGTAAATGCCTATAAGACAGTGGAGTGAGGTGAGAATGCTATGGGGGACGTGCTATCCCAAAATGAGATAGATAATTTGTTATCTGCTCTGAACAGTGGCGAGTTTGACCCGATGGAGATAGATGGCGAGGATGAGCGGCAGATTAAGGAATATGATTTTGCAAGACCGTCCAAGTTTTCCAAAGAGCATTTGCGGACACTGGTATTTATTTTTGAACATTATGCCAGGCTGCTTTCCACCAATCTTCCCGTGTATTTACGGAAGAGTGTCCAGGTGGAGGTTATGCACTCCGAGGCTGCCACATATCAGGAATTTTCCAATTCCCTGTCGGATCCGGTATTGTTGGGAGTGGTGAATTTCACACCGTTAGAGGGGAACATTATTATGGAAATGGCAACTGGTCTGGGATATGCTATTGTAGACCGGATGCTGGGCGGTGATGGACAGCCTTTGGAGAAAAACAGAGAATTTACAGAGATAGAGTTGACGATTATTGAGCGTATCCTTGTAGTATGTGTGAATCTTCTGGTGGAGTCATGGCAGAGTGTTCTGCAGCTGGAACCGCTGTTGGAGCGGATTGAGACCAATTCGCAGTTTGCCCAGTTTGTGACACCAAATGAGATGACTTCCATTATTACCATGAATATCAAGATTGGCAATGTGGAGGGACTGATGAATGTCTGTATTCCGTATGCGGTTCTGGAGCCGGTAATTGATAAGGTAAATACCAAATACTGGTATTCCACCTCTCAGACCAAGGACGATGGAGTTTACCGGGAGGTGCTGGAGGATTCCCTTCGGAGGGCGAAGATTCCTGTCCGTGCCATTATGGGCCGGAGCGCTATATCGGTCAACGATTTCATTCATCTTCAGCCGGGAGATATTATTAAGGTGAATACCCGAATAGAAGATGAACTGGATGTTTATGTAGGGAATATCAAGAAATTTTCTGCAATACCGGGAGCCTTTGAGGATTCCTATGCAGTGAAAATAAAATCAATATATAGAGAGGAGTAGTGCAATGGACGGAATGTTATCGCAGGAAGAAATCAATGCGTTATTAGGCAGCGTGGATGCAGAAGATAGTTCTGCAGGTGCCGAAAGCGATGAGGCATCCGTAGTCGTTGCAGATTCCGACGCGTTGTCTCCGGAAGAAAGCGATGCCGTGGGTGAAATCGCCAATATCAGCATGGGGACGGCAGCAACGACACTTTCTATACTTGTGAACAACCGGGTGGATATAACGACACCGAGTGTTTCCTATGTCACTTTGGAGCAGCTGGCAGAACAGCAGACGACGCCATGTGTATTTATTTACATTTCCTATAGAGCAGGTCTGGATGGGCGCAATATCCTGGTTCTGGATGAGCAGGATGTAAAGGTCATTACCGATTTGATGATGGGAGGAGACGGAACCAGTACCGATACCGAGTTGAATGATTTGCATCTCAGCGCTATCTGTGAGGCGATGAATCAGATGATGGGTTCGGCAGCCACCTCCATGTCTTCTATGATAGGGGAGATGGTAGATATCAGCCCGCCAACGGCCACCAGAGTCAATATGAGCGATGAGTTTGGCGATGAATTACAGGATTTGATGGGACAGACCTTTGTAATGGTGTCCTTCCGCATGGTGATTGGGGACTTGGTGGACAGCCAGATTATGCAGTTGTATCCATTTGAGTTTGCCCGTATGATTTATCAGCGGTTTAAGGAATCGAGCACAGGAGAAGCGGAGCAGTCTGAGGCACCGGCACCGCAGCCGGCTGCAGCACCGGAACCAGCACCAGCTCCGGCTCCACAGGCAGCGGCACCGCAGCCGCAGGCACCGCCACCAAATGCAGGTATGCAACAACAGCCTATGGGAGCAATGCAGCAGCCTATGTATGCAATGCCTCCGCAGGATCTTAATATACAGCCGGCACAGTTCCAGAGTTTCGCACCAATGTCGAATCTGGATGGAATTGCACCGGAGAACATCGATCTGATTATGGATGTTCCGCTGGAAGTAACTGTTGAGTTGGGAAGGACCAGTAAGTCCATCAAGGAGATTCTGGACTTCTCGCCAGGAACCATTATTGAACTGGAAAAACTGGCAGGAGAGCCGATTGATGTTCTGGTTAACGGAAAGTTTGTAGCAAAAGGCGAGGTTGTTGTAATTGAGGAAAGTTTCGGCATACGAGTGACCGAAATTATCAAAGAATGAAAACGGAGGGGAACAGACAATGGCTAAAAGTGTTCTGATTTGCGATGATGCAGCGTTTATGAGGGTTATGATTAAAGATATCCTGAGTAAGAATGGTTATGAGATTGCCGGGGAAGCAGAGAATGGTGCAAAGGCAGTTGAGAAATACAACGAGACCAAACCGGACCTGGTAATGATGGATATCACCATGCCGGAGATGGATGGCATTGAAGCGCTGAAGAAGATTAAAGAGGGGGATCCGGGCGCAACGGTTATTATGTGTTCTGCCATGGGCCAGCAGGCTATGGTAATTGAGTCCATTCAGTCAGGGGCGAAAGACTTTATTGTTAAGCCGTTCCAGGCAGACCGTGTATTGGAAGCGGTTAAAAAGGCAGTTGGTTAAAGAATGCAAGATATTTTGCAGCTGCTGACAGTTATTGCAGTTTTTGTTCTTGTATTGGCGGCGACCCGTTATGCCACGAAGTGGATAGCAAAGTCCGGTGCGATACAGACTCATTCTGCCAATATTAAAGTGATTGAGACCTTTAAGATTGCACCGAACAAATACATTCAGATTGTCCAGCTGGGTACAAAGTATTACTCCATTGGCGTCACCAAGGACACCATAACCTTTTTGACGTCCTTAGAAGAAGAGCAGTTGGACTTTACCGAGAGGGCATCTGCGGAGCCGCAGATTCCCTTTAAGGAAATTCTGAACCGCCTGAATAAAGCGGGCAAAAAAGAAAAGAGAGAAAAATAGAAAAGGTTGGTATTTATGGATACACAGAAGAAAGTACGTCATATCTTAATGCACTATGGAATTCTGTTGGTTTTGCTATGTATATTAACCTTTTTTTGTAGTGCAAAGGTTTATGCGGCGCCGGTGGATTCCCGGGCGAATGTGGACCAGATAGAGGGAAGTACTGCCGGTGAGGTACAGGACCCGGATACTCCGGAGGATTTTGAATTTAATATTTCCAGTAATGCGGGAAGCAGCAGTCTGTCAGCCAGCATGCAGATTATTCTCGTGTTGACCGTGTTATCCCTGGCACCCTTTATTTTGATTATGATGACATCATTCACAAGGATTATTGTGGTGCTTCATTTTGTGCGCTCTGCTTTGGGAACACAGACTACGCCACCCAACCAGGTATTAGTGGGGCTGGCCCTGTTTTTGACGCTTTTTATTATGACTCCGGTGATGAGCCAGATAAATACGGACTGTATTCAGCCCTATGAACAGGGGGAGTTGACCCAGGAGGAGGCTCTGAATGCCGGCCTGAAACCCCTCAGGGAATTTATGTTCCAGCAGACAAACCGCAGGGACATCCGGCTGTTTTTGGAGATTGAAGAACAGAGCAATGATGTATCTGTGGATACTCCGGAGGATATTCCTACGCCGGTGTTAATTCCGGCCTTTATGATTAGCGAACTTCGGACAGCGTTTATCATAGGTTTTCTGATATACCTGCCCTTTATTGTAATTGATATGGTGGTGTCTTCGACCCTGATGTCCATGGGTATGATGATGCTGCCGCCTACTACCATATCCATGCCTTTTAAGATTTTGCTTTTTGTGCTGGCAGACGGCTGGAACCTGGTAATCGGCCAGGTGGTAAAAACCTTTTACTGACGGGAGGCGATTGAATGACAGACGCAGAAGTACTGGATATTGCCAGGGAGATGATTTGGTGTATATTCAAATGTTCCGCACCTTTGCTGATTGTGTCATTGGTGATTGGACTTATTATCAGTATTTTCCAGACGGTAACGTCCATTCAGGAACAGACACTGACCTTTGTGCCCAAACTAATAGGGATTTTTATTACCCTGCTTTTATGTGGCGGATGGATTATGAATAACTGTGTAGAGTTTTTAACCAGACTATGTAATCAGTTCTCTGCCTATGTAGGAGGCTAAGAATGTCATTTACCGTTGAGAACCTGGAATTTTATCTGCTGGTGCTGATGCGGATATCGGCCTTTGTTATGGCTGCCCCTTTTTTCAATTATAATGCCATACCTACGCGGATGAAGGCAGCGATTAGTTTTATGCTTACCCTTGTGGTGATTCAGACACTGCCGGTGATTTCCCTTTCCTATACCGGGGTTCTGGGCTTTGCGGTTCTGGTATTGAAGGAGACGGTGGTAGGGCTGATTCTTGGGTTTTTGTGTAATGTCTGTTTTTATATTATCAACTTTGCCGGACAGATTATGGACATGGAGATGGGACTGGCGATGGCCAGTATATATGACCCTTCCACTAATGTCCAGATTACAGTAACGGGTAATATGTATAATTATTTTGTTATGCTGCTGTTAGTAGTCACCAATACCCATTATTATATTATCCGGGCCATCATCGACAGTTTTTCATACTTTAATGTGGGACAGGCGGTGTTTGGAAATGGGATAGAAGGCATTATTATGGATTTTCTGGGAAATTATTTCCTGATTGCCATACGCATCTGCCTCCCCATTTTCTGTTGTATGATGTTAATCAATGTTATACTGGCTGTGCTGACCAGAGCGGCGCCCCAGATGAATATGTTTGTTGTTGGTATCCAGATTAAAGTGATGGCAGGGCTTATTGTCCTGATTTTTATGATACAGACCCTGCCCACTGTATCGGATTTCATATTTACTGAGATGAAAGAAATTGTCTCTCAGGCCATCCGGGCTTTTTCCCCTTAGGGGGGCCGGGGGCGGAAAGGTGCCAGGTGATACCATGGTGTTGGAATATAATCTCCAGTTCTTTGCCAAAGAAGGGCAGGGAGGCGAAAAGACAGAGCCCGCCACCCCCAAAAAACTGGAGAAGGCGAGAGAGGAGGGGCAGGCGCCCCGGAGCCAGGATATGAATACAGCCATCCTGCTTATTGTTCTCTTTGGAGGTCTGCGGGTGTTTGGCGGCTATATGCTGGACCGTCTGTATGACGTATTTCATTTCAGTTACCAGAATATTTCCGATTATGCCGCAGAAGACTTCACGACGGGAAGATTCATGAACCTGTTTACCTATGGAGTACGGGAAATCATTCTGGTTATTCTTCCTATACTGGCCTTTGGTCTGGTAGGGGGATTTGTGGTAAGTGTGGTTCAGGTGAAATGGAAGGTCACCTTAAAACCTTTAATGCCAAAACCATCCAAGATAAGTCCCATCAGCGGATTTAAGCGGATGTTTTCCAAAGATAAAATTTTTGATATGCTGAAGGCGATTGCGAAAATTGCCATATTATTTTATGTAGTATACTCTTCCATGAAGGACGAATGGGGAATGATATTGAATATTTATCAGCTGGATGTGGTATCTGCCGTCACCCTGATTGTGGATTCAGTATTAAATATTTCCCTGAAAATCTGCGCAGTATTTCTCATTATTGCCTTTGTGGACTGGGCTTACCAGAAGCACAAGTTTAACAACGACATGAAGATGACGAAGCAGGAAGTCAAGGATGAGTACAAAAACACCGAGGGAAATCCACAGATTAAAGGCCAGATACGCCGGAAGATGCAGGAAGCGTCCAGACGCCGTATGATGCAGGAACTTCCGGAGGCCGATGTGGTCATTACCAACCCGACCCATCTGGCGGTGGCCTTAAAATATGACAGGGAACGGGCAGAAGCCCCGGTTGTGCTGGCAAAGGGCGCCGATTATGTGGCAGAGAAGATTAAGGAAAAGGCCAGAGAAAACCGGATTGAGATTGTGGAAAACAAACCGCTGGCCAGGATGCTCTACTACAATGTGGAGATAGGAGACCAGATACCGCCGGAACTTTATCAGATGGTGGCAGAGATACTGGCCTATGTATATGGACTGCAGGGCAGGGTAAGTTAGCCGCAGACCATTGAGTAAGCAGACAGGTTCAATAAAACAGAACCGGCAGAGAGAAAACAGCGAAAGGAGGACACAGAATGAAACGGGCAGATTTAGCACTGGGCGCGTTTATACTTATACCTATTTTATGTCTGATTATTCCAGTGCCCCTTACGCTTCTGGACGTCTTTTTTGCGTTGAATATTGCCCTGTCTATGATTATATTGTTCAATGCCCTGTTTTCCAAAGAACCATTGGACATGTCCAGTTTTCCTACGTTACTGCTTCTGACGACGCTGTTTCGCCTGGCGCTGAATGTCAGTTCCACCAGGAACATTCTTCTCCATGCAGATGCCGGTAACGTAGTCAATACCTTCGGTAACTTTGTAGGCGGCGGTAACCTGATTGTGGGCGGTATTGTGTTCTTCGTGCTGGTTATCATGCAGCTGCTGGTAATCAACAAGGGTTCCGAGCGTGTCAGTGAGGTAACGGCCCGTTTTACCCTGGATGCCATGCCCGGTAAGCAGATGGCCATTGATGCGGACTTAAATACCGGCGCCATCACCGATGAGGAGGCCAAGGCGCGAAGGGAAAAAATCCAGCAGGAATCCGCCTTTTTTGGCTCCATGGACGGTGCCACCAAGTATGTAAAGGGAGATGCCACTGCCGGTCTGATTATAACCGTGCTGAACTTTGTGGGCGGTCTGGCCATCGGTGTTCTGATGAATGGCATGGACACGGACACCGCTATACAGACCTATTCCATATTGACCATTGGTGACGGCCTGACCGCACAGATTCCTTCTTTGATGATTTCTCTGGCTACCGGTGTGCTGGTGACAAAGAGTTCCAAAGAAGCGGATATTGGGAATATTTTGCAAAGACAGCTTTTTTCCACTCCAAAAGTGTTAAATATTGTGGGTATTGCCCTGATTGGCCTGGGGCTGTTTACCCCGTTAAATATGATAATTTTCTGTGGTTACGGTATCCTCTTTATCATTACCGGACGGATGATTGCCAATGAATTGGAAATGTCAGAAATCGATGAATCGGTATCCGAGGAGGAGGAGTCTGCCGAGGAAATACGACGGCCGGAGAACGTTTCCTCCCTGTTACAGGTGGATGCCATTGAACTGGAATTTGGATATGGTATTATTCCGTTAGCAGATGTGAATCAGGGCGGCGACCTTCTTGACCGTGTGGTTATGATTCGACGGCAGATTGCTTTGGAACTTGGCTGTGTCGTTCCGATGATTCGTCTCAGGGATAATATCCAGTTGAATCCGAACCAGTATTTGATTAAAATAAAAGGTGTACCGGTGAGTGAGGGAGAGATTCTCTTCGACCACTATATGGCCATGAACCCAGGCTATGTGGAGGAGGAAATATCCGGTATTCCTACCTTCGAGCCCTCCTATCATCTGCCGGCTATCTGGATTACTGAGAGTCAGAGGGAGCGGGCGGAATCTCTGGGATACACCGTGGTGGACCCGCCGTCCATCATTGCGACCCACCTGACAGAGATTATCCGGACCCACTTAGACGAACTCCTGACAAGACAGGACGTCCAGAACCTGATAAACAACGTCAAGGATGCCAACGAGACACTGATTGGGGAACTGGTGCCAAAGCTTCTCAGCGTAGGAGAGATACAGAAGGTACTGCAGAACCTTTTGGCGGAGGGGATTTCCATCCGGGATTTGATTACCATATTCGAAACCCTGGCAGATTATGCCGCCAACACCCACGATACCGATATTCTTACAGAATATGTAAGGCAGAATCTGAAGCGGGCAATCTCCAACCAGTATTTCTTCAGTAATGAGCCAACCAGCGTAGTGACACTGGACCCCAAGGCGGAGCAGGAGATTATGGATTCTGTTAAACAGACAGAACAGGGCACCTATCTGTCCCTAGACCCGGATTATACCCAGCGCCTGACGGCGGCACTGCGGGAGGAGACCGGCAAACTGGAGGAATTGGGCAAGACACCGATTATTATTACCTCTCCTATTGTGAGGATGTATTTCAAGAAATTGACGGCAGAGCAGTTTAGAAATCTGCATGTTTTATCTTATAATGAGATTGATTCCGATGTGGAACTGCAATCAGTTGGGATGGTGACTGTGGAATGATTATTAAAAAGTATCTGGCAAAAACGGAAAAAGAGGCCATTGAAATGGCAAAGGAGGAATTGGGCAGCGGCGCCATTGTTATGAATATCAAGACAGTGGCTCCGAAAGGTCTTGCCAAACTCTTTGTCAAAGGCAAGGTGGAGGTAACAGCAGCGTTGGATGAGACGCCGCCTTCCTATACAGAACCGTCAAAGCCGGCAGAAAAGCCAGCAGAAAGACCGATGGAGAGAATGGGAGAAAAGTCGGAGAGAGAACCGATGGCAGCTATTCCGCCAATACCGGCGGCCCCTCAGAGCCGTCCGCAAAAGGAATCCGGAGAGGAAGCAAGCCTGGCAGACCGGCTTTCCAAATTGCAGACTCTTTTAGAAAAACAGATGCAGTCAGAAAAGCAGCAGGAGAAAAAAGCAGAACTCCCTCCTGCACCCCAGCCGGAAAAGGAGCAGGAGGAAGAAAAAATCCGGGTCTGCAAGGAACTGATTCACGAACAGCTGTTGCAGAATGAAGTGGAAAAAGAGATTGCCGATACCATTATGGAGGAGGTAAACCGCTCCCTGCCGATGAATGCAGCCCTGGACCAGATTCTTGCCAGCGTATATCAGAAGATTATACTGATGATGGGGCAGCCTTACCTTATTGATGTGCAGCCGGCGGCCCGAACCAAATTTGTCTTTTTTCTTGGCTCCACCGGAGTGGGAAAAACCACTACCATTGCCAAAATTGCTTCTAAACTTAAATTAGAAGAAAATGCAGATATTGCGCTGGTGACGGCAGATACCTATCGGATTGCGGCAGTAGAGCAGTTAAAAACCTATGCGAATATTTTGTCGGTGCCTCTTAAGGTGATTTACAGTCCTGGGGAACTGGGGGAACTTATGGAGGAACTGAGCCAGTATGATATCTGCCTGGTGGACACCGCAGGGCGTTCCCACAAAAACAAAGAACAAATTAACGATATACGGGAATTGCTCGAACAGGTGCCCATTGCAGAGCGGCAGGTGTATCTGGTCTTAAATGCCGGTACAAAATACAGTGATTTAAAAGAAATTGCCAAAGTATATTCCCGTTTGACGGATTTCAGCATTATCTTTACCAAACTGGATGAGACTTCCTCTGCCGGCGCCATGCTGAATATGCGGGTACAGACCAAATGTCCACTGTCTTATGTGACATGGGGGCAGAATGTTCCGGATGACATCGGAGAGATTAATGCACAAAAAGTAGCCAAAAAATTGTTGGGCGGCGATGCGAAGCATTCGGCATGACATAAGAAAAAACTGCAGAGTGCGGCGCATGTTGTTTGTGATAGAAAGGTTGGTGTGGAATGGACCAGGCAGAGCACTTGCGTAATATAATTAAAAAACAGGAAATTCAGCCGGACAGACAAACCGCCCGTGTGATTACCGTCACATCAGGAAAAGGCGGGGTGGGGAAAACCAGTGTGTCTGTAAACCTGGCGATAAATTTAAGCCGGATGGGAAAAAGGGTCATTATTTTGGATGCGGATTTTGGTCTGGCCAATATTGAAATCATGTTAGGCATCCGGCCGAAATATAATTTAGCAGATTTGATGTTCCGGGGAAAAACCATTTCTGACATCATTACTTATGGTGCGGAGAATATTGGGCTGATTTCCGGTGGCTCCGGCATCAATGAGATGGCAAACCTCACCAGGGAGCAGGTCTTTCATCTGATTCAAAAAATGACGGAGTTAGACCGGCTGGCAGATGTGATTATTGTGGACACAGGAGCTGGTATTGGGGATTCCGTGCTGGAATTTGTGGCGGCCAGTGCGGAAGTTCTGTTAGTAGCCACACCGGAACCGACATCCATAACAGATGCCTATGCTTTACTCAAGATGCTGAATCGGAGTTCCTCTTATCATCAGGGGAAAACCACAGTAAAACTCATTGCCAACCAGGTGCGTGGTGACAATGACGCGGACGAATTATTTGAAAAACTTGGTATTGTAGTAAATAAATTTTTAAATATTGATATTGAGTATCTCGGGGCAATCCCGTATGATAATAATATGTTAAAGGCGGTTATCCGTCAGGAACCTCTCTCTATTGCGCTGCCAGATTCAGCAGCGGCCAGGGCTATGAGGAGGATTGCGGCTGTTTTACTGGACAGGGGGGAAGAAGTACCACCCCGCATGGGAATTATGCAGTTATTTTCCCGTGTCATTAAGATTAAACTGCGTCGATAGAAAGGAGTAGCGGATTGTGAACAATACAATGTTTAAGGTGGGGGACAGAATTGAAATGACCCATGCCGTCAGTGCTATAGGGGGAGTTGTGTCGGAGAAAAAATATGGCAGCCAGTTGCTGGACTTTGATGGAATCCGTACTGCCAAGATTGCTATGCCGATTTATGAAAACCGGCTGGTTCCACTGGACATAGGGGATGAGTATCAGATATGCTTTTTTACCAACGCCGGATTATATCAGTGCCGGGCTCGGATACAGAGGCGTTACACGGAAAAGAAGATGCACGTGATGGATGTCATATTTCTGACGGAACTGAAAAAATTCCAGCGGCGTAAATTTTACCGTCTGGACTGTATGTTTTCTGTTAAGTACCGAATTATATCTGAAGTTGAGCGCACTTTGCGTGAGCGGTTGGAAAAAGGTGATTTTGAGTCTGAGGAGAAACGCCAGGATTGTCTGGATTCTTTAGAGCAGATACCGAAGGAATGGATGGATGGAACCATTTCCGATTTGAGCGGCGGTGGTATGCGCTTTCACAGCAGTAAGGAACTGGAGAAGGATGGGATTGTGGAAGTCAGACTGCCTCTGTCATTCAGGAGTGGTATTCTGCCTATGACCTTTATATTGCGAGTCGTTGCCTGTACACACTATGAGGGAAGCCGGGTTGCTTATGAAATCCGGGGTGAATTTGAAAATATAAAAGATTCCGAGCGAGAAATTGTGGTTAAATACGTGTTTGAGGAGCAGCGAAGACGACTTAGAAAGGAGTAGACACTGCGTGGAAAAAAAAGTATTAGTGATTGATGACTCTGCACTCATGAGAAGGGCGGTATCTGATATAATAAACACGGATAAGAAACTGGAGGTATCTGATACTGCCAATGATGGGCTGTCAGCTATCGACCTGCTGGACCAGGGGAAGCAGTACGATGTTATTTTACTGGATATTCATATGCCAAAGATGGATGGCGTCCAGTTTCTTAAAGAATTGAATAAAAGGAAGATCAAAGTGCCCACGGTAGTGATGAGTTCTATTGCCAGCAGAAGTACAAATGAAACTATCGAGGCACTGGAACTGGGAGCATTTGATTTTGTAAAGAAACCAACCGGGCCAGTGAAATATGGTTTTACCAGTTTTCGGTCAGACCTTCTTGTCCGGCTGTATTGTGCCTGTGATTTGGAGGAACATTCCGGGGGGATGAAAAAGGATGCGCCAGAGACAATTGAGCCGCAGCGGCTGGCGCCCAAGGTACATCCGACAGGCCCGGCAGAATCGGTGGCACCGGAAGCCACGATGCAGAGTGTGAGACCGAAACGGCCCGTCCACATCGGAGAGAAGTTAGCAGTGATTGCTTCTTCCACCGGTGGCCCCAAGGCACTGCAATCCGTAATACCAATGTTGCCGGGGAACTTCCCTTATCCGGTCATTGTTGTTCAGCATATGCCGGAAGGATTTACCGGCTCCCTTGCCAGCCGTCTCAATGAGATGAGTAAACTGCCGGTAAAAGAGGCAGAGGACGGGGAAATTCTGAAGAAAGGCGTTGTCTACATTGCTCAGGGCGGAAGGCAGTGCGAACTGTTTCAGGACAAAAATGGAAGGTACCAGATTTCCGAGAAGGATAAGCCGGCCCGTGGAGGACTGAAGCCCTGTGCGGATATTCTGTTGGAATCTCTGGTAGATACTTCCTTTGATGAAATTGTCTGCGTTGTGCTGACAGGAATGGGTGGTGACGGCAGCAAAGGAATTCTGCGGGCAAAAACCTGCAAAAAAATCAAAGTGGTTGCCCAGGATGAGGCTACCTGTGTTGTGTATGGTATGCCACGAGTGGCAAAAGCGGCAGGTGTAGTAGATGAAATGGTGCCTTTGAAGGATGTAGCAGGCACGATGATAAAAACAATAGGAGTGTGAATGTATGGATACGAGTCAATATCTGGAGTTATTTGCTGATGAGACAAAGGAACATCTGCAGAGTCTGAATGAGCACATTCTGATTCTGGAAAAGGAGCCGGAAAATGAAGATACTATTAATGAGATTTTCCGTACGGCGCATACGCTGAAGGGAATGGCCGGTACTATGGGATTTGCCCGGATGCAGCGTCTGACTCATGATTTGGAAAATGTATTTTCCGAGATACGGAATGGCAACATGAAAGCCAATGCCAAATTGATTGACGTGTTGTTCCGTGGACTGGATGCCTTGGAATCCTATCTGGATGTCATAACCACAGAGGGAAACGAGGGAACCGAAGACAATCAGGATATTATTGATGACCTGAATGCTCTCTTAGAGGAGCAGAGTGGTGGAGCGGCTCCGGCGCCGGACAAAGGCGAAAAGGATAAGAAGGATGAGAAGGTTTCGGAAGAAAAGGAAGAATCGGCTGAGGCAGCACCGACGGCAGAAGGCGACAAAGACAAGTGCAAATACCTTGAGATTCCCGTTGACGAATCGGAACTGTCAGCCATCCGCTCTGCAAAGGAAGAGGGCAAGAACATATATGGTGTTACCGTGTACTTACAGGAGAGCTGCATTTTGAAATCTGCCCGTGCTTTTCTGGTATTTAAGTCGGTGGAGAGCAAAGGAGAGCTTATTAAGTCTGTCCCTACCACCGAGAAGATTGAAGACGAGGAATTTGATTTGGATTTCAGCTGGATTCTTGCCACAACAGAATCCAAGGAAGCCGTTGAAAAACTTATTATGAATGTGTCGGAAATTGCGGAGGCACATATCGGTGATTTCCCGATTCCGGAAGAAGAGCCTGCAGAGGCTCCGGCGGCGGACACGACTCCGGCTCCAGCTCCGGCGGCGGATAAGAAACCAGCGGCGGCTCCGGCGGCGAAGAAGCCTGCGGCGCAGCCGAAAAAACCAGCAGAGGCTGCCGAACAGCCGAAGAAGGCGGGTGCAACTGCCACCAAGGCGAAGATGGGAAGCCGTTCGGTCCGTGTGGATATTGATAAACTGGATGTGCTGATGAATCTTGTCAGCGAGTTGATTATTGCGAAAAATGGACTGGTGTCTGTCAGCTCCAATGGCGGCATTCCATCGGAAAACTCCCAGACCTTCCATGACCAGATTGAGTATCTGGAAAGGGTGACCACCAACCTGCATGAATCTGTAATGAAGGTAAGGATGGTACCGATTGACAGCGTAGTCAACCGTTTCCCTCGGATGATACGGGATTTGAATCGTAAACTGAATAAAAAGATGGAATTGTATATGACCGGTGAAGAGACGGAGTTAGACCGTACGGTTATTGATGAAATCGGTGACCCGCTGATGCATTTGCTTCGTAACTCTGCCGATCACGGACTGGAGAGCAATGAGGAGCGTCTGAGTTTAGGAAAGCCGGAGGTTGGTTCCATTTTCCTGGATGCTTATCAGGATGGTAATAACGTTATTATTGATGTGCGGGATGACGGTGCCGGCATCGATGTGGATAAGGTAAGACAGAAGGCCATTGACCGGGGTACCGTTACGGAAAAACAGGCAGAGACTATGACGGATAAGGATTTTATAGACCTTCTGTTTATGCCAAGTTTTTCCACGGCAGATAAAATCACCGATGTCTCCGGACGAGGCGTTGGTCTGGATGTGGTAAAGACAAAGATTGAGGCCCTGGGAGGAAGCATCAGTGCCAAAACGGTGGCCGGAGAGGGCAGTACCTTTTCCATCCAACTTCCGCTTACCCTGGCTATTATCCAGGCTTTGATGGTGGAAGTGGGAAGCGAAAAATATGCGATTCCGCTTGGGAACATCAACGGTATTGAGGACATTAAGAAAGAAGAGATTTGTTTTGTTCAGTCCAAAGAGGTAATTCACCTCAGAGGAAGTGTAATTCCGATTCTTCGGCTGGAGGAGATTCTGGATATTGAAGAGTCGGGAAGAGAAAGCGATTCTCTGATTGTCGTTGTAATAAAGAAGGGCGAGCAGCAGGTTGGATTAGTTATTGATAACCTGTTAGGCCAGCAGGAAACCGTTATCAAATCGCTGGGGCGCCATATTACGAATAATAAGTTGTTCAGCGGTGCTACCATACTGGGAGACGGCGAGGTAGCCTTAATCCTGGATACAAACACATTGATTTAAGGAGGTGCCAGCATGGAAGAACTGATGAATGAAATGGAGATTGTAGAGGAAGTTCAGTATATTGTGGTAAAACTGGAAGACGAACAGTACGGCATTGACATCCACTATGTGGATAATATTGTTCGAATGCAGAGGGTTACCAGAGTGCCAAAATCCCAGCCGTATTATGCAGGTGTTATCAACCTGCGCGGTGAAGTAGTTCCGATTATGAGTCTGCGCAGACGGTTTGATTTGCCAGACGATGAGTATAAATCGGCTACCCGTATTATCATTGTCCGTCTGGAGGACCAGTCCATGGTAGGCTTTGTCGTGGATGAAGTAAAGGAAGTTGTGAACATTGATCCACGAACAGTGGAAAAGCCAAACTTCAAGCTGGATGAGAAAAATGCTTCTTATCTGACCGGTATCGGAAAGAAAGGAGAAAGCCTGGTTTCACTCCTCGACATCAAAGCGGTTGTAGAAGGGAACAAAAATGTATGAGTGAAGTAATAAGAGTGGGGATGGCAGATTATAAAATCTGCCGTGCCCCACAGAAAATAACAACCCTTGGACTGGGTTCCTGTCTGGGGGTTGTCTTGTATGACAAAACCACCCGGATATGCGGCATGGCTCATGCAATGCTGCCGGACAGCAGTAAGGTTTTAAGAAATGATAACCGCTGTAAATTTGTGGATACTTGTCTGGAGGATATGTATGAGGCCTTGCTGAATAAAAAGGTAAATCCCCGGAATCTGACAGCAAAAATAGCTGGCGGGGCAAAAATGTTTTCCCATAATTCCAAGAATGAATTTTTGAATATTGGGGAACAAAATGTAATGGCAGTACGAAAACAACTGAAGAAATGGGATATTCCGATTGTGGCAGAAGACGTGGGGCTGACCTACGGCCGAACCATTATATTTGATCCGGAGACGGCTGAACTGCTAATCCGGGCGGTAGGAATAGGAGATTCCATTATCTGATATGAGGTGTGTTGGATATGAAGTATCGATTTATTCCGGCTTTTGTCATGCTTTTGGCAGGGCTTGTCTGCTGTATTCTCAGTGTAGTACAGGGATGGCCGGTTATGACCAGTCTGGTGGCGCTTGTTATTGTCCTACTTGTCTTTTACATCATAGGGCAGATTGCGGCACAGGTGGTAGGAAGAGTGCATGCAGAACATCTGGCGGCTCTGGAAGCGGAGAAAAAGCGCAGAGAGGCAGAAGAGCAGAGACGGCAGGAGGAAGAAGAACGGAGACAGGCAGAGGAAGAGAAGCAAAGGGAAGAGGCAGAAGGCGAGACGGAGGGGCCCGATGAGGAACAGAGGGCATTCTGACACGGGAGATTCCCATGAAACAGAGATGGCAATAAGAGGACATAGGGGAAAGGATTAGCGAATGAAAGAAGCGGAAAGACAAAAACTTTGGGATAATTATATGAAAACAAAGTCCCCGCAGCTCCGTGAGCAGCTGATTTTGGAATATGCCAATGTGGTAAATCTGGTTGCCGGGAGACTCAGTATGTATTTGGGATATACAGTGGAATACGATGATTTAGTAGGCTATGGTATATTTGGGTTGATTGATGCCATTGATAAATTTGACACGGGAAAAAATGTAAAATTTGAAACATATGCCAGTCTCCGCATTCGGGGTGCTATTCTGGACCAGATACGTAAGATGGACTGGATTCCCCGCACCCTGCGGCAGAAGCAGAAGAAGATGGAGACGGCGGCCGCCAGTCTGGAGGCAGCTTATGGAAGACC
Organism: Lachnospiraceae bacterium; assembly: GCA_022510605.1. Classification (GTDB taxonomy): domain Bacteria; phylum Bacillota; class Clostridia; order Lachnospirales; family Lachnospiraceae; genus Eubacterium_F. The sequence continues at coordinate 36,660 of JAFLTB010000012.1, forward strand.
GGCCACGGCAGATGAGATAGCCGATGAACTGGGGATATCCAGAGAGGAATATGATGGCTGGAAATCCGAGGCCGAGTTTACCAATATGGTTTCTCTGGATGATTATCTGGAACAGGGAAGCGAGGGGCGAATAGAGACCTTTGGTGCCAAATTCCAGCAGCCGGAAAAAGTGGTGGAAAAACAGGAATTGAAACAGATGCTTGTGGAGGCACTGAAAACCTTGACGGAAAATGAGCAAAAGGTTATTACCTTTTATTACTATGAGGAACTGACATTAAAGGAAATCAGCCAGATACTCAGTGTGTCGGAATCCAGAGTTTCGCAGCTCCATACAAAAGCTTTGCAAAAGATTAAAAATCAACTGGGAGATTCCGTAGATTTGCTGAATTTATTTTAACAGGGCAGATGGAGGTAGAGATATGGCACGAAATGGATATTTTCAGGTGATTAATCAGGATGGCAAGGCCTGGCTGCAGGTTCATAAGCCGGAGGACGGCGGAGAAATGGTTTCGGTGGATGATGTTGTTCAATACCTGGACCGGATTTCTCTGGAGGATTGTGATTTGTCTGCCATAAGCCAGTATTTACAAAATGAGGATTTTGATATACCGCTTCGGCTGACGGATTCCGAAGTGCTGCCGGAATCAGAAAAATGTATTATCAGAGTGATAGACCAGGGAGTGCGTGCCCTGGCCAGATTTTATCCGGCCACCAGTGGCGGGCCCGCTCTGACAGAGGATGACATTATTGGTGATTTGCGGCTGGCTGGTGTCCGCCATGGAATACATAAAAAAGCAATTGACCATTTTCTTGCCCATCGGGAATATTGCCGCGATTACATTATCGCCGATGCAACGCCGCCGGTGCAGGGATATGATGCGGAGATAACGTATTTTTTTGACGTCAATGCCACGGCAAAGCCGAAGCTGAATGAGGACGGCAGTGTAGATTTTCATCAGTTGGGGAATATCAAGATAGTGACCGAGGGAGAAAAACTGGCCACTCTGAAACCCGCTAACCATGGCCGTGCGGGAATATCTGTGTTAGGTGCTCCCTTGAATCCGAAAAAAGTAAAGGTTCGCCACTTGCGGTTCGGCCGGAACATTGAGATATCGCCGGATAAATGCAATCTGTATTCCAAGGTGGCAGGACATGTCACTCTGGTAGACGATATGGTAATGGTTTCCGATATTTACCGTGTGCCTGCTGACGTGGATTCCTCTACCGGTGATATTGATTACAAGGGAACTGTGGAAGTGGCGGGAAATGTCAATACCGGTTTTAAGATTAAGGCCGAGGGAGATATTATTGTCAATGGTGTTGTAGAAGGCGCCGTTCTGATATCTGGCGGCAACATTGTATTAAAACGGGGTATGCAGGGAATGGAGCGGGGGGAACTCAAGGCGGCCGGCAACATTACGGCAAAATTCTTAGAAAACTGCAAGGTGGTCTGTGAAGGGGGATTAAGAGCCGATGCGGTTTTACACAGCGAAGTGGAATGCAGGGAGCAGATTCAGGTAAGAGGGAAAAAAGGCCTGATAAATGGAGGCTCCATCAAAACCTACAGTGGGATTCATGCCACGTCCCTGGGCTCTACCATGGGTTCTTCCACCAAGGTGGAAATTTTATCTGACATTGAACTGGTGAAGCAGGCGAATCAACTGAAAGAGGATATAGAGGAAAGAGAAGAAAAACTGCATGGCATTGAGAAGACGGTAAGAACGATAAAGGAACTGCGGGATTCATGGCAGGAGATTACGCCGGAGCAGATTCAGTTTATGAAGACAGCGGCAATGAGCAAGCCGATTCTAAAAAAAGAATTGCGTAAGATGCGCCGGGAGCGGGAGGATATTCTGGCCCGGATTGAGAAAAATAGAAATGTCTGCATCAAGGTAGAGGGCACTGTATATCCTGGTGTGAACATTATGGTTAAAGATGCGACAAGAATTGTCAAGGAAGAGATGTCGCACTGCCGGCTGGTCCGGGAGGGAGCGGACGTCCAGATGAAAGGGCTGTAAAGCGGAATGGAGGTTTTCTATGTCATTGAATTCCATTGATATTGCCACTATGCTGCCACGGACAGTGGAAGCGGCAAATGCACAGGGTCGAGAGTTAAATCAGACACAGCATGCGCTGCAGCAGACAGCGGTTCAGTTTGAGGCCAGAACAGAGCGGGAGGCCAGACAGACTGTGGAATCGCAGAAAAGCGAAACCGAGGAGTACGATGCGGAGGAAGGCTCCTCCGGTGGTGGTGCTGGTTCCAGCAACCGGCGGAAAAAGAAGAAAAATACGGAAGAAGCCCCGGTGGCACCTCGTTCAAACAGTAGTTTTGACATTATGGTATAGGGGTCAGGCTCCGGTGTGGAGGTTACTATGACAGCATTAGAAGTGATATTAATAATCGTTGGTTTTGCCTGTATCTGTATCAGTTTTCTGGCATCCAAAAAATCGGGAGGCGGACAGTTCCTATTGGGTCAGGGAGAGGAACAAAATGTAACTGCCTCTGCCAGTCTGTGGACAGAAAAGGATGAAGAAAAGATTCGGGAACGGGTAAATGAACTGTTAGAGGAACGGCAGAGCGTTCTGGTGGAGGCCACAGAGGATGAGATGAATCGTCTCTGCAACGAAAAAATTATGGCAGTGGATGAATTTTCCAAACAGATTCTTGAGAAAATAGACAGCAACCATCGGGAAGTTGTCTTTATGTATAATGTGCTCAATGAAAAGGAAAAAGAAATAAAGCAAATTATGGCAGAGTCGGCGAAGGCAGAGCCGGTGTCTGCGCCGGAGACGACAGAAGTGCAGAAGCCGGCAGAGACGCCGAAGGCTGCAAGGGTGCAAAAGCCGGCGGAGACGCCAAGGGCTGCAAAAGTACAGAAGCCGGCAGAAGCGCAGGAGGCTGTAAAAGTGCAGAAGCCGGCAGAGACGCAGGAGGCTGTAAAAGTGCAGAAGTCAGCAGAAGCGCCGAAAGCGGCAAAGGTGCCGAAACCAGCGGAGCCTGCCCGGCCAAAGACGCGGCCTGCCGCTGCGCCGGTCAGAGCCACTGCGGAAAAGGCAAAAGAGCCGGTTCGCAGTAAAACCAAAGCGGAAAGAGCCGAAGGAACCGCTGACAGAAAGCCAGAGAACGTATCGGTGCCGGGAAATGTTAATTTACAGATTCAGAAGATGTATAAAGAGGGCAAATCCATACTGGAAATCTCCAAGGCTCTGAATATCGGGCAGGGAGAGGTCAAACTGGTAATTGCGCTGTATGGAGGCAGAGGACGATGAAGGGAAAATATTTTTTGCGCGGGCTCGGTACGGGCATTCTTATAACTGCGCTTGTGCTGTGCATCCGTTACCGGATGGGAGACGCCGGCACGGATGTGGTGGAACAGGCCAGAAAGCTGGGCATGGTGTTCCCGGAGGGTACCATGGAGCCGGCAAACCGGACGTTCCCTGTATCGCCTGCACAGATAGAGGGCCAGACGGAAGCACCGGAGGAAAATCAGCCAGAGGCACCAGCCCCAACGGAGGCAGCAGTTCCTTCCGCTGTGCCAGAGCAGACAGCGGTGCCGGAATCGACAGAGCCGGGCAACGGAGCGGGCGTAGACGTAGGGAATACGCCGGAGCAGGCTTCTGCAGTACCGACAAGTCAGCCCACGGCGACGAGCCAGCCAACGGCAGCCAGCCAGGCGACCAAAAAGCCGCCCTCCAAGTCCAAAAATACCAGGACATTTACAGTCCGGGGAGGGCTATTATCCAGCTCGGTATCCCGTGAAATGAGGGAGGCGGGCATTATAAAGGACAACGATGCCTTCGACCGGTATCTGGAAGAGCATGGCTATTCCAAAAGAGTCCGGGCTGGCACCTATGAGATACCCGTGGGGGCCTCTTATGAAGAAATTGCCAGAATCATCACCAGAACAAATTCTTGAGTTTCCGCAGTTTTTAATACTGAATTTTTACTGCCGTGCCAGGAAATGGAACATTCCTGGCACGGCAGTTTTTTATTGCTTATATCGAAGCGTAATGGTATAATTAAAACAGTATAGTTAACTTGTAATCCATGCAAAGGAGAGGATATTATGGCAAAACGCAGTATGAAAAAATGGGTTGTACTGACCCTGATTTTTGCTCTGACTTTGTCAATCTTTCCTTCTGCCGGGATAGGGGCCAAAAAGGCGGCAAAGGTAAAGTCGGTAAAAATCAAAAATTCTGATTCGGGTGTGCTTGTAATGAAGAAGAAGGAAAAAGCTACCTTGAAAATCGCCATTAATGGCAAAGTATCCAGGAAGGCCTGGAAAGAAGTAAAATTTCGTTCCAGCAGCAAAAAAATTGTAACGGTAAGCGCAAAAGGAAAAATGAAAGCGAAGAAAAAGGGAAAGACAACGATTACCGTCACATCAAAGAAGGGACAAAAAAAGGCAACATTAAAAGTTATTGTCGGCACAAAAGTAAAATCCATGCAAATGAGCGTGGCATCAAAGACACTGTTACCAAGCCAGACATTCCAGTTAAGTGCAACCGTTCTTCCGAAAAATGCCTCCTATAAAGAGGTACGCTGGAGTTCCAGCGACCAGAAGGTGGCAGAGGTTTCCTCCGGAGGGCTGGTACGGGCCATGGGAGTTGGAACGGTGACGATTACGGCAGCTTCGCAGGATGGGACGAAAAAAAAGGCGTACTGCCAGATAACGGTAAAGGAATCGGATGATAACAATAGCACGATAAAGCCGGCGCCTACCAATACGCCGACAAAGTCGCCAACAGGTTCAGAGGAGGAGCCTAAGGAGACGGATGATTCGCAGAAACCGTCCACAGAAAATCCGACGGAAGGGCCAACAGGGAATCCGTCAGGGCCAACGGCTACACCTACGGGAACGGCTTCGGGGCAGCCAACGGATGGTCCGGTTACACCGGCTACGATGCCGCCAGTGACAATACCTCCTGCAGTGCCTACATCGACGCCAACATTAGCACCAACGCGGACACCAACACCGGACCCAGTCAGCGTACTGGAAGGAAATTGCAGTGATATGACCTGCAGCGGAAGCTATGCCGGTACGATTACAAAACCTTTTGATGGCGTGGCCCTGTATGGAAACGGGGATGGATGTAAGACCACGTATTTCTTTGATGGAATTAATAAAAAATACCGTATAGTTATAAAAGGGGCATCCAACAATTCCACTGCCGCCGGAGTATCGCTTTATATTGGCGGGAAAAAGAAGGGAGCTGTTGCCTTTACCGGGACGGAACTTCAGGAGCAATCCATTGATTTTAAGATGCAGGATGAGGAGACTGGCGAACTGGAAATTGAGTTCAGACTGGAGACAGATAACGGTTCCAATGACACATATCTGAACAGCTTTGAACTGTTTTTCCTGGGAGATATACCAGAGCCTCCGGCAGCGCCGGTACCGGCAGGCGGTGCCGCATATACCGGAAATTACCGCAATATGTTCCGGGAACTGGGATATAGTGAGGCAGAGATTGATGCCAAGGTAGAGGACGCATGGCAGCAGTTATTTTATGGAACCGAAGAGGAGAGAATTTATTATCCGGTAGAGCCGGATATGGCATATATTTATACGGCAGATACCAATGATGTGCGCTCGGAGGGAATGTCCTATGGCATGATGATATGCGTGCAGATGGATAAGCAGGAGGAATTTGACCGCCTGTGGAAATGGGCCAAAACCTATATGCAGCATACCAGTGGAGAATTTAAGAATTATTTTGCCTGGAAATGTTCTACCAGTGGTTCGAAAATGGATAATACGCCGGCTTCGGACGGAGAAGAATATTTTGCTACAGCACTTTTATTTGCTTCTGCCCGCTGGGGGGACAGTGATGGGATTTACAATTACAATGAACAGGCGCAGATTATTCTGGACGCCATGCTTCATCAAAAGGACGACGGCCAGGGTGTGAATATGTTTGACAGCACTCATAAGATGCCGGTATTCTGTCCAATTGGCAATGCCGCCACCTATACGGACCCGTCCTATCATCTGCCAGCCTTTTATGAGGTGTGGGCGGAACTGGCGGAAAAGGATAATGAGTTCTGGAGCGAGGCGGCAGAGGCCAGCCGTGCTTATTTCCAGAAAGCCACCAATGCCCAGACAGGGCTGGGGCCGGATTATTCGGAATATAATGGGACTCCTAAACACGAGGGCGACCACGCCGATTTCCGTTTCGATGCCTGGCGCATTGCTGCTAACATTGCCTGTGACTATGCCTGGTGGGGAAAAAATAACTGGGCCACGACACATGCCAACACCCTGCATGCCTTTTTCACTGAAAAGGGTGTTGACAGCTATGGAAATCAATGGACGTTGGAAGGAAAAGAACTGAGTACCGACCATTCGCCTGGACTTGTAGCAATGAATGCGGTGGCAAGCCTGGCGGCCAGTGATAAGAAAGCATGGGCATTTTTGGAGGACTTTTGGAATATTTCTCCTACCACAGGAAAATACCGGTATTATGACGGCTGTCTTTATATGATGGGACTTTTGCACTGCAGCGGCAAATTCCGTACGTATCTGCCGGATGGTTCCAAACCGGCAGCCAGTGCCACGATCACGGCTGACAGTTATGAATTTGACAAAAATGAATCGGAGCAGAAGCCGATTCGGGTTACGATGACCTTGAATGACAATACGCTGTCAGAAATTCGAAATGGAGGTACCGTACTGGCAAAGGGAACCGATTATTTGTTACAGGGCAACATTGTAACGATTGAAAAATCTTATCTGGCCTCCCTGCAAACAGGAACGGCTTCCCTGACATTTGTATTCAGTGCCGGCAGGAATGCGGTGCTTACCCTTACGATAAAGGATACTACGCCGGGAGCCGTGCCGGATATTAAGGGCCCATTTGAGGAGATTCCGGCCACTGCTTTTACCGACTCGAATGATGTAACGGTTGAAGATGGTACGGTAACCTTTAACAGTACCGATTCGTGGATTTCCTTTTCTCTGGACTTTGGAACAGATTCTGTCAGCCAGGCTTCGGTTTATGTCAAGGAGCCGAATAACAGTGGTCAGATATTTATTTATCTGGATGGCTTGACGAGTCAGGTTTCCACAATATATAATCTGGGAAATGGAAGTTGGAAAGAGACCTCGAACAATTGCACCATAAACTCCGGCGGCACCCATACGGTTTATGTGAAAACAAACAAAGCCGGTGTCATGCTTAAATGGCTGAAATTTACGAAAAAATAGTAGTTTAAAACTAAGGAAGCCTCCGGAGAGACCGGGGGCTTTCTTGACATGATGGCTTTTTTCCTGGCTCTCTGGCTTTCACTTTCCGGATTTCTCAATAAAAAACTTGCAATCTGCGTGCCAGTATGATACAATAAATCGGATTGAAAAAATCACATCTGTTGATTTCGGTTATGGTGCCCTGTGCTATAACAGCCAGGGTGTAACGGAAATATGAGACAGATGGAAGAAAAAACCAAATGGAGGTATGAAATAATGAGTGTTATTTCAATGAAACAGTTACTGGAAGCCGGTGTTCATTTTGGACACCAGACAAGAAGATGGAACCCGAAAATGGCAGAGTACATCTACACCGAGAGAAATGGTATTTATATCATTGACCTGCAGAAATCGGTGGGCAAGGTAGACGAGGCCTACAACGTAATCAAGGATATTGCGGCAGAGGGCGGCAAAATTCTGTTCGTTGGTACCAAGAAGCAGGCACAGGATTCCATTAAGGCAGAGGCAGAGCGCTGCGGCATGTTCTATGTGAATGAGAGATGGCTGGGCGGTATGCTGACCAACTTCAAGACCATCCGTGCCCGCATTAAGAGACTGAAAGATATTGAGAAAATGTCTGAGGATGGAACCTTTGATGTACTTCCGAAAAAGGAAGTTATCAACCTGAGAAAAGAGTGGGCAAAATTAGAGAGAAACCTGGGTGGAATTAAGGAAATGAGAGATGTTCCGGATGCTATTTTTGTAGTAGACCCAAAGAAAGAGAGAATCTGTATTCAGGAGGCTCACATTCTGGGCATTCCGCTGATTGGTATTGTAGATACCAACTGTGATCCGGAAGAACTGGATTATGTAATCCCGGGCAACGATGATGCAATCCGTGCAGTGAAACTGATCGTTTCCAAGATGGCTGATGCAGTGATCGAGGCA